>CAXTNQ010000069.1:6850-13544 GCA_964245745.1 uncultured Jatrophihabitantaceae bacterium
TGCCGTGCGCGCGCGCTCCAGTTGCGGGTGCGCGGCGTTGGGCTCGGGGGTGAACCAGGTCTCGACCGTGCCGAACGGCCGGATGTCGTCTAGGAAGGGCGACGGTTCGTGGGCCGTCTTCGTCAGATCCCACACGAACCCGCTGGCCAACAGCACGGATCGCGCCCGCGTCACGGCGACGTAGGCGAGCCGTCGTTCCTCGCGGGCGTGTCGCTCCTTCACCTGCTCGCCGTGTTCGGCCAACAACCGGGCAAACGCCGGGCGGTCGGCGGCGACGCCCAGCGGCAGCTCGGGCAGGTCGTCACGATCACCGCGCAAGTCCACGGGCACCAGCTCGGGCGTACGCGTCCAGTCCGCGCGTTGCGGCGTCGCCGGGAACACGCCGCCGACCAGGCCGGGCAGCGCGACCACGTCCCACTCCAGACCCTTGGCCCCGTGCACCGTCAACACCTGCACGCGCTCGGCGATCACCTCGACCTGACCCGGTTCCAGGCCGTTTTCTTCCTCCTCGGCCGCCGACAGGTAGGCGAGGAACGCACCGAGGCTGGCGTCGTCGGCGTCGGCCGCAAAGGCCGCCGCCTCGTCGAGGAAACGATCGAGGTGAGCACGGGCGAAGGGACCTCGGTCAGGGCGTGCCTGCACCTCGATGTCGACACCGATCGTCCGTTCGACGTCGGCGACCAGGTCGGGCAGCGGCGCAGCCAGCCGGCGGCGAAGCAGGCGCAGCTCGTCGGCCAGCCGACGCAGCCGCCGCAAGCCGGGAGCCGAGTACGCCTCAGGACGACCAAGGTCGTCGAGCGCTTCGATCAGGGTGCCGGGGTCGACGCTGTCCGATGCGTCTGCCTCGTCGCGGGGCGCCCCCGACTCCTGCCGAGCCCGGGCTAGTCGTCGTGCCTGGGCGCTCAGCGCGGCCAGATCGCGCGGGCCGATCCGCCAGCGGGCTCCGGCGAGCAGCCGGGCGAGAGCCGGTCCCGATCCGTCGTCGGCGAGCACCCGGAGAGTTGCGACGACGTCCACGACCTCGGGCGTCGATAGCAGGCCGCCGAGGTCCACGACCTCGACCGGCAGGCCGACGTCGACCAGCGCCGCGTGCAGGAGCGGGATCTGGGAGCGTCGCCGGACGAGCACGGCCGCGGTCCGATCGCCGCTGGGCCGACCGTCCCATTCCGCGCACAGGCCGGCCGCTACCCATGCCGCCTCGTCGACGTCGGTCTCGGTCATGGCGAGCCGAATTCGTCCCGGGCCGGCGTCGGTCCGGGCCCGCAGCTCGACGCTGCCGGCCTCCCCCGCCCGCAGCGGCGCGGCGACCGCGTTGGCCGCCCGCAGGATCGCCGCGTCGTTGCGCCAGCTCGTCGCCAGCGGGTACCGGCGCGCTCCGGTGAAGCGCTCCGTGAACCGGCCGAGGTTCCCGGCGCTCGCACCCCGCCACCCGTAGATCGACTGAAAGGCGTCTCCGACGGCCGTCACCGGGTGCCCGTCGCCGAACAGACCACGCAGCATGACGGACTGCGCGTGGCCGGTGTCCTGGTACTCGTCGAGCAGCACGGCGGCGTACCGCTCACGTTCGAGCCTGACCACGTCAGCAACCTGGGCGACGCGCGCGGCGACCGCGAGCTGATCACCGAAATCGACGGCGGCCTGCGCGCGGCGGGCGTCGTCGTAGGCCTGCACCAGCGGAATGAGCGCCCGCCGCACGGTCGTCTTGTCGATGAACTTGTCCGTGTCACCGGGGTGGGACGTCCCCCGACCGCCTACCGGCAGCGCGTCCCATTGGCGCAGGACGTCGTCGCAGTACGCCGCGACGTCCGCGGGCGCGACGAGGTGGTCGGCGCACCGGCGGGACAGGTCGAGGACGTAGCCGACGACCGACGCCAGCACCCCGGCCTCGGCGGGCAACCGCCCGGGGTAGCGCCGAGTGACGGCGTCGGCGAGCTGCCAGCAGGCAGCGGGTGAGAGCAGCCGCGGCCGTGGTTCGGCTCCGACCCGCAGGGCGTGCTCGCTGACCAGTCGGGCGGCGTACGCGTCGTAGGTCAAGACGGTGGGCTCGCCGGCGACCAGTCGCGCGAGGTAGTCGCGATCGTCGCCGTCACGTTCGACGGCCTGCCGCCACGCGTGCAGACGCCGGCGGATGCGTTGGCCGAGCTCGTCAGCCGCCTTGCGGGTGAACGTCAGCCCCAGGACGGCCTCGGGCGCGACGAGCCGGTTGGCGATCAGCCACACGACGCGAGACGCCATGGTCTCTGTCTTGCCGGATCCGGCGCCGGCCACGACCACCGTGGGCGCTAGTGGGGCCTCGACGACCGCGACCTGCTCAGCCGTGGGCTTCGGCAGGCCAAGTACGCGAGCCAGCGCGACCGCGCGGATCACGTCGTCACCGACCGGCCCTCGGTGGTGAGGGGGCAGCACCGGCGTAGCGCGCAACGCCGGCAGCTGGCGTTGAGCACGGCCGAGAACTCGGCGCCGCGCAGCCGAGCAGCGACTGCGGCGATCTGCCGGGCGGACCAGTCCGGGTCCTCCTGGTCGGCGAGGGGGCGTTGGGGCTGGTCGGCGTAGTCCTTCCGCTTGGTGCCGAGCTGCACCAACCGTGCGCCGCCGGACGCCTTATCGTCGCCGAACGCGCCGGCCTCGACCGCCACCTGGTAGGCGCCGAGCTGCGGATGGCTGGGGACGTCACCGCTTGGGAGCGGAGTGCTGCCTGTCTTGAGGTCGACGACGACCAGCCGACCGTGCCGATCGCGCTCCAGCCGGTCGACGCGGCCGCGTACCCGAGCGTCGCCCATAACCACGTCGAACGCGGACTCGGCGGACTCCAGCGACAACTCGCCGCGGGTGTCGCGCACCCAAGCCGCGAGCTTGGCCAACATCGTCCGCGCGCGCTCCCGCTGATTGACGGCCACCCATTCGGCGCCGAAGTCCAGACGATGCCACTGCTCGTCTAGCAGGGACTCGAGCTCGTCGACGTCCGCGTCGGGGGCGGCCGCCGCGACCTCGTGGATCAGGCTGCCGAGGGACGCCCCGACCGCGTCGTCGTCGCGGGCGCCCAGTTGCTCGAGCAACGTACGCAGCTCGCAGCGCAGAAAGGCCTCGATCCGCGACGGGCTGACCGGCACCGGCACCTCGGGGTCGGCCACCGGCCCGTCGTCGGACAGTGGCGCGATTCCCCACCACTCGTCGGGATCGGCGCCGCGTACGCCGGCGTCCGCCAACCGCGCGAGTTGGCCGGCGGCCGCTTCGCGTTCGGCCGGCGGTTGCTCGGAATCACAGGCCACGACGCGCAGCTGCGCCACGAGCCCGGACAGGTGCACGCCGCCGGGCACGGGCGGCGTGACCCGCTCGGCGACGGGGTCGAGCTCGTCGAGGAAGCGCGATGGCTGCTCGTCCTGGCCGTGCACGGCCGTCACCAGCAGTCTTCGGCGCGCCCGGGTTGTAGCTACGTAGAACAGCCGCCGCTCCTCCTGCAACAGGGGCAGCAGCGTCTGCGGGCCGTCGCGTCCGGCGAGGATGTCGACGAGCCGTTCGGTGCCGAGTAGTGATCCGCGGCGGCGCAGGTCGGGCCAGGTGCCCTCCTGCACGGCGGCGACGCAGACGACGTCCCACTCCAGTCCCTTGCTGGCGTGGGCCGTGACGATCTGCACGGCGTCGCCCACCGACCGGCGGCCGACGAAGGGATCGGCGGGGATCTGCTGGGCCGAGAGGTGCTCGAGGAACTCCGACGCGGCGGCGGCCGGCAGCCGGTCGGCGAAGTGCGCTGCGGTCGAGAACACCTCGAGTACGGCATCGAGGTCGCGATCGGCAGCTGCTCCGGATGACCCACCCGAGCGGCTCGCGGCCTCCCAGACCGGCCCGAGGCCGGACGCGTCCCAGATCGCCCACAGCACGTCCTCGGCGCCGCCTCCGTCCGCGACGGCCCGGCGCCCGGCGTCGAGCACGCGGGCCACTCGCTGTACCGGACCACATACCCGCGGCGGCAGAAGCCCAGCGCCCGGTAGATCGGTCACGGCCTCCACCAGACCGACGTCGCCACTCGTCCGGAGCTCTCGGCGCAGACGGCGTAGCAGTAGCGCGTCGCCGTGGCCGATCGGCCCGAGGAGCAGGCGTTCGGCGACGTCGTCGGTGAGCGCCTTCGGCTCGAGGACGGCCCGCAGCGCGGTCAGCAGCTGGGCGACCGCGGGCTGCTCGGCGAGCGGCGCCTCGGCCATCGCTACGTCGACGGGGACTCCGGCCGTGATGAGCGCGCGGCGGAGCACGGCCAGTGTCGTCACGGTCGATCGGACCAGGACGGCCATCCGCGACCACGGCACGCCCTCGTGCAGGTGAGCCCGGCGCAGGGTGGCCGCGATGTACGCGGCTTCCTCGCTGGCCGACCGGAACACGCCGACCTCGAGCTGGCCGGGCGGAAGGCCAGCCGCCGGGCGCAGTTCGCGGTGGTCGGCGCTTCCGGGTAGTCGGTACCCGACGCGGCGCGTCGCCTCGAGCAGAGCTACCCCAGAACGGCGCGAGGTGTGCAACGCCAGCGTCGGCAGCTCGCCGCCGGAATGGGCGAAGCGCCGCGGTACGTCGTGCAGCGCGGAGGCATCGGCCCCGCGGAACGCGTAGAGCGACTGGGCGGGGTCGCCGACAATGACCAGCTCGTCCGCGCCGTGCGCGAGCAGCTCGAGCAGGTCGGCCTGCGCGGGGTCGGTGTCCTGATACTCGTCGACGAAGATGTGCCGGCGCAGCGCTCGCTCGCGTGCGAGCAACGGACCGTCGGTGCGCAGGGTGTCGATCGCGGCGCGAATGAGCTCCGCCTGGTCCCAGGCGCCGGGACGCGCCAGCGACGTCACGTCGGCGTATTGCGCCAGGAAGCGGCCGGCGGCCGCCCATTCGGGCCGGCGCTGCTGACGACCGAGGGCACGCCGGTCCGGACCGTCCAGGCCGCGTTCGACGGCGCGCAACAACAGATCCCGCAGCTCGCCGGCGAAGGCCCGAGTGGACAGCGCCGGCTCCACCTCGGGCGGCCATCGGACGCCACTCGCGACGTCACCGGCAAGCAGGTCGCGCACCGTCACGTCCTGCTCGGCGCCACCGAGCAGGCGCGGCGCGGGCAGACCGTCCGCCACGGATGCGGCCCGCAACAGGCCGAATGCGTACGAGTGAAAAGTGCGAGCGAGCGGTTCGCGCACCGTGCCGCCCAGGCGGCCCGTGACCCGATCGCGTAGTTCACTCGCGGCCCGGCGGCTGAACGTCAACATGAGGATGTGCTCGACCGGTACGCCATCGGCTACTCGGGCGGCCGCCGCCTCGACCAGCGTCGTGGTCTTGCCGGTGCCCGGACCGGCCAGGACGAGCAGTGGGCCGTGGCCGTGCTCGACCACCCGCCGCTGGTCGTCGTCGAGGACCGGGGGCAATCGGCTCGGCGACCCCGACCGCACGAGCCGGTACCGACCGTTGGACATGCGGACATCTCAGCACGCAAGGGTGACAGTTTCAGCGACCGTCCCAGCGGTAGCGGATCAGGTTGACGCGGTCACCGTCGAAACACACGCCTTCGGCCAGCAGGCGTTGCCGTTGTTCGTCGGCGATGTGTGGTGCGCATCGGCCGTCCGCACGTAGCACGCGATGCCACGGGACGCCGTCGCCCTCGCGACTGAGGACGTGTCCGACGGCGCGGGGCGCTCGTGAGCCGCAGTACTCGGCCACGTCCCCGTACGTCATGACCCGGCCGGTCGGGATGCGCTCAACGCAGTCGAGCACACGGTCGACGAGCGAGTCGTCCATTCCTCTAGTAGGACGGGAGGCTGGGGTCGATCTGGTTGACCCAGGCCGTCACGCCACCTTGGACGTGCACGGCGTCGCGGAAGCCGGCGGCCTTGACGGCGGCGAGCGTCTCTGCGGACCGGATGCCCGTCTTGCAGTACATGACGATCTGGCGGTCCTGCGGCAGACCCGCCAGCGCGTCACCGCGCAAGATCTCGTCCTTCGGGATAAGGGTCGCTCCGGGGATGCGCACGATCTCCCACTCGGCGGGCTCGCGCACGTCGATGAGGTCCATCGGCTTGTCCGAGTCCATCAGGTCCTTGAGCTCGCCGACCGTGATGGTGCTGCCGATGGCCGCCTGCTGCGCCTCATCGCTGACGACACCGCAGAACTCCTCGTAGTCGATGAGCTCGGTGACGGTCGGGTGCTCACCGCAGACGGCGCAGTTCGGGTCCTTGCGGACCGTGATCTTGCGGTACTCCATCTCCAACGCGTCGTACACCATGAGCTCGCCGACGAGCGGCTCACCGATGCCGGTGATCAGCTTGATGGCCTCGGTGACCTGGATGGAGCCGATGGACGCGCAGAGCACGCCGAGCACCCCTCCCTCCGCGCAGCTCGGCACCATGCCGGGCGGTGGCGGCTCGGGGTAGAGGCAGCGGTAGCAGGGACCCTGGTCAGCCCAGAAGACACTCGCCTGCCCGTCGAAGCGGTAGATCGAGCCCCACACGTACGGCTTGTGCAGCAGGACGCAGGCGTCGTTCACCAGGTAGCGGGTGGCGAAGTTGTCGGTGCCGTCGACGATCAGGTCGTACGGCGCAAACAGCTCCATGACGTTGCTGCTGTCCAGCCGCTCCTCGTGCAAGTTGACCGTGACGTAGGGGTTGATCTCGCGGACGCTGTCGCGAGCCGACTCGGCCTTCGACCGGCCGATGTCGCTCTGGCCGTGGATGATCTG
>CAXTNQ010000070.1:0-13282 GCA_964245745.1 uncultured Jatrophihabitantaceae bacterium
CATGGGGACGCCGCACGTCCGCGCGGCGTCCCCATGCGCAGCGGTTCGTCGGAGGTGGCCTGGTCTGCCTGCCCCGCGGCCGGCTGCGCGACGCCGGCTCGGGCGCGCTGCTCCCCCTGCTGCGAGTTCTGCGGCTTTCCCGGGTTCCCTGGCGGCGCGCTCACTTCGCCAGTGTGCCCTGCTGCGGGTCGGTGCCGACTGGCCGCCTGCCTGGTTCAGGCTTCGTGCAGCGCCGACTCCTTGTGCGCGGCCCGCTTACCGGACTTGTCGCTCTCGACGACGTACATCGGGTCGTCGTCGCTGGCCGTGAAATGGTTCCCGTCCAGCGTGAAGTCCTTAGTCCGGCGCTCGACGATCTTGCCGTGCGTTTTGCCCTGCGAGGTATTCCAGCTGACCTTGTCGCCCTTGGATAACGCCATGCGACGCATGTACCCGCGCCGAGCCGTCGCTACGCTCGTCGTGGTCGGTGCGCCGGCTGCTGGAGGGCTCGCCTAGTGGCCGATGGCGGCGGTCTTGAAAACCGCTAGGGGTGCAAGCTCCTCGTGGGTTCGAATCCCACGCCCTCCGCAAATCGTTGCGCTCAACAACACCCCGTGGACGAAGGCCGGCCATCCGCAGGTGCTGGCCGGCCCCCAGGTGCAACGCCTTTGCCTGCCCGCAGCGAGGACATAGCCGAATCAATGTCGTGACACCACATCGCTACTTGCGGCCTTATCAGCGGTAGAAGTGTCGGTCAAGCGGCCGGTCTTGTACTCGCGTCTGAGCCACACGCTCGAGTCGGTCGTAGGCGTTCCGCACGCCGCGGGCGTGTTCTTCCCGCAGCTCGGCCGGCAGGCCGGTCTGGATCATCGTCATAAGTGTGTAGCCGTCGTGCTCGGCAAGTGTGAATTCGGTGGTGACGTCGAGCTTCGACCGACGTGTGGGGTCCGCCCGCGCGACGAACGTCTTATCCAAGATTGCTGTTAGTGCACCGATCAGTGCACTATGGCTGATGGCCGAGCTACCCCGGATCCGAGAAGACGAGCAGGAATCGATGTCCTCCACCGTGCTCTACATGTCAATGTCGCTCGATGGCTTCATCGCCGGGCCAAACGAAAGCTGGGACGAGAATCCGCTAGGAGACGACGGCGGCTATTTGCACGGCTGGTTCCCGGCCGGCGTGACACCCGGCGACGCGACTGGCCGGCGTGCCTCGAACGTCATCAATAGCCGGGTCTTCGACGAGCTGAACGCCACGGGTGCCATCGTGGCGGGCGCTGGCACCTTCGAGCCGGCCGACGGCTGGGGCGGCGATCACCACGACGGTGTGCCGATCTTCATCTACAGCCGCCATGAGCCTCGGATTGACATCAGTGGCTGGCCCCTCGTGACCTACGTCGACAACGTTGAGACTGCGATGGCGGCCGCCAAGCGCGCCGCGGGCGAGAAAGACGTCTCGGTGCATGGCGCTGCGGTCGCTCAGCTCGCGCTCGCGGCTGGCGTCCTCGATGAGCTCGAACTCCACGTCGTCCCGGTCCTTCTTGGACAGGGGCGCCGGTTGTTCGACAACCTTGATCCTGAACACATTGCGCTCGACCGGGTTCGGATCCTCGAGGGCGAGCACGGCGTGACGCACCTGCGCTACCGCGTGCGGCGCGGCGGGTGAGGTGTCGAGTCGATCTGTGAGCAGCTCCAAACCGCGCAAATTCATCGGCAACTACATTGCCGGCTGAGAATGCCTGACAGCGGGCCGCACAGAAGTTCGTCGGAGCGGATGGATCAAGGCCGCTAATTGCGCGGACGGAACAACTCCAAGTTCACGGGCCAGACGGGCCTCGTAGCGAAGATATTCCTGTACCGCTGCGTGGTGATTGCCTTCGGCAACGTAAACGCGGATAACCGCGCGCCGGGCGCTCTCTCGGAGTGGATCGATCGCCCTGGCCCCCATGGCCGCGTGCATGGCCGTGACCAAGTCGCCGTGATTGACCAGGTGGTCGGCTAACGCTTCGAGGGCCTGCACTTTGGCAAGCTGGAGTCGTGCTCGCTCGGTCACCAGCCAATCTTCGTACCACTCGCTGAGCAGCTCCCCGGATGTGAGGGCCGTGAGCCACGGTCGGTAGCGCGCCGGCTCCATGGTCGCCGAAGTGGACCTGAGGCTGTCCGCGAGCTGCATCGCCTGAGCGGCATATTGGACGAGATCGTCGATATCGACGCGGACGCGGTCGCCAAGTCCGACGCAATGGCGATCATGAGAGAGAAGTCCCGGCGCTGCCCGTTGTACGTGCCATATCGCCGCACGCAGGCTGCCCATTGCACGAGCCTCAGTGGCCTCGGGCCATAGTGCGCCGGCAGCGGAGCTACGGGGACGTATGCCACTGACGCCCAGCAAAGCCACTAGCCGTTGCTCCCGGATGCCCAACGAGACTCGGCGACCGCGCCGGCACGCAGCAAACGTGTCCAGGAGTTGCAGATCCCACAGTGAATCCTCGATTGCTGGACGCAGCCGCTCCGCCGCGAGCGCCTCAAAGCCAGCGCGATCGTCCGCTGTCATGTCGTCCCCCTACGATGGCGCCCGGTCCGGGTAGCACATCGACGCTGACGTACCTCTACGGACGATGTATTGCGGTTCACGATTAATACGTCATAGCGCTCCGATTTTTTCGCCACGTTCGGAGGGTCAGCGCATAGCAAGCGTTGGCGCCACTTTACCGTCTTGTCTTCAACCGTCTAACCGGAATAACTATTCAGTAACGACAACCGTGGCTCAATATCCCGTGTTCCAGATTGTTCCTGTCCCGGGAAGGAGGTGACCGACATGAACACGGAACTCACATTGAGCGAATTGGACGACCAGCGCGTAGAACTGTTGCCGGCAAGGGAGACGCTGAACTACTACAACTACGGCTGTTGTTGCCCGAGCTACTACGCAAGCGTGTGGGCCTCGAACCAGTCCATCGCGCTCAACGTAGACAGCGCTCGTAGCTTCGCGCAAAGCGCCGCGGTTCAGAACGTCCAGATCGGCTGACACCGGTCGTCCCGCGGGTCCGAGCCGTACCGACTCGGACCCGCGCACACCAAGGGAGGTGCACCGACATGGGTGAACGGTCCGTACTGAGCGAAGCCGATCTCGATCGACAGACGATCGAGCTTCTCCCGCAGCGGGAAACGTTGCTCACGATCAACGTCGTCAACGTGGTCGGAATCAACCTGGCCTTCGCGATCAATGCCGCGAGTTACGGCTCCAGGGCGTCGGCCTTCGCGGGACAGCAGATCTTCGCCTGAGATCGCCTAACGGCTCGAGACTAACCGGCACGGACAGAGCCTGGTGGGCCCGTGATCGAGCGGTCCCACCCGGCTGTCCGTTCGGGAAGGAGCGCGATGACGATCGACGCGGAACTCCTGCCGAGCCGGCGCTGGTGCCGAGTAGCCGGCATCAACGATCTAGGGCGCGCACAGGGCTCAGGGTTACGCGAGCCGAGTTACCTTCTGCGCCGAGGTGACGGCCAGGTTCTTCAGGTGTCCGAGCTACTCCATCTCATCGTTGAGAAGAGTTCGGCAAGTCGCGACGAACAGCAACTCGCCACCGCCGTGACCGCTGCTTACGGCCGGGAACTGAACGTTGCCGGGCTGCGGATGCTCGTCGAGAAGAAGCTCGTCCCGATGGGTCTGCTGGAGGATGTCGATCAACCTTCGGACGAGCGCCGAACTCTGACGCGCGCGGATCCGCTCCTTGCCCTGCGCCTGCGCGGCACACTGCTGTCCGCGCCGATCGTGCGCAGGGTGGCGCGAGCCATGGCGCCGATGTTCCGGCCCGGAGTGGTCGTCATCGCCCTGTTGACCGTCGTCGTCGTCGACGTCCAGCTGTGGCGCCGGGGAGATCTCCGAGCCGCCCTTCTGCAAGTCCTGGCGACTCCGACGGCCCTACTTGCCGTTCTGGCCCTGCTTCTTCTGGGGTCGCTGTTGCACGAACTCGGCCATGCGGCGGCGTGTGCCTACGGCGGAGCACAACCCGGGGTCATCGGTGTCGGCATGTACCTGATGTTTCCGGCCTTCTTCACCAATGTCACCGACTCCTACCGGCTCGGGCGTGCGGGACGCGTCAGAACGGATCTTGGTGGCTTGTACCTGAACGCCTGGTGCCTGATCGGGCTAGGCGCCGGCTACCTCGTTACCGGGCACGGTCTCTTTCTGCTGGTCGCCCTCTTGATGCACATCGAGATGATCCAGCAACTGGTGCCCACCGTTCGCTTCGATGGCTACTACGTCCTGGCGGACGTTGCGGGCGTACCGGATCTCTTCTCGCGCGTGCGCCCGGTCATGCGCAGCCTGATGCGTGGACACCGACGACCCGATCGCCGCGTCAGCGAACTACGGCCGGCCGCACGATGGATAGTCACGGGCTGGGTGTTGTTTGTCGTCCCGACCCTGGCGTTCGCCCTCGGCTGGTTGATCTTCAATATGCCTTACATCACCCGACAAACAATGCACGCCGTCCGTGAGGAGGCGTCCGGCTTAGCGGCCTCGTGGAACGACGCCGACCCGGCCTCTGTCGCGCTAGAAATTCTTTCGATCGTGTTGCTCGTACTGCCACTTCTGGGATTGCTGCTGCTTTGGCGCCAGCTCGTACTTCGAGTCGCGCGGTGGGCCGTTCGGGCGTTCCATCACCGGTCGTCCCGTACCGAAGGGAAAGACATGATGTCGCATGTCTCGGACGATGATCATGGCCCGGTCGTCTCTCCGAACTCTGTGCACCCCGATGCCATTCATCCCGATGCCATTCGTCCCGAGGGCGTCGACGAAGCGCACGTGGACGACGTAGTGACGTCGTCGTCTCGTTCCCCCGCGACGCGGCACGAGGAGCTCACCGCGCTCGCATTTTCCGACGAGGCGATCCTCGGTCGGCCGGGACGCCGGGCGCCGGGCTCCGGCTGGCGTCGTGCGGTGTACGTGGCCACGGCTGGCGCGTTCAACCCGGGTCCGTCATCGGCTGAGCAGCGCCATGCGGCCTTGCTCGAGCGCGTGACAGCCCCGATCCGTGGATCTCGTCGTGTCGTCGTGATGAGCCGCAAAGGCGGCGTGGGCAAGACAACGATCGCGCTGGCTCTGGGTAGCACCTTCGCCATGCTTCGCGGCGACCGAGTAATCGCGGTCGACGCCAACCCCGACGCGGGCAATCTGGCGCACCGAGTCTCTCGTCCCTCGCCGCGCGCGATCACCGATGTCCTGGGCGAACTGGACCTGATCTCGAGCTACTCCGACCTGCGCAGCTACACGTCCCAGGCACCAGAGTCCAGGCTCGAGGTGCTGGCGTCCGACGATGACCCGCGGATCGGACTCGCCTTGGACCGGCAGTCCTACCACCGCGTTATCGAGCTGCTTGATCACTACTACAACCTCATCTTGCTCGACACCGGCACCGGCATTCTGGACAGTGCCAATCAGGGCTTGCTCGTCGATGCCGATCAACTTGTCATCGTCCTCCGTCCTGCGGTGGACGGCGCACGCGCTGCTGCGTTGACCCTCGATTGGCTCAGCGAGCACGACTACGGCGAACTGGTCGCACGAGCCGTCGTGGTCATCAACGCAACCAGGCGCAGCGTCGGTGTCCCGGTCGAACGGATCGACGATCACTTCGCTCGACGTTGCGCGAAGGTGATCACGGTTCCGTGGGACCGCAGCCTGGAAGCCGGCGCACAGACATCCCTCTCATCGCTACAACCGCAGACCCGAGAGGCGTTCATCGAGCTTGCCGCCGCCGTAGCGGACCAGTTCGCCGCACAGGACCGTACCCGTGACACCGACACGAGGGGTAATCGTCGTGAGCAGAATTGATGGACGCCTGGTGCCTGACGAGACATCGGCTGAGAAAGACCGCCGTCGGACGAGGTGGTGGCTGTGGGCAGGCAGCTCGCTTTTGGCGGTCGCGGTCACCAGCGCCTTGGTCAGCGTGTCGGCTCAAGCCGACCCGTCCACAGCCGTCCAATCCACTACGTCGGTCGCCGCCATGGCCATTCCGATTGCCACTGGCACAACGGCGTCGAACGACGTTCGGCGGTATCAGCGCAACGACGGGCGCATAGCGCAAGCCAACACGGGTGCCGTCGTCTCTTTGACCTGCAATCGCTGTCGCGGCGAGGCAATTGCGCTGCAAGTGATCTACGGTCGGGGTGCTACCCAGCTCATCGCCGATAACGTCGCTTCCGCCTCGTCGTCTTCGTGCACCGGCTGCACCGGCTCGGCGCTGTCCATCCAAGTGGTCGTCGTCCGGTCAACTAGCCACGTAACGGCCGCGAACCGGGCGGCTACTGTCAACGTCGCGTGCGTGGAGTGCAGCCTGTCCGCGGCAGCGCTTCAGTTCGTCATCGTCGCACCGTCCGGCCGTGAGCTCGATTGGCGCGCAGTCCAAGGCTTCGAGTCGCTGCTGGCCCGGGTGCAGGACGGGCTACCAACGACAACGCCCCGCCTCGCTACGCCCAATCCCGCCGCGGGTCAGAAAGCGCACGCACTTACCGCCACACCCGAACCGCCGATCGCCGAGACCGTTCTGCAGATGCAGTCGGCATTGAGCGCAGCTCTGGGCGCGACGTCGGCGACGCACGATATTCAGGTCAAGTCCGATTAGTCGGAGGCACACCAACCACGCGCCCAGTCGGCAACGGCAGCCGCTCGGTACCAGATCTTCGCTGTAGTGGTACCCAGGACATCGTTCGCGAAGCGATAACGACGCAACTTGGACTAGCGACGGGTCGGACCGCAATGCAGCGAGCCGTAGACTCACGCCTCGTCGAGGCTCCCCAGTCGTTTCGTGACGTGCAGCCGAGCTGCACATTGCCGCGCGGCGTTTCCTCACTCGATCTGCTGGATCGTGAAGATCGAAATTGACGGACTTGTACGTCGACACGAGTGCCCTGATCAAGAGGGTGTTCGTGGAGGCCCAGTCGGCGCACGTGCGTGAGGTGCTGCACGAGCGCAGTAGCAGGGGCGATTTCATCGTGTCCTCAGAGTTGGCGTGGGTCGAAGTGGCGCGCGCTCTGCTCCGGACCGGCATTGCGGACGCTGAAGGTGTACTCGACGATGCCTGTTCCGGAGTTGCTCGCTATCCGCTTAGTTCGGTCGTTCTGGATCTCGCGCGCCGAATCCGCCCATCGACCCTCCGGGCTCTGGACGCCATCCATCTGGCCAGCATCGTGAGTCTGCGGGTCACTGAGCTGTTCACCTTTGATCAGCGGCTAGCGCATGTTGCGACGTCCTTGGGCGTGACAGCCATTCCCTGAAGTCACCGGACGGCGCGCGTTGCTCGACGGTACCGCTACGATTTCGCCGTTTGGCGCGGAATGCGGCGGGGAGGTCTGCGGGTAGGTAGGCCTTCGGACTGGTGGGTGCTGAATCTGGGGAACGATCCGGTGTCGCGCGATTCGGACGTGATCGTCGGCGTGGCCCGGCGCTGATCTGCTCGACCTGCGGCCTTACTCAAGTCCGTCGAAGTCGCTCAGTCGCTGAAGTCCTCTTCCCGGTACTCGCCGTGCGACCGCTCGCCCGCTCGTTCGACCTCGATCCCTCGCAACTCGACACGGCGGATCTTGCCACTGATCGTCTTCGGTAGATCGGCAAATTCCAGGCGGCGAATCCGCTTGTAGGGAGCCAGATTCTCCCGCGTGTGACGCAGGATGTCCGCGGCCAGCGCGCCGTCCGGTGACCGGCCGGCGACCAGCACTACGTACGCCTTGGGCACCGCGAGCCGAACGTCATCGGGGGCGGGCACGACGGCCGCCTCGGCCACCGCCGGGTGCTCGATGAGGACGCTCTCCAACTCGAACGGGCTGATCCGGTAGTCGCTGGACTTGAACACGTCGTCCGTGCGTCCTACGTAAGTGATGTACCCGTCCGCGTCGATGCCGGCTACGTCACCGGTGTGATAGCGATGGCCGGCGAACACGTCGGCGTGGCGGTGATGATCGTCCTGGTATCCGGTCATCAGGCCGACCGGACGTTCGGTGCCGAGGTCGACGCAGATCTCGCCCTCGTCCGCGACCTCGCCACTGATCGGGTCGACGAGCACAATGCGGAAGCCCGGCATCGGCCTTCCCATCGAGCCGATCTTCACCGGCTGGCCGGGTGCGTTACCGATCTGCAGGGTGGTCTCGGTCTGGCCGAAACCGTCGCGGACGGTCAGACCCCACGCGCGCTCGACCTGCTCGATGACCTCGGGGTTGAGCGGTTCTCCGGCACTGACGACCTCGCGCAGGGACGTGGAGCGCGCCGCGAGGTCTTGCTGCACGAGCATGCGCCACACCGTGGGAGGTGCGCAGAAGGTCGTGACCTCCGCGTCGCGCACGACGTCGAGCAGGGCGGCGCCGTCGAACCGCTCGTAGTTGAAGACGCAGACGGTGGCGCCGGCCAGCCACGGCGCGAAGACGCACGACCAGGCGTGCTTCGCCCAGCCCGGACTCGACACGTTGAGGTGTACGTCGCCCGGCTGCAACCCGATCCAGTACATCGTCGAGAGGTGGCCGATTGGGTAACTGGCGTGGGTGTGTTCGACGAGCTTGGGCAACGCGGTCGTGCCCGACGTGAAGTACAGCAGCAGAGGATCACTCGCGTGGGTCGGCAGATCCGGTTCGAACTCGTCCAGGCTTTCGAAGCTGTCCCCGTAGCGCAGCCAGCCCTCGACCGGATCGCCGACCGCGATGCGCAAGTAGCCGCCGTGGACGTCGGCGAAGCGCTCCGTGAGCTCGGAGCGCACGATCACCGCACCGGCGTCGCCGCGGTGGACGCGGTCGTGCAAGTCGGCCGCCGTCAGCAGCGTCGTCGCGGGAATGACCACGGCGCCCAGCTTCATCGCGGCGAGCGTTGTCTCCCACAACTCAACCTGGTTGCTCAGCACGACGAGCACCCGCATGCCGCGTGCTATCCCATGCGAGCGCAGCCAGCCGGCCAACTGGTGCGAGCGGGCGGACAGCTCGTCGAAGCTGTACGCGACGTCAGTGCCGTCTGGATCGATGATCCGCAGGGCTGTCCGCTGCGGGTGCTCGGTGGCCAGCACGGCGTCGAACCAGTCGAGTGCGAAGTTGAAGTCCTCCGGGCGAGGCCACTCGAACTGCGCGTACGCCGTCTCGTAGTTCGTGCGGTGAGTGAGGAGGTAGTCGCGAGCGGCGCGCAGTTGGGAGGTGGCCGAACTCATGACGGTGAGGCTAGTCGGCCCTCTCGCGCGCGAGCGCGAGTTCGCGGCGAAGCCGCGATGGGCCGACTCATGAGTGTCACAGTTCGGGTGGCCGGCGCGTCTTCGATGTGGTTCACTGCGCCGACACACGAACTCACGGGGGGTTCACATGAGTCGGTGGTGCGCGCACGCGCGAATTCTGGCCGTCGCCACGGCGGTCGTGCTCACGGCGGTGGGGCTCACGGCCTGCGCCGACGGCACGACTTTCCATGCGGCGACGCCGTCGACCAACGTCGCGGTGACGAGCGAGAGCCCGCCGCCCGTGCCGGAATCGCCGTCGACATCAACGATTGTGGCGTCGCCGGTTGACGTGCCGTCGACCGTGGCACCGCTGACGACGCCAACCACGACGGCACCAACCACGACGGCGGCGGCGCCGACTACCATCCAGGCGCCCAAACCCGCGCCACGGACCACGACACGCACGCCCGCGACGCACGCTCCCGCACCGACCACCAAGGCACCTGCGCCGCGGACGGTCGCCCCGCAGCAGTGCACTCCCGGCTACAGTCCGTGCATCCCGCCCGGGCCGGACGTCGACTGCGCCGGCGGCAAGGGCGACGGCCCGCGCTACGTCCGGGGACCCGTTCGCGTCACCGGTCCGGACATCTACGGCCTGGACCGAGACGGAGACGGCATCGGCTGCGAGAGCTGACCGACGGTCGGCTCAGCCGATCCACACACGCGGGAACACCGCACCGACGGCCAGGCCCAGGATGAACAGCCAGCCAAAGGCTCGGTTGTGCACGAGACAGACCCGGTGGTACCAGAGCGGCCACCCGACATACCCGGCGGGCGCGACGTCGGGGGCCGGCACCGCCATCACTCGCAGCGCGCGCAGGGCGCGCGGGGCGGCGACGAGCACGACCAGGGCGAACGGCGTCAGCGCGCCAATGACGATCGCGACCACGGTGACGACGTACATGGCCGCGACACACGTCTGGTTGAGCCTGCGCGCCCGCGACTCGCCCAGCAGGACCGGGAGGGTGCGCTGGTCCTGGCCGAGGTCGAACGGCCGCTGGTCGATGTGCTTGCCGATGAGGATCGAAGCCACCCCGAGCCCGGTCGGCACCGAGTCGAGGAACGCCGCCGCCGAGACCTGTCCGGTGATGACGTAATAGCCGCCGCCGATCATCAGCGGTCCCCACACGAGGAACGCGGCCACCTCGCCGAGCCCGAGCTCCTTCAGCGCTCGGGGCGCCGCGTCGTAGGCCCAGAGCAGGAGCGCACCGACCAGGGCGAACCCGACGGCACCCCAGCCACGCAGCGCGATGAAGTAGGCAGCGATCCCCGCGACGACGGCAACCAACACCACGAGGCCCACCGCGAGCAGCTGCGGCGTCACGGCACCACTGGCGATCGGGTGCAGGGTGTACCGGCGGCGTGGCGAGTCGTCGGTGTCGTGGCCCCGGCGGTATCCGAAGTAGTCGTTCGACAGGTTGCTGATCGCGTGCAGGATCACGAACCCGACGAGCACGAGCACGAACGGCAGCCAGCTGAAGCGCCGGTCGGTGGCGGCGAGCAGTCCGGCAATGATCGCCGACTGCGCGGAGATGACCAGGATGACGCTGCGCGCCGCGTACAGGAAACGAGCCACCGGGTCGAAGTCGGCGAAGTCGGACGCCTGCGCGGGGTAGAAGCCGGTGAAGGCGCCGACCCAGGCGGACGGCCCGCGCTGCGGTCGTCGGCCCGGGGGTGCCGAGGACGGTGTTGAAGAAGTGGTGGCCATGCGGGGACGCTCCTTACCGGTTGCTTTCAGCGTACGAGCGGTCGGCACGGTGCCCGCTACGGTGATTCCATGCCAGACGCCGCTGACCAAACCGTGGACGTCATCGTCATCGGCGGCGGCCCGCCCGGTGAGAACGCGGCGCAGTACGCGACCCAGCACAGTGACCGCACGGCGGTCATCGTCGAGCACGAGCTGCTCGGCGGCGAGTGCTCGTACTGGGCCTGCATGCCGAGCAAGGCGCTGCTGCGCCCGGTCGAGGTCCTGCACACCGCGCACGCGCTGGGCGGCGTGCACGCCGACCCGGATCTCGACGTGGCCGAGGCCTTCACGCGGCGCGACACGTTCACGCACCACCGCGACGACAGTTCGCAGGTCGACTGGGCCAAGGGCTTCGGCATCGAGCTCGTCCGCGGACGGGGCCGGCTGGCCGGCGAACGCGTGGTCGAGGTCGGCACGCCCGACGGCGGTACCCGCACCCTGCGGGCTCGGCACGCGGTCGTGCTGGCCACCGGCACCACGGCCACGGTGCCGCCGATTCCCGGGCTGCGCGAAGCCCGGCCGTGGATCTCGCGCGACGCGACCAACATGGTGGAGATCCCGCGCCGGATGCTGATCATCGGCGGTGGGGTTGTGGCTTGCGAGTCGGCGACCTGGCTGCAGGGCGTCGGCGTCGAGGAGTTGACGCTGGTCGAAACGTCGCCCACCCTGCTCGGCAAGAACGAGCCGTTCGCCGGAGAGTTGGTACAGCGCGCGCTAGAAGAGCGCGGCGTCCTCGTACACCACGGCATGTCCGTGGAGTCGGTCCGGCGCGCGGACGTCCGCGACACCGGCTACGGCCGGGTCCATGGCGGGCCGGTCGAGGTCACGTTCGGCGGCAACACCGTCGAGGTGGACGAGGTCCTGGTCGCTACCGGCCGGACGCCGGCCAGCGCCGACCTCGGGCTGGATACCGTCGGGTTATCCCCGAAGGGCTTCGTCGAGGTCGACGATCATCTGACGGCGAAGGACGATTGGCTCTACGCAGTGGGCGACCTGACCGGACGTGCCCTGCTCACCCACATGGGTAAGTACCAGGCGCGCATCGCCGGTGCGGTGATTGCGGCCCGGGCGGAAGAGCGCCCCCTCGACGGGGACGCCTACCGCGACCTCGCCGACCACGGAGCCGTCCCGCAGGTCACGTTCACCGACCCGCAGGTGGCGTCGGTCGGCCGCACCGAGCGGGAGGCCCGTGACGACGGCGTCGACGTGGAGACCGTCGAGTTCGACCTGGCCTCCGTCGCCGGCGCGTCGCTGCTGCGTGACGACTACGTGGGACGGGCCAAGCTGGTGATCGACCGGGCCACCGACACCCTGGTCGGCGCCACCTTCGTCGGTGCGGACGTCGGCGAGCTGCTGCACTCGGCGACGGTGGCGCTCGTCGGGCGCGTGCCGCTGTCCGCGTTGTGGCACGCGGTGCCGTCCTACCCGACGGCCAGCGAAGTGTGGCTGCGGCTGCTGGAGTCGCGTCAGCGTTGACGGCATGAAGGTCCTGGTCACCGGGGGAGCCGGTTTCGTCGGCGGTACGGTCGTCTCCGCTCTAGAGGACGCCGGGCACCTCCCCGTCATCGTCGACGACCTGAGTCGCGGCGCGCTCGCCTACACGAGAGGAAAGTCCTTCTACCGCGGCGACTTCAGCGATCCCGCCGTCATCACGAAGGTCGCCGCCGACCATCCGAACGTCGACGCCGTCGTGCACTGCGCCGCGCGCATCGTCGTGCCCGAGTCGGTGAGCCAGCCCCTCGGGTACTACGGCAACAACGTGGCGAAGACGGTCGCCTTCCTCGAGCAGCTCGACGTGCTCGGTTGTCGTCGGATGCTGTTCAGCTCGTCCGCGGCGATCTACGCGCCGGCCGGGGGAGACGGCGTGGACGAGACCGCGCCCGTCGCGCCGACCAGTCCGTACGCGCACACCAAGGCGATGGTCGAGCAGATACTGGCCGATGCGGCGGCCGCGGGCGTCGTCGACGCGCTCGCCCTGCGCTACTTCAACCCGGTCGGGGCCGACCCCCAGCTGCGGTCCGGCCTCGTCGTCGAACGGCCGACCCACGCCTGGGGCAAGCTGATCGAGGCCCACGAGACGGGCACGCCGTTCACGATCACCGGCGTCGACTGGCCAACTCGCGATGGCTCGGCGGTACGGGACTACGTCCACGTCTGGGACGTCGCGCAGGCCCACGTGGCCGCGCTCGAACGGTTCGACGCGGTCCTGCCGGACGGCGGCTCCGACGTGCTCAACGTCGGCACGGGCCCCGGCACGACCGTGCGCGAGCTCGTCGCCGCTTTCGAGACCGCCGCAGGGGTCACGCTACCGACAC
>CAXTNQ010000071.1:0-2971 GCA_964245745.1 uncultured Jatrophihabitantaceae bacterium
GTCCTGTTGCGCGGCAAGGGAGGTAAGCAGCGACGGGTGCCCCCTCGGCTCCTACGCCCATCGGGCGACGGAGGCCTACCTGGTCCGCGCACGTCCGATGCTGGCCGCCCGCGGCCGCGGCGATTCAGCGCTTCTGCTCAACGCGCGTGGCGGCCGGCTGTCCCGCCAGTCGGCGTGGACGGTCCTGCGTTCGGCGGCACACAAGGCCGGGCTGGCCGAGGCCATCTCCCCGCACACCCTGCGGCATTCCTTCGCCACCCACCTGGTCGAGGGCGGAGCGGACGTCCGGGTCGTCCAGGAGCTGCTCGGTCACGCGTCGGTCACGACGACGCAGATCTACACCCTGGTCACGGTCGACCAACTGCGCGAGGTTTACGCCGCGGCGCACCCGCGCGCCTTGCACTGATCACTTCGCAGACGTGGCGCCACGCCCGCCCGACGCACTGATCCTCGGCCGTCCGTGGGGTAGCCTCGCCTGACGTTGCTGGCACGACATGCACCCGCTTTGCCGAACAAGGGGACCGCACGAGCCTATGGCCATGGCTGATTCGGGCGAGGCCGAGGCGGCGGGCGAACTGTTCGCGGTCGAAGCCGGTAAGCCGGCGGACCCGGCGCTCGCCCGGCCGAAGCGGAAGCTCGTCGATCCACCACCGCTGCAGCAGCACGGACCTGCGCACGTCATCGCCTTGTGCAACCAGAAGGGCGGCGTCGGCAAGACCACGACGACGATCAATCTGGGCGCCGCCCTGGCGGAGTTCGGCCGGCGCGTTCTGCTCGTCGACTTCGATCCACAGGGTGCGCTCTCTGTCGGGCTCGGCGTCGCGCCGCACCAGCTGGACCGCACCGCCTACAACGTGCTGATGGAACGCGGCGTCACCGTCGACGAGGTGCTGCTCAAGACGGGCGTTCCGGGCATGGATCTGTTGCCCAGCAACATCGACCTGTCGGCAGCCGAGGTCCAACTGGTGGGCGAGGTCGCTCGGGAACAGGCGCTGGCGCGGGTCCTGCGTCCGGTGCTTGGCGACTACGACTTCGTGCTCATCGACTGCCAACCGTCGCTCGGCTTGCTCACGGTGAACGCGCTCACGGCGGCGCACGGGGTGATCGTGCCGCTCGAGTGCGAGTTCTTCAGCCTGCGCGGGGTCGCACTGCTCATCGACACCATCGACAAGGTGCAGGAGCGTCTCAATCCCGACCTGAAGCTGGACGGCATCCTGGCCACGATGTACGACGGCCGCACCCTGCACGGCCGGGAGGTGTTCGCCCGCGTCGTCGAGGCGTTCGGGGATGCGGTCTTCGACACGGTGATCTCACGGACGGTGCGCTTTCCGGAAACCACGGTCGCCGGCGAGCCGATCACGACCTGGGCGCCGACCTCCGCGGGTGCGGTGGCCTACCGCAACCTGGCGCGCGAGGTGCTCGCCCGATGACCGCCGTTGTGGTGGACGGCGGGAGGTCGGCTATCCGCGACGGGGATGGGCAACCGGAAGGCACCGGTCGTTTCTGCGTCCGGCTGGAAAACTTCGAGGGCCCGTTCGACCTGCTGCTGACGCTGATCAGCCGACGCAAGCTCGACGTCACCGAGGTCGCCCTGTCTCAGGTGACCGACGAATTCTTGAGCTATCTGACCGGACGCGAGAGCTACGACCTCGGACAAGCGACCGAGTTCCTCGTGGTGGCCGCGACGTTGCTCGACCTCAAGGCAGCGCGGCTGCTGCCCGCGGCGGAGGTCGAGGACGAAGAGGACCTGGCTCGCCTGGAGGCGCGCGACCTACTGTTCGCCCGGCTCCTGCAGTACCGCGCCTACAAGCTCGCCGCGGCGCATTTGGCCGAGCTGGAACGCAGCCAGGGGCGCCGGTACGGCCGCTCGGCCGAACTCGAGCCCCGCTTCGCGGCCGTCACTCCGGACGTTCTCATCGGCGTGGACGCGGAGGGCTTCGCGGCCGCCGCGCGAGCCGCCTTCGCGGCTCGTTCCGTGCCGACGGTGCCGACCGCGCACATCCACGTCCCGCGGGTGAGCGTCGGGGAACACATGGCGCTCGTGCGCGACCGACTGGTGCATGCCCGTGCGGCGACGTTCCGATCCCTCGCCGAAGACTGCAGCAGCACGCTGGAGGTCGTGGCTTGCTTCTTGGCCGTGCTCGAGTTGTATCGCAACGGCGATGTCGCGTTTGACCAGGTCGCGGCGTTAGGCGAACTGCACGTGCGATGGACGGGACCGGGTGGTCGGCAGGTGGCGGACGACCTGAGTCCGGTCGATGAGGAGTACGGATGACCGACGCGGCCACCCCTCGCGCCGATGAGGCGTCCGTGGACGACGTATACGACGCGGGCGACCTTCGCGACCCCCTCCGCCTGCGGGCGGCGCTCGAGGCCATCCTGTTCGTCGTCGATGCTCCGGTCGATGTGGCGACGCTAGCTGCTGCGGTGAGCCGCCCCTCGTCCGAGGTCCTGGCGGCACTCGCCGATCTCGCCGCCTTGCTCGACGAGACGACGAGCGGCATGGTGCTGCGCGAGGTGGCGGGCGGGTACCGGCTCTACACCAGGCCGGTGTTCGCTCCCTGGGTCGAACGCTTTCTGGTCGACGGCCAGCGCAGCCGGCTCAGCCATGCCGCCCTGGAGACGCTGGCCATCGTGGCGTATCGGCAGCCGGTGACCCGTGGGCGAGTGGCCGCCATCCGTGGCGTCAATGTCGACGGTGTCATGCGGACGCTCCTCAGCCGCGGTCTGGTCGCCGAAGCGGGCGCCGATCCCGATACCGGCGGCGGTCTGTACCGGACGACAGCCGTCTTCCTGGAGACGATGGGTCTGCACGATCTGACGGAACTACCGTCGCTCGCGCCACTCCTGCCTTCCCTCGTTGACGTGGACAGTGACCAAGCCTGAACCTGAGCTCGAGGCGGCCGGGGAACGGTTGCAGAAGGTGCTCGCGGCGGCAGGCCTGGGTTCGCGGCGCGCGTGTGAGCAACTC
>CAXTNQ010000071.1:2981-12749 GCA_964245745.1 uncultured Jatrophihabitantaceae bacterium
ATCCTGGACGGCCGGGTCCAGGTCGACGGGGTGGTGGTCGAACGGCTCGGCACCCGCGTGGATCCCCGAACCGCAGTGGTCAGGGTGGACGGGCGAACGGTGCCGGTGCGGCCGGACGCGGTGTATCTCGCGTTGAACAAACCTCGTGGCGTGCTGAGCGCCATGAGCGACAGTCGGGGACGGACGACGGTGGGCGACCTAGTGACGGGTCACCCTGAGCGCCTCTTCCACGTCGGCCGCCTCGACGCCGATTCCGAAGGCCTGCTGCTGCTCACGAACGACGGGGAGCTGGCGCATGCGTTGACCCATCCGTCGTTCGGCGTGGTCAAGACCTACCTGGCGGATGTCCCCGGTCCGGTCGGACGTGACGTCGGGCGGCGCTTGCGCGCGGGGGTCGATCTCGACGACGGGCCGGCACGTGCGGACACGTTCCGCGTGGTTCAACAGGACCGCAACCGCGCGCTGGTCGAGGTGCGGCTGCACGAGGGGCGCAAGCACATCGTGCGCCGGATGCTCGACGCGGTGGGACATCCGGTCACCCGCCTCGTCCGGACGGCGGTTGGGCCGGTGTCGCTCGGCGCGTTGCGACCGGGGGCGTCGCGCGAGCTGACGGTCGAGGAGGTCATGGCGCTCCAAGCTGCGGCCGAGGAGGACGGCGTTTCGTATGCTGCTCGGGATTCTGACGAACAGGACGTGATGTGACCGCCGAACCGCCGGACAGCGACGCCACGGCGCTCCTGCCTCCTGGCGCCGCCCCGCTGGTGATCGCGCTCGACGGCCCGTCCGGCACCGGGAAGTCGACCGTGGCGCGTCGGCTCGCCCGCGACCTCAAGGTGCGCTACCTCGACACGGGGGCGATGTACCGCGCCGTGACCCTCGCCGTGCTCGAGGCCGCGGTCGATCCGGCCGATGCCGACCGGGTGCCCGAGCTCGTCCGTACGCTGAATCTGCAGATCGGCACCGACCCGCTGCGCCCGTACGTCAGCCTTGCCGATCGGGACGTGACCGCCGCTGTGCGTAGCGCTGCGGTGACCGCGGCGGTCAGCGCGGTCTCAGCGATACCCGCGGTCCGTGCGCTGCTGGTCGCCCAGCAGCGTGAGCTCATCCGAGAGCACGCGCCGATCGTGGTCGAGGGCCGGGACATCGGCACGGTGGTCTGGCCAACCGCGCAGCCCAAGGTCTTCCTGACCGCGAGCGGTGCGGAGCGTGCTCGGCGGCGGGCCAGTGAGCTCGGCCGGAACGGCGCAGCCGACGTCGCCGAGGTCCACGCCGAGCTCGACCGGCGCGACGGTCTGGACAGCCGCCGTGCCGCCAGCCCGCTCACCCGAGCACAGGACGCGGTCCTCATCGACACGACGGACCTCGACGTGCCCGAGGTGACGCAGCAGATCATCCGTGCCATGTCAGCGGCCACCGGCGGCGTGCCCGCCGGCGGGCGCTAACGATGCCCCGCAGCCCTCAACCGAGTACGCCGATCCGGACGGACGTTGGTGCGCGTCGCGTTGCGGCGGCGCTGGTCTCGGTGTTCGGGCCGGTGCGGATGTCGGGACGTGAGCGGATCCCGGCGGAGGGGCCGCTCATCGTGGCGGTCAATCACCGGTCGTGGCTGGACGGCCCGCTCGTCTTCGGCGCGCTCGGCCGTCCGGTCAGCTTTCTGGTCAAGTCCGAGGCGTTCGGCCCGGGCGTCGGTCCGGTCCTGCGCCGGGTGGGTCAAGTGCCGGTGGTGCGGCAGCGGGTGGACCGAGCCGCTCTGCGGGACGGCCTGCAGGTGCTGGCGGAAGGCGGAGTGCTCGGCATCTTTCCGGAGGGCGCACGAGGCGACGGCCGGGTCGCGGTTGTCCGGCCAGGAGTGGCGTGGTTCGCTCTGCGTTCCGGCGCCACCGTGCTGCCGATCGTCTGCCAACAGACCCGGGAGGCGGTGCGTACTGTGCGCAGGGTGGCCATGAGCGTGACCGTCGGGAAGCCGCTCACGTTCGAGCAGTGGCCCGCCGATCGGCCGCTGAATCGTCGACTGGTCCGAGTCACGGCCGAGCGGATTCGCGTCGCGCTCGCCGACCTCGTTGACTCGGGCGACCGGGCCAGCCGACACGCGCCAGGCGCGGTGCTCGGATGAATCCGACCAACGACGACAGCCATCCAGGCGACGCTTCCGCCCGAGACGGCCGAGACGCCGTCGCCATCGACGATCTCGACCCTCCGGCGACCGTGGCCCCCGTAGTGGCTGTGGTCGGCCGCCCTAACGTCGGCAAGTCGACGCTCGTCAACCGGATCCTGGGACGGCGGGAGGCCGTCGTGCAGGACGTCCCGGGCGTGACCCGGGACCGCATCGCCTACGACGCGATGTGGGGGGGCCGCCGGTTCACCCTGGTCGACACCGGAGGCTGGGAACCGGACGCGGCCGGGATGCGGGCACAGGTGTCTGCTCAGGCCGAGCGGGCGGTAGCCACCGCCGACCTCGTGATGTTCGTCATCGACGGCCAGACCGGTGCCACCGACACGGACCTCGTCGTCGCTCGCACGCTGCGGCGGGCCGGACGTCCCGTCCTCCTCGTCGCTACGAAGATCGACGACGAACGCGCGGAGCCCGACGCGGCCCGGCTGTGGTCGCTCGGGCTGGGCCAGCCCTATCCGGTCAGCGGACTGCACGGCCGGGGGAGCGGAGACCTCCTCGACGCTGTACTGGACGTGCTCCCGGACGCCCCGCTCGACACGGCGGTCGAGACCGGCCCCCGACGCGTGGCGGTCGTCGGTCGCCCCAACGTCGGCAAGTCGAGCCTGCTCAACCGGATCACCGGCGAGGAACGGGCCGTCGTCGACCCGGTGGGCGGCACCACCGTGGATCCCGTCGACAGCCTGGTCATGCTGGGCGGCGAGACCTGGCGCTTCGTCGACACGGCAGGTTTGCGCCGGCGGGTGAAGCAGGCCGCGGGTACCGAGTACTACGCCAGCCTGCGGACGGCGGCGGCCATCGAGGCCGCCGAGGTGGCGGTGGTGCTGCTCGACGCGTCCGAGTCACTGACCGAGCAGGACCAGCGTGTGATCGGACAGGTCGTTGACGCCGGCCGGGCGCTGGTCATCGCGTTCAACAAGTGGGACCTCGTGGACGAGGACCGCCGGTACGCCCTCGAGCGTGAAGTCACCCGCGAGCTGGCCCGCGTGCAGTGGGCACCGCGGGTCAACGTGTCGGCGCGCACCGGCCGTGCGGTCGAGAAGCTTGCGGCGGCTTTGCGTACCAGCCTCGCCTCGTGGGACCGCCGGATCTCGACCGGCCGGCTGAACACCTGGTTGACCGAGATCCTGGCGTCGACGCCGCCACCGGCACGGGGCGGCAGGTCGCCGCGCGTGCTGTTCGCGACGCAGGCTGACACCCGGCCGCCGCGCTTCGTGCTGTTCGCCACCGGCTTTCTGGAGGCCGGCTATCGACGCTTCCTCGAACGTCGGCTCCGCGAGGACTTCGACTTCGTCGGCACGCCCATCGAGATCTCCGTGCGGATCCGGGAGCGGCGTCCGCCACGCTGAGGTCGGCGGGCGATGCGGACCGGGAGCATTACGTGCTGCGCTAGGGTTTGCGGACGGGTCGAGCAGGCCGGGACGTGGCGCAGTTTGGTAGCGCACCTGACTGGGGGTCAGGGGGTCGTGGGTTCGAATCCCGCCGTCCCGACGAGTGAGGGTCGGATGTCCGCCGAGTGCGCGTGAAGAGGCCGCCGAACTCATGACACAGCGATGACCGACCGCACCGGCACGGCTGAGGCGCCTGCGGTGGACCGCGTGCTGACCATTCCCAACCTGCTCAGCGTGCTGCGACTGCTCGGGGTTCCGGTCTTCCTGTGGCTCCTGCTCGGTCCGCACGCCGATCTCGCCGCCCTGATCGTGCTCGCCCTCAGCGGCGCCTCCGACTGGGCCGACGGGGTCCTGGCCCGCAAGCTGAATCAGACCAGCCGGCTCGGCGCGCTCCTGGACCCCGCGGTCGACCGGCTGTACATCCTGGCCACGCTCGTCGGCCTGTCACTGCGCCACATCATCCCGTGGTGGCTAGCCGTCGTGATCGTGGCCCGAGATCTGCTGTTGGCGCCAACCGTGCCGCTGCTGCGCCGCCGCGGTTACCCGCCGCTGCCCGTCCACTATCTGGGCAAGGCGGCGACGTTCAGCCTGCTGTACGCCTTTCCACTCCTGCTGCTGGCCGAGCGCAGCGGCACGCTGGCTGACGTCGCCCGACCCATCGCCTGGGCGTTCACCATCTGGGGGGCCGCGCTGTACCTGTGGGCCGGCGGCCTCTACGCACTGCAGTTCCGCCGGCTCATGCGCGCTCATCCGTGACGGCACGCCGCCCGGCCGCGACGTCGTGGCTGGTCGATGCCGTCACCAATCCGCAGGACCCGGGTTACGCGCAGGCGGCCGCCCGCCATGCCGGTCCGCCGTCGCGCATCGACCGGCTGCTCGTACTTCTCGGCTGTCTGCTCGCCGGCTTCACGCTCGCCCTGGCCTACACCGACACACACCGCGCAGCTCCTCACACCGCCTCGGTGCACGCCGCGCTCGTACGCCGGGTACGCGAGGCGCAGGAGACCGAGGCCCAGCTGCAGCGCAGCGCCAACCGGCTCGCCGCTGCGGTGAACGCCGCACGCGACCAGGCGCTCGGTGGGTCGGAGGCACTCCGGTCGGACCTGCGCCGCGCGCAGGGACAGGCGGGGACGCTCGCGGTATCCGGGCCGGGGATCGTCGTCCGGCTGGCCGACCCTCCCGCGTCTTCGCCGACACCACAGCCGGGCGGGTCGCCGCCGGTCTCCGCCGGCCGGCCTGGTCTACTGACCGACCGTGACGTCCGCAGCGTGGTCAACGAGTTGTGGGCCGACGGCGCCGAAGCCGTATCGGTCAACGACGTGCGGCTGACCGCCGGATCAGCCATCCGTTACGCCGGCCAAGCCGTGCTGGTGGATTTCCAGCCGATCGCCTCTCCCTACGTCGTGCGCGCGGTCGGCAACCGCGACGACCTCGTCACCCGATTGGCGGACAGCCCGGTCGCCAGTCGCTACCAGACGTTGGCCGCGGCCCGCGGCATCGGCTTCACCTTCACCGAAGCGACATCGCTGGCGTTGCCCGCTGTGATCACGCCCGTCCTGCGCTACGCGACACCGCTAGGGCCAGCGCCGCGATGATTGCCGCCCTGGCTCTGGTCGTCGGTCTGGTGATCGGCCTCGTGCTGCGACCCACCGTTCCGGACTGGCTGGAGCCCTACCTGCCGATCGCGGTCGTGGCCGCGCTGGACGCGGTGTTCGGCGGGGTGCGTGCTCGGCTGGACGGCATCTTCGACGCAAAGGTGTTCGTGGTCTCGTTCGTCTCCAACGTCGTCGTCGCCGCGCTCATCGTGTTCCTCGGAGACAAGCTCGGCGTGGGCGCGCAGCTCTCGACCGCGGTCGTCGTCGTCCTCGGGATCAGGATCTTCGGAAACGCTGCGGCCATTCGGCGCCATGTCTTCCGTGCCTGAGGCCACGTCGAAGGACGGATCGTCGCGCGCCGGCGTTCGGTCTCGCCGAGTCGTCGCCGGTGTGGTGATCGGGGTGCTGACCGCGCTGTTGGGGTTCGCCATCGCAGCTCAGGTCCGGTCGAACTCCTCCGCTGACAGCCTGGACAGCGCCCGGGCCGATGACCTGGTGCATATCCTCGACGACCAGAACCAGCGCGCCGACACCTTGCGCGAGCAGATCGCGCGCCTGCAGACCACGCTGCAGCAGCTGACCGCCAGCGGCAGCCGGGACACGGTAGCTCGCGAGCAGGCCGAGCAGGAGCTGGCGAGTCTGCAGCTGCTGCTCGGCACCGTTCCGGCGCGAGGCCCGGGCATCGAGGGGACGATCGCCGATCCCACTCGTTCGCTGCGCGCCGAGGACCTGCTCGAGGTCGTCGAGGAACTCCGCGGCTCGGGCGCGGAGGCGATCCAATTCGGGCCGGTGCGCGTGGCCACCGCGACGAATTTCACCGACGGTGCCACCGGAATCAAGGTCGACGGCGTCGTGCTCACACCGCCCTACATCGTCCTGGCCATCGGTGATCCCAAGACGATGGACACCGCGCTGAACATCCCGGGTGGCGTCGCGGCGACCGTACGGGCGGCGGGCGGGACGGCGCAGGTCGTCCAGCGCGACAGCCTCGACATCACCGCAGTGGCGACGCCGGCGTCGCCCCGGTATGCGGTGCCGTCGCGCTGACCGGCCGAGCTCACCGGCGTCCGATCCGGGGGCGGTAGGGTCCGGCCAGCGCGGCTCCTCCGGAAGGGTGCGAACAGATCGATGGCTGAGGTCCCGGACGACCTGAAGTACACCGCCGAGCACGAGTGGACCCGGATCACGGATCAGACCGTGCGCATCGGCGTCACGGACTACGCCCAGCAGTCCCTCGGCGACGTGGTCTTCGTGTCATTGCCGGACGTCGGAGCAACCGTGGTTAAGGGCCAGGCCTTCGGCGAGGTCGAGTCGACCAAGAGCGTGTCCGACCTGTACGCACCGGTCAGCGGGACCGTCTCGGCCCGCAACGACCGGCTGGATGCGGAACCAGAACTGATCAACTCGGACCCGTACGGAGCGGGGTGGATCGCCGAGATCGAGTCCTCGGACGGCGCGGAATTCGGCGACCTGCTCGACGCGGCGGCATACGGCGAGCTCAGCGAATGACCGCGGACCGTGGTCGATTGACCCCCTTGCGCAGCCACAATTACGCTCAGCGGGCAGTCGTACGGCCGACCGCGACCTGACCTCACCGGCTCTCGTTCGCACTGCACCGCCGCGGCTTCCGTACCGCACCGTCAGGAAAGGCCGACCAGTGTTCTGTACCGTCTGTGGCGCGGAGAATCCTCCGGACAGCCGCTTCTGTGCGAGCTGTGGCGCTGCCCTGCCCGAGGCGGCGGGGACAGGCGCGCCCGATGCCACCAGCGTGATCTCCGCGGGTCCGGTCGGTGTCGACCATGACGGGGACTTCTCCGCCGAAGCCCACCAGGGCGCGATCGATGCCCTGTCCCCGGGTTCGGCGCTGCTCGTCGTGCGCCGTGGTCCGAACGCCGGTAGCCGGTTCCTGCTCGATCAGGACGTCACCACGGCGGGGCGTCACCCCGACAGTGACATCTTCCTGGACGATGTCACCGTGTCCCGCCGTCACGCCGAATTCCGTCGCGAGGGGACGGGCTACACCGTCCACGACGTCGGTTCGCTGAACGGGACGTACGTCAATCGCGAGCGCATCGACGCAGTGCCGTTGGCGGGAGGCGACGAGGTGCAGATCGGCAAGTTCCGGCTGATCTATCTGGCCGCGCCGGTGCGCGCCACGATCGGAGCAGGCGACCGCTGAGCCGCAAAGCCGGTGAATGGATCGATGTGAACGTGCGGAGGGGACGAATGGACCGGAGTTCGTGACGACGTCAGCAGCCCGCGCGGCCGGCGGCCACACCGGAATGCTGTCCATCGGCGAGGTGCTCGCGCAATTGCGGGCCGAGTTCCCCGACATCACGATCAGCAAGATCCGTTTCCTGGAGACCGAGGGCCTCGTCCATCCTGATCGCACGCCGTCCGGGTACCGGAAGTTCGCCTCGGCGGACGTTGAGCGGTTGCGCTACGTCCTCGCCGCACAGCGCGACCACTATCTTCCGTTGCGCGTGATCAAAGACCAACTCGACGCGCTCGACCGCGGGCTTACGCCGCCGGGCATGGGCAACGTACCGCGCGTGCCCCACCTGGCCATCGCCGACAACGCGCCGACCGCGGAGCACTTCCGACCCGCTGCTCCAACGATGCGGCTGTCCCGAGACGAGTTGCTCAACGCGACCGGATTGACCGTCGAGCAGCTGCGCGAGCTGGAGCAGTTCGGCTTGATCACCGCGAAGGCCGGCGGTCATTACGACGACGACGGCCTGGCCATCGGACGGGTCGTGGCCGAGATGGCCCGCTTCGGTCTGGAGGGGCGTCACCTGCGGGCGTTCCGGGTCGCCGCCGAACGCGAGGTCGGGCTGTTCGGGCAGGTCGTCGGCCCGATGGCCAAGCAGAAGAACGCCGAGGCGCGTGCCCGCGCCGAGGAGACGGTGCGCGAGTTGGCGGCGCTGTCGGTGCGGCTGCACGCGGCCCTGGTGCAGATTGGGCTGCGCGACGTCGCCGGTCGCTCATGAGCGTTTGCGTGTAGCGTCGGGCGAGCGGGACCGGTGGTCCACCGCAGTACGAGAGGGTCGTCGTGCATCCGTTGCGAGTCGTGGGCGTACGGGTCGAGATGCCTGCGAATCAGCCCGTCGTGCTGCTGCGCGAGGAAGACGGAGTGCGGTACCTGCCCATCTGGATCGGGGCTGTCGAGGCGTCGGCGATCGCCTTTCAACAGCAGGGTGTGCAGACCGTTCGGCCGTTGACCCATGACCTGCTGCGCGACGTCATCAAGGGGCTCGGTGTTCGCCTGGAAGCAGTCCACATCACCGAACTGCGCGACGACGTGTTCTACGCCGAGTTGCGGTTCACCGGAGGCGTCACGGTCAGCGCGCGCCCGTCGGACGCGATCGCGCTGGCGTTGCGCTGCGACGTGGCCATCCTGGGCGCTGACGCCGTCCTCGACGCCGCCGGGATTGAGATCCCCGACGAGCAGGAGGACGAGGTCGAGAAGTTCCGCGAGTTCCTCGACAACGTCTCTCCCGAAGACTTCGCCTCCGGCGCCTGAACTGTCATCCTCGACTTCAGGGTGACGGAACGCGGCTCTGGTCCGCGCGTCGCGTTGACCGGGTCCGGCCGTCGCCATACCGTCGGGGGCGTGTGGCGGTCTGTCGAGGACAGTCGCGAAGGGAGGCAGACGATGGCCGAGCGGGTCTCGAGCGGACGGCCCGAGCAAGGCGCACTCTTTGCCGATCCCGTCGCCGCCCTGACCGCACCCGGAGACGAGGTGGGCTACCGCGGGCCGACCGCCTGCGCGGCGGCCGGCATCACATACCGCCAACTCGACTACTGGGCCCGAACTGAGCTGGTCGGGCCGTCCGTGCGCTCGGCGAGCGGTTCGGGGACGCAGCGCCTGTACTCGTTCAAGGACATTCTCGTGCTGAAGGTCGTGAAGCGGCTGCTCGACACCGGAGTGTCTTTGCAGAACATCCGGCTGGCTGTCGAGCATCTGCGCGGGCACGGGGTCGAGGACCTCGCGCGCATCACCCTGCTGTCCGACGGCACCACCGTCTACGAATGCACCTCGTCCGAAGAGGTCGTGGACCTGCTGCGCGGAGGCCAGGGAGTGTTCGGCATAGCCGTCAGCGGCGCTTTACGCGAGCTGGTCGGGTCACTGGCCGAGTTGCCCAGCGAACGGGCCGACGTCGAACCGGCCCGCGGCATCGCCGCCCCGCTCGGGCCGGCCGACGAGCTGGCCCGCCGGCGTCAGCAACGCACCGCCACGGCCTGACCGCCTACGACCACGACGACTGGTACCGTCGGCTGCGGCCGTCACAGGTCGCGCGGGAGAGATCGTCCGGCACGCCGGACGGCGCCGAAGGGGCAACATCCCCGGAACCTCTCAGGCACCCGAACCGCGCGATCCAGGTCGCTCTGAAGGGGCTTGCCCGACAGACGGGGGTGCTGCCGACAGGCAGCGCTCGCGCGGCCCTGCGGAGAAGTCCCTCATGACCAATCGTGGATTCGCGGTCGCCTCGTCGTCGCTCACGGACCTCGAGCACCAGGCGCCCTTCGTGAGTCGACACGTCGGCTTGTCGGCCGACGACACGACCCGCATGCTCGAGGAGCTCGGTTACTCGTCGCTCGACGCGCTGCT
>CAXTNQ010000071.1:12759-13272 GCA_964245745.1 uncultured Jatrophihabitantaceae bacterium
GACGGCTCGTATCGATGATCGGGCTGGGCTACTTCGACACGATCACCCCTGCAGTCCTGCGCCGAAACGTGCTCGAGAACCCTGCCTGGTACACCGCCTATACGCCGTACCAGCCCGAGATCAGCCAGGGTCGGCTCGAGGCGCTGCTGAACTTCCAGACGATGATCGAGGACCTGACGGGACTGCCCGTGGCTGGGGCGTCCCTGCTCGACGAGGGCACCGCAGCTGCGGAGGCCATGGCGCTGGCCCGCCGGGTCTCGACGCGGGGCGACACGTTCGTCGTGGACCGCGACGTGCTCCCGCAGACGCTGGAGGTCCTCCGGACCCGGGCCGCCCCTCTCGGGCTACGGCTGGTCGTCCAGGACCTGGCCGAGCCGCTTCCCGACGACAGCGTGTTCGGCGTCCTGGCGCAGTACCCGGGCGCTTCGGGTGCGGTCCGCGACCTGCGGCCGATCGTGACCGCGGCGCACGAGCGTGGCGCGCTGGTGACGGTGGCCGCGGACCTGCTTGCAC
>CAXTNQ010000072.1:0-13037 GCA_964245745.1 uncultured Jatrophihabitantaceae bacterium
CGCACTGCCCCCAGCTGCCCGATGGTCCTGCGCGCGCCGCAGCCCCCGGCCCAGGCCAGCGCCGACCGCGGCGTCGCCGGACGCCGCCAGAGCCAGGTCGTCAAGAGCACGACGAGCAGAGCGCACGCCGTGTCGGTGGAGTACTGCTTGGTCTCGGCCGCGTAGTAGATCAACGCCGGAGACGTGGCGACGACCACGGTGGCGGCGGGCGCCACCACACGTCCTGCGAGCTGCCGGGCGACTAGCGGGAACACGCCGAGCGCGACCAACGACCCCAACCACGGGACGAGCCGTAGCGCGAGCTCGTGCACGCCGAAGAGGTCGATCGACAGGCGCTCGGCCCACAGCCAGGCGACCGGCGCGCCCTGACCGTTGACGAGGGGATGGGCGAGTCCGCGGAAGCCCCGCGAGGTCAGGTTCTCGACCAGGCTCAGCTCGTCCAGCCATAGGGACTTGTCGTGGAGCCACTCGCGGGTGCGCAACACGGCGCCGAACGCGACGGCCAGAGGCGTCAACCACTGCAGGTACAGCCGAGCGGCGACGCTGGCGAGCGCCGCGTGCCGTCGGCGCAAACTCGGCGTCTGCGGTACGGCCGGCGGCGCGCTGACCTGCACCGTCGCAGCCTAACCAGCAGCCGGCCGCCGGCTCAGGTGTGAGTCGCGTGCAATTGCGCGAGCCGGTCGCGGCACTGTGCGGCCACGTCGCCGACCTCGGTGAGGGTGCGCCGGAGATCATTCTGCCGGGCGCGCAGGTCGGCCGCGATCTCGTCCAACCGGCGCAGCAAGGTCTCGAGTTGTCGCTGTTCCGACGACGCAGCGCCGTCGTACATCGTCACGACCTCGCGGATCTCGGCGAGCGACATGCCGAACCGCTTGCCGCGCAGGACGAGCCGCAACCGCGCGCGATCGCGAGCGCTGTAGACGCGCTGGGTGCCCTGCCGGCGAGGGGCGATCAGGCCCTCGGTCTCGTAGAAGCGCAGGGTGCGTGTGGTGACGCCCAACTCTTCGGCAAGTTGGCCGACCGTCCAGGATCGCGCTTCCCTGGTCGCCTCCACGGCGCTATCGTAATGACGTTGACGTAAACGTCAACGTCTGACCGAGTGTCGAGTGGGAAGGCCGCTACGTGTTCGAGCTGTCCGAGGACCACGAACTGTTCCGCAAAGTGGTCCGCGACTTCGCGGAGACCGAGGTCGCGCCGTACGTCGCGCAGTGGGATCGCGACCACTACTTTCCGGTCGAGCTGGTCGCCAAGATGGGCGACCTCGGCCTGTTCGGGTTGGCCGTTCCTGAGGCGTTCGGTGGCAGCGGCGGAGACTTCACGTCGGTGTGCGTGGCCATCGAAGAGCTCGGGCGGGTCGACCAGTCGGTCGGCATCACGCTGGAGGCCGGCATGGGCCTCGGCATCAATCCGATCCTGACCTTCGGTACGGAGGAGCAGAAGCAGCGCTGGATCCCCGACCTGGCGGCCGGACGGGCGCTCGCGGCGTTCGGGCTGACCGAACCCGAGGCCGGGTCGGACGCCGGGGCGACGCGGACCCGCGCCACGCTCGTCGACGGCGAGTGGGTGATCAACGGCGCGAAGGCGTTCATCACCAACTCCGGCACGGCGATCACCTCGGTCGTCACGATCACCGCCCGGACCGGTCCGGACGAGATCTCCACCATTCTCGTGCCGTCCGGCACGGCTGGCTTCATCGTGCAGCCTGCGTACGACAAGCTCGGCTGGCACAGTTCTGACACCCACGGCCTCACCTTCGAGGACTGCCGGGTGCCCGAAGCGAACCTGCTGGGCGTTCGCGGTAACGGTTTCCGTCAGTTCCTGGCCACGCTCGACCACGGGCGCATTGCCCTCGCCGCACTCGCCGTCGGATTGGCGCAGGGCTGCCTGGACGAGTCGCTGCGGTACGCGAAGGAGCGGCACACGTTCGGGGCGCCCATCGGGTCCCGACAGGCGGTCGCCTTCGCGATCAGTGACCTGTCCGTGGCCGTCGAGGCGGCGCGCCTGCTGACCTACAAGGCCGCGTGGCTTAAGGACGCCGGGCGCCCGTCCGCGGTAGTGAAGCAGGCCGCCGCGCGCGCCAAGCTCTACGCCTCCGAGGCGGCAGTCAGCGCCACGCGCACCGCGACGCAGGTCTTCGGCGGTTACGGATTCATGGAGGAGTACCCGGTCGCCCGCTTCTACCGGGACGCCAAGATCCTCGAGATCGGTGAGGGTACGTCGGAGGTGCAGCGCATGGTGCTGGCCCGCGGCCTCGGCCTTCCGGTGTCGTGAGCCTTCGGCTGGTTATGACTGTGCCCCGCTCCGACCCGGCGACGACCGTCGGCAGCACGCCGCCGCGGGGCGCGGTCGGCACAGCGCGGTACGGGCCATGACGGCCAAGGAGGTCGCGGCCGCGCGGGAGGCCACCCTGGCCCCGTCCGAGACGGCGGCCGCCAAGCTCGCCAAGCAGGGCAAGCTTTACGTGCGGGACCGCATCGCCTTCCTCCTCGACGGCGGCACGTTCGTCGAGGACGGGCAGCTGGCCAACGCCAATGCGACGGGCCTGCCGGCCGACGGCGTGGTGACCGGTCAGGGCCTCGTGGACGGACGCCCGGTGCTCGTGGTGGCGAACGACCCGACGGTGAAGGCCGGCTCCTGGGGGGCGCGCACCGTCGAGAAGATCATCCGGATCACCGAGCGCGCACTCACCGAGGAGTTGCCGATCTTCTGGTTGATCGACTCGGCCGGTGCCCGGATCACCGACCAGGTGGCGCTGTTCCCCGGCCGGCGCGGCGCGGGCCGGATCTTTCACAACCAGGTGGCCCTGTCCGGGAAGGTGCCGCAGATCTGCTGCCTGTTCGGCCCTTCGGCCGCAGGCGGCGCCTACATCCCGTCCTTCTGCGACATCGTGATCATGGTCGAGGGCAACGCGTCCATGTACCTCGGCTCGCCCCGCATGGCCGAAATGGTCGTGGGCGAGAAGGTGTCGCTCGAAGAGATGGGCGGCGCGCGCATGCACGCCACCGTGAGCGGCTGCGGCGACAACCTGGCCGTCGACGACGAAGACGCCATCGAGCAGGCGCGTTTGTTCTTCTCCTACCTCCCGACGTGCTGGCGGGAACCGCCGCCGGAACTGGCCGCGGAGTCGCCCTCGACGGTGCTGACCGACGATGTCGTGCCCGTCGACGAGTCTGTGCCGTTCGACGTGCACCAGGTGATCGACGGGCTTGTCGACGCCGACTCGTTCTTCGAGGTCAAGCCGCTGTTTGCCGCAGAGCTCGTCACCGGATTCGGACGGATCGACGGTCGCCCGGTCGGCGTGCTCGCCAACAACTCGGCGGTGCGCGGCGGTGCGCTGTTCGTGGATTCGGCCGACAAGGCGGCGCGGTTCATCTGGCTGTGCGACGCGTTCAACGTCCCCCTGCTCTATCTGGCGGACGTGCCGGGCTTCATGGTCGGCAGCGCCGTCGAGCGGCAGGGCATCATCCGGCACGGCGCCAAGATGATCACGGCGGTGTCCGAGGCGACTGTCCCGCAGGTGTCGATCGTCCTGCGCAAGGCGTACGGCGCGGGGCTGTTCGCCATGGACGGGCCGGGCTTCATGCCCGACGCGTGCCTGGCCCTCCCCACGGCGCGGATCGCGGTGATGGGCCCGGAAGCGGCCGTCAACGCGGTCTACGCGAACCGCATCGAGGCCATCGCCGACCCGGACGAGCGGGACGCGTTCGTCGCGGACAAGCGGGCCGAGTACGAACAGGACGTCGACCTCATGCGCCTGGCCTCCGACCTGGTGATCGACGTGGTGCTCGAACCCGGTGAGTTGCGCGACGAGGTCGCCCGGCGGCTGGCCGTGCTTGTGGGCAAGTCGCGGGAACGACCGGCCAAGCACCATGGCGTCCCACCGACGTGACCATCGCGGTGCGCGGACGCCCGACCGCCGCAGACGTCGCGGCGTTGCTCGCCGTCCTGACCGGCCGGCGTCCCGCTGAGCCGGGGCCCTACGAGCAGTGGCGAGCCGGACGCACGCGGGTCACTCGACCGGCGCGCTGATCGGCGGCGGATAGCCCAGGTCGCGTAGGCCGTACCCGAGCTCACCGAGCATCCCGCGCAGCGTCGGCAGCGAAAGGCCGACGACGTTGTGGTAATCGCCTTCGATGCGCTCGACGAACCACCCACCGAGCCCGTCGACGGTGAACGCCCCGGCTACCTGCAGCGGCTCACCGGTCGCGACATAGTCCACGATTTCGGCGTCGCTCACCGCGGCGAAGTGGACGACCGCCGGCACCGCCCGCTCGACGTGCCGACCGCGTGCTACGTCGACCAGGTGGTGGCCGGTCCACAGCACGCCGTCGCGTCCACGCAGGCGTCGCCACCGCGCCACCGCGTCGACGGAAGACCTGGGTTTGCCGAGCGATTCGCCCTCGAATTCGAGCAGCGAGTCGCAGCCGAGGACGAGAGCAGCACCATCTAACGTGCGGGCTACGTGCAGCGCCTTCGCCCGAGCCAGTAAGGCCACGAGCTCAGCCGTCGCGGGCGCCGTCACCTGCGATTCGTCGACGTCACTGACCATCACCTCGGGGGTCACGCCGGCGGCGCGTAGGGTGGCCAGCCGCGCCGGGGACGCCGAGGCCAGCACGAAGCGAGTCACGCGGTCGACGGCACGGATCGCGGCCGCCACCGCGCCCAGCGCGCCGTCCCGACAGCGCGGACCTTGCCGTCCCACCACAGCTCGACGCGCGCCGTCATCTCCGCTTCGGACGCGGTGACGATCGCGCCGTGCAATGCGACGGGATCGTCGAGCGGGCTCGGGCGCAGGTAGGTCACGTCGATCCCGGCCGTGACGTAGGACAAGGACGAGCCGGCGAGCGCGTGCCACCCACGCCGGTCGGCCTCGCTCATCACGACGGCCGCACTGTGGCAGTCGAGCACCGTGGCGATGATGCCGCCGTTGAGGTAACCCAGGCCGTTGTCGTGCTGCGGCCACGGCATGAACTGCGCGACCACGTCGTCACCGTTTGAGTAGCTGCGCAGCCGTAGCCCGTCGCGGTTGGCCTGACCGCAACCGAAGCACGCCAGCTCGGGATAGAGCCGTTCCTGGATACTCAGCCCACCGTCCGGATGCACCGGGTCATTGTGCCGGCGTGGCTGCGGGCGCCGACGGGTCGGGACTGGCGACGGGCGTGGGACGTTCCGCGAGTCGCACCATCGCCACGCCGAGCACGACGAGTGATCCGCCCACCACCTGCAGGCCGGTCGGCGTCTGGCCGAGCAGCGCCCAGGCGAAGACCACTGCCGTCAATACCTCCGCCAATCCCACGAACGAGGCCAAGCGCGCGCCCAGCCGCCGAGCGGCCGCGATACCGGCCACGTAGGCGATCACCGCGGCCACCAACGAGAGGCCGAGCACCGGCACCAGCCAGCTGGTCCGGTGGCCGGCCAGCACCACGTCCACCAGCGGCATACGCACCGGCAGCACACCGCAGACTGCGGCCACGACGAGGACCAGGGCGCCGACGACGAGGCCGCCCCACGCCATCACGAGTGGCGGCAGGGCAGAGTCAGTCCGGGCGGAAAGGACGAAGTACGCGGCCAGTCCGACGGCCGCGCCGAGCCCCCACGCGATGCCGACCGGGTCGAGCCGGTCGACGCCGGTGAGATTCAGTACGAGGACCAGGCCGGCCAAAGCCGTGAGGGCGCCCGTCGTGGTCAGCCGCCCTGGTCGATTGCCGTGGCGTCCCCACATCCACAGGACCACGAGCAGGATGCCCGAGTACTCGAGCAGCAGGGCGACCGCAACCGGCACGCGCTGCACTGCGTTGAAGTAGCACAGCTGAGGGACGCCGACCGCGGCCACGCCGAACGTCGCGACCGCCGGAAGCCCCCGCACGACGGCGGCTCCGTGGCCGCGCAGCTGGTGAAGGGCGAACGGCGAGAGAACGACCGCGGCAATGACCACCCGCACGGTGACGGCGGCACCGGGCGTCCACCCGGCGGTGATCAACGAAGCCGCGAAGGTGCCGGATGTGCTGAACGTGACCGCCGACACCAGCCCGAGAGCGAGGCCCGTCCCGATGCGCGGCACAGCATCCTCCGGTAATGTGTCAGACCACTGTTGCCCATTACGTGAGCCTGACCCTAGAGGAGGTGGTGGGCGGCAGCAACGGCTTAAGAGGCAAGAGCTGACGACGCGGATGGGGACGAGGTGCTGCTCGCTCACGACACCGAGGTCGCCCTGAACGCCGCGGCGGCTCTGGTCAACACCGCCCACGATGGCGACCGCCTTATCACCGTGGCTGGGCTGGACGCTTTCGTCGCCGAGTGGGAGTGGACCGGGGTAAGACGTCGTACCCGTCAGGAGCTGGCCGCGGTGCGGGACCTGCGGTCCCGACTGGAACGGCTCTGGTACGCCGGCGAGGACGAGACGGTTGCGCGGGTCAACGCGTTATTGCGGGACGGCCGCGCGTTGCCGCAGCTGGTCCGGCACGACCGGTGGGACTACCACGTGCACGCCACGTCATCCGACGCGCCGCTCGCCGATCGGATGGCGGTCGAGGCCGCCATGGCCATGGCGGACCTCATCAGGATGAAGCAACTGGACCGCCTGCACGTCTGTGCCGCCGAGGACTGTGCCGACGTACTGGTCGACCTGTCCAAGAATCGGTCCCGCCGCTTCTGCAGCGTTCGCTGCAGCAACCGCACCAACGTCGCCGCGTTCCGAGCTCGGCAGCATTAGCGGGCTTCGGCCACCTCGGCGTAATGGGCCAGGCTCCAGCCGCTTTGCACCGCGTCCCGCATGCTCTCCCAGCCCTCGCCGTGCCGTTCGAGGTGGCGATGGGTGAGCACGACGCGAGTGCTTTCGGCGTCCAAAGCGGTGAAGGTGACGTCGACCTCGCTCGTCTTGGCCGGGTCCGTCTCGATCTGCCACTGCAGGCTGACGTCCCAGCTGAAGCAGACGCGGGTCGGCGGTTCCCAGACCAGGACGCGGGCCCAGCGACAGGTCGAGCCGTCGATTCCGCGGTCGATGATGCCGCCGCCGACCCAGGGCTCGAACGTCATGCCGGCCAGCGGCGCGTCCAGGATGTGTCTGTCGTCGTCCCACCAAGTGTCGATCTCTGCGGTGAAGATGTGAAAGGCCCGGTCGATGGTGGCGCGGACGTCGACGGCGGTGCTCACTGACGTCGTGGCGGTGTGCGTAGTCACGGATCCTCCTGATTGGTTTGGTCGGCGCGTTCGGCCGCCGTTTGGAAGGCGTCGAGCGAGCGCGTCCAGAACGCGTCGAAATACGCGCGGATGAGCCGCAACGCCTGGGGGTCGACGCTGTAGACGCGCCGGGTACCGACCGCACGGTCGGTGACGAGCCCGGCCGACTTCAACACGGTGAGGTGTTGCGAAACGGCGGACCGGCTGACCGGCAGGCCCTCGGCCAGGTCGCCGACCGAACTCGGCGCGTTGGCCAGCCGCTCGAAGATTGATCGGCGCGTGGGCTCGCCCAGCACGTCGAGTAGGCGGCCTACGTTAGTCATGACTAACGTAAGTTACGACTAACGGACAGCGCCCGTCAAGGCCTTCGCCGCTGCGACGGCGTCAGAGGTGATGAGCTCGGTGTTCAATGCAGCGGCGGCCGCCAGTCCGGCGGCGGCGGAGGTAACGACCTGGGCCTGGACGTTGGCCACGTTGCCCGCCACCCAGATCCCGGGCACGGCGGTCGCGCCGGTCGGATCGGCGTCGACCTGTGTGCCGATCAGCACGTCACCCATCCGGACCTCGTTGACCTGCACCCCGAGGGGTGTGAGCAGGTCACCGCGGGCCCGGCAGATCGGGGCGACGACGAGGGCATCGAGGGCCACGGCGGTGCCGTCGGCCAGGCGCACGCCCACCAGGCCGCCCTCGTCCGCCTCGACAGCGATCACCTGGCCTGGCACGGTGGCTACGTCTCGGGCGGCCAATGTCGTCGCCTGCTCGGCTGCGAGGTCCGGCCCGGTGTGCTGGAGCAGGATGATCCGGTCGCTCAGCTGTCGGAACAGCAACGCCTGATGCGCGGCGGCCGGCCCGGTCGCCAGCACGCCGATCCGCCGGTCCCGGACCTCCCAGCCGTGGCAGTACGGGCAGTGCAGGACGTCGACACCCCACCGGGCGGCCAGCCCGGGGACGTCGGGCAGTTCGTCCCACGACCCCGTGGCCACCAGCAGCCGCCCGGCCGCGACCGTCCGCCCAGCGAAGTCGACGTGGAAGCCGTCCTCGGTGATGTGCAGCGCCTCGACCCGACCCGGGACGATCCGGCCCCCGTACCGTTCCACCTCCCGCCGTCCATCGGTGGACAGGTCGGCGGGAGCGGCACCGTCGCGACTCAGAAAGTTGTGCACGTGCCCGGCCGTGGCGTCACGGGGCTCGCCGGCGTCGATCACCAGGACCGCGCGGCGAAAGCGAGCCAGCGCGACGGCACCACTCAGGCCGGCGGCGCCTCCGCCGACGACCACGACATCGAACCGATCCATGCCTCGAGCCTGCTCGTCAAGGCCACAGGTTGACAACACGTCTTGCCGAATCAGCAATGGACACATGATGGCCGAGGACGACATCGACCTGATGCTCGCCGAGGTGGGTCCGCGGCTGCGCGCGGTCCGTGAGCAGCGATCGGCCACGTTGACGCAATTGTCGCGTGCGCACAGCACCTGTTGAACGGGCGGGCCGCACCATGATCCCGCTGACCCGACGGCCCGGCGGCGTCCAGGCCTACAAGATGATCATCACCCCACGCCGGGAGAGTGTCGATCAGCGCAGTCATGAAGGCTACGAATGGATGTACGTCCTCAGCGGGCGGCTACGGCTCGTGCTCGGCGAGCTCGACCTCGTGCTTCGGCCCGGCGAGGTCGCCGATTTCGATACGCACACGCCGCACTGGTTCGGCAGCGCCGGGTCGTCCCGTCGAGCTCCTCATCTTGTTCGGCCCCCAGGGCGAGCGGATGCACGTCCGCGCCCGTCCGCAGCGACGCCTCGGCCTGAGCCGTACGCCCTAACCGGTTGGTGGGGCAGGCGGTGCTGGCGTTGGCCGGCTCTGCCACGGCCAGCGGCCGGTGATCTCCAGCTCCAGCGAGAAGCTGAGGAAGGTACGGATCAGCACGATGGCCGCGAGGACCCCGACGCTGGTGAGGGTCGGTTTGGCGGCGACGGTGCGGATGATGTCGGCGGCGACCAGAAGCTCCAGGCCGAGAAGTACGGAGCGTCCGAGCCATCGCCGGAACAGCGTGTAGACGTCCGGTTCTCCGCGGCGATACCGGGCGACGGCCACCCCGGTCGCGACCAGGACACCCACGCCGATGGCCGCGACGCCGATGGCGTCGATGACTTGTCCGACCCGTGCAACGACGTCATCGAAGGTCACGGACGGCCATCCTTCGTGTACAGCTAGAGGCCCAGGGACTTGCTGATTACCTGCTTCATGATCTCGGTGGTACCGCCGTAGATGCGGGTGATACGGGCGTCCACCCATGCCCGCGCGACCGGGTACTCGAGCATGTAGCCGTAGCCTCCGTGCAGCTGCACGCAGCGGTCGATGACCCGGCCCTGTAACTCGGTCGCCCACCACTTGGCCTTGGCCGCGTCCGCGGCGGTCAGCTCGCCGTCGCACAACTCGTCCACGCACCCGTCGACGAACGACTGCGTCACGTCGAGCTCGGTGGCGATCTCAGCGAGGACGAAGCGGGAGTTCTGGAAGCTGCCGATCGGCGCGCCGAACGCCCGGCGCTCCTGCACGTAACGCATGGTGTGCTCGAAGGCGGTCCGGGCCTCGGCCAACCCCGATATGGCGATCGACATTCGTTCCTGCGGCAACTGCCGGACGAGGTGGAAGAAGCCGGCGTTCTCCTCGCCGAGCAGGTTGGACGCCGGCACGCGCACGTCGGTGAACGAGAGCTCGGCGGTGTCCTGTGCGTGCTGGCCGACCTTGGCCAGGTTGCGTCCGCGCTCGAATCCGGGCATGTCCCGTTCGACCACGAGCAGCGACAGGCCACGGTGGGGGTCATCGGCGGTCCGCACGGCGGTAATGACCAGGTCGGCGTTGATGCCGTTGGTGATGAACGTCTTGGCTCCGTTGACGACGTAGTGATCACCGTCGCGCCGGGCGGTCGTGCGGATACCGGCGAGGTCGGAACCGGCGCCGGGTTCGGTCATGGCCACGGCCGTGATCAGGTCGCCCGCGGCGATACCGGGCAGCCAACGCGCCTGCTGCTCCCGCGTCGCGTAGGTCAAGAAGTACGGCAGACAGATGTCGTTGTGCAGGGTGAGTCCGAGCCCGGTGGCGGTCACGCCGGCGGCGGCCACCTGCTCGCCGAAGGCCTGGTTGAACCGGAAGTCGTCCGTGCCTCCACCGCCGTACTGCTCGGGCACGGCCATCCCGAGGAACCCGGTGCGTCCGGCGGCCGCGAACACCTCGCGCGGCGTTAGTCCCGCGGCCTCCCATTCGGGATAGTGCGGGACAACTTCCTTGTCGAAGAAGGCGCGGACGGCCTCGCCGAACGCTTCGTGCTCCGGTTCGTAGTGACGCCGTCGCATGCTGGCGATGGTACGGACGACGGGTCGCGGTGACACGTCGACGGCCCGCCACCACCGGGTGAGCCAGGTGGGGACGGGCCGTCGGTATGAACTACTTGGTGCCGGTGTCCAGGACGTGCTTGGCGGTCGGCGTCGAGCCGGACTTCACGCCGGTGACGAAGACGTGATCACCGCTCTTGACGCTGGCGATGGCACTCTTCGCCGCCTTGCCCTCCCCGTTTGGCCGCGACGCGACCTTGGTGTCGCCGTTGACCGTGAAGGTCAGGCTGAATCCGTCGTCTGCCTTCACGCTGATCGACGTCGCGCTCACAACGCTGACCGTCCCGTGAATGGCGTCGTGGGTCTGCGTGGTCGTCCCGTTCTTGCTCAGCCACTCGCCGTGCTCGAAGTTCTGAGCTCGAGCCTTGAGACCCTCGCGGACCTTGCCGGCTTTGGCCTTGCCTGCGTGACTCGGGGTGGTCGCGGCGCTCCCACCCGGGCTCGGCGTCGCGGACGCTGACGGCGTGCCGCTTCCGTTGTCGTCCGCCACCGCGAGGGCCGCGGTGCCGCTGCCCACGACGGCGGCCGCGATGCCGCCGGCAATGGCGATCTTCTTCCACATAGTGATGTGCTCCTTCGGGTCGGTCGAACGCGGTCCAGCCTGACGCGGTGAGGTCAACGGCCGACACGCACAACGTTAGGGTCGTGTTCGGATAACTTGTGCAGGTGCTTGCCGCCGGCTCGGACACCGGCCTCGTCGGGGTGATCGGCGGCTCGGGGGTCTATTCGCTGCTCGACGACGCGCGCACCGTCGAGGTCGACACCCCCTACGGACCTCCGGCCGCGCCGATCACCGTGGGCGCGCTGGCCGAACGCACGGTGGCCTTTTTGCCGCGCCACGGGGTGGACCACCGGTTCGCGCCGCACAACGTCCCCGCGCGCGCGAACCTGTGGGCGCTGCGTTCGTTGGGGGTCCGGCAGGTCGTCTCGCTGTCCGCGGTCGGCTCGCTGCGCGCCGAGGCCGGTCCTGGCACGCTCGTCCGGCCGGACCAGATCGTCGACCGTACGTCCGGCCGTCCGGCGACGTTCACGCCGGACGGGGCCTCCGAGGCCGAGGCGGTCGAGATCATCGGCGCTGCGGCGGCCCGCCACGGGGGCGGGGCCTTTGTCGACGGCGGCACCCTGGTAGTGATCAACGGTCCGCGGTTCTCCACCCGGGCGGAGTCCCTGGACTACCAACGCGCCGGCTACGCGATCATCGGCATGACCGCCATGCCCGAGGGGGTCCTGGCCCGCGAGCTCGCGCTGTGCTACACGACCCTCGCGCTGGTCACCGACCTCGACGCCGGAGTCAGTGCGGGGGAAGGCGTCACGCACACTGAGGTCCTCGAGCAGTTCGCGGCCAACCTGCCACGCCTGCGGGCGTGGCTGACCGAAACGGTCCGGCACCTGCCCGAGCGTCAATTGCCGTGCGAAGCCAGCGAGGTATACGCGGGCCTCGAGCCGCCGTTCGAGCTGCCCTGACGTGCGCGTTCTGCTGACCGGTGGGGCCGGGTTCATCGGCCGGCACGTCCACGACGAACTGCGCCGTCGCGGCCACAACGTGCGCGTGCTCGACTCGCTGCGGTCCGACGTCCATCGTCACGGGCCGTCGACGCCGGTCGATGTCGTGGCCGACGTACGTGACCGCGCCGCGGTCGACGCCGCCCTTGACGATGTGGACGCCGTCTGTCACCTGGCCGCGAAGGTCGGGCTCGGGATCGATGTGCAGGACCTGCCCGACTACGCGGGTTCCAACGACCTGGGCACGGCAGAGCTGCTCGCCGCCATGGCCGCGGCCGACGTGTCGCGGCTCGTGTTCGCGAGCTCGATGGTCGTCTACGGAGAGGGGCTCGCCCACTGCACGGAGCACGGACTGATCGCTCCGGCGCCGCGCACCGAGACGGCGTTGGCCGAAGGGCGGTTCGAGCCCGGCTGTCCGCTCTGTGGGCGTCCCCTCGCGCCGGCACTGGTGACGGAGGACGCGCCCATCGCACCGCGCAACGCCTACGCGGCGTCCAAGGCGGCGCAAGAATTTCTCGCCACCGCCTGGGCGCGCGCCACGGGCGGCGGCGCGACCGCCCTGCGCTACCACAATGTGTACGGCCAGGGACTGCCTCGCGACACGCCGTACGCCGGCGTGGCGGCGATCTTCCTGTCCGCGCTACGTCGAGGGGTGGCGCCGGCCGTTTACGAGGACGGCGGCCAACGCCGCGACTTCGTCCACGTGCGTGACGTGGCCGCGGCGACGGTCACGGCACTGGAACAGGTCGAGCCGGGGAGCCGGGCCTACAACGTGGGCTCGGGCACGGTGCGCACGGTCGGTGACATGGCGGCGGCGCTGGCCCGGGCCACCGGCGGTCCGGCCCCCGAGACGACGGGACAGTTTCGGCTCGGCGACGTCCGCCCCATCACCGCGGACTCTGCTCGGCTCCGTGCCGCTCTCGGCTGGGCGCCGCGCGGGTCCGTCGGAGCGGGGATGGCCGCGG
>CAXTNQ010000073.1:0-12925 GCA_964245745.1 uncultured Jatrophihabitantaceae bacterium
CCACGTTCACCTGCGGCCCGGACCCGGATGCCCCCGCCGCCCGGGGATGCTCCGTTGCCGCGGCGTCGGGGGCGGGCGGAGGCCGCAGCCGCCGGAGGAGTGGTGGCCGCCGTCCTCGGCTCGTCGGTCGGCAAGTCCTGGATGCGCACACTGGGCAACGAAGTGATTCGCGGGATGTTCGGCACCCGGCGGCGACGGTAGCGCGACTGACGTGGCCGTGCAGGAGGTGTGGCTGGAGCTCGCCAGCGGCACGCGGGTGATCGTGGGCCGCGACCTGCCCGATGTCGCGGCCGCCAACGCGGTGGCCTCGAAGTGGCGGCTGCTGGCCGAGTCGCGGCCGGACGAGCTGCACGAGACGTTGCCCGGTAGCGGCGTCGTCGTGCGCGGGTCGGCCATCGTGCTCATCCGGGCGCAGCCGCAACCCAAGGGCGCGGCCGCGCTCGTCCGCACGCGCGACGGCGTGTGGGTCTGACCGACCCGCCGGCGTCCGCGGCGGACGACGCGTCGCCGCGGCGTGCGGCACCGCCGAGCCGCCGTCTGCTCACGCGCCGGCTCCGGGTCGGGTTGGCCGTGGCCGTCCTGGCCTTGTTGACCGTCGAGGTCGTGCTCATCACGCCGCAACTGCCCGACATGGGCACGGCGCTCCGCCACGCCGACCTCCGGTTCGTCGGGTTGGCCGTTCTCGCCGAGGCGCTGTCGCTAGTCGCGTTCGCCGCGGTGTACCAGCGCATGCTGCGCGGGGGAGGCGCTCTCGTTCCGTTGCGCAGCCTCACGTCGATGGCCCTGGCGGCCAACGCGCTCAGCGCCACGCTGCCCGCGGGTTCCGCCCTGGCCACGGGGTACAGCTTCACCCGGCTACGCCGGCTCGGCGCAAGCACGGCGCTCGCCGGCTGGACGGTCGTGGCGTGCGGGCTGATCAGCAGCGCGGCGTTCGCGGTACTGGGGTTGGCGGGGGCGATCGTGGTGGGCGCGCGCGCCGCCGGAGCGGTCGCTGCCGTCCTGGCCGTCCTGGCCGTCGTCGTCGCCGGCGTCGGGCTGCATCTGGCCACCAGGCACCCGCCGCAGACGCTGGCGCTCGCGCAGCGAGTGCTGCGCGCCGGCAACCGGTTGTTGCGCCGTCCCGATGACGCCGGAGCCTCGTGGCTGCACGACACCGTCGACAACCTGCTGGCCATCCGGCCCGGCATCGTCAACTGGCTGGTCGCGCTCGCGTGGGCGGCGCTCAACTGGGCGGCCGACATCGGTTGTCTCGTGCTGGCCTGTCACGCCGTCGGCATCAGCGACCTCTCCGCCCGGACCGTCCTCGTAGCGTTCGCCGCCGATGCCGTCGCCGGGACCCTGCAGGTACTGCCCGGTGGATTGGGCACCGTGGACGGCGCGCTCGTCCTCGCCTTGGTCAACGGCGGAGTGCCCTCCGCCGCGGCGGCGGCGGCGGTCCTGGTCTACCGGCTGATCAGCTTCGTGCTGGCCGCCGTCGTCGGCTGGATCGTGTGGCTCGTGATCCGCCGGCAGCAGGCTCATTTCTCTTCTTGATCAACAGACCACGAGCCGGTGTTTCGGCCGCTGTACGTCTGTTGATCACCGAAGTGAGAAGCCGCGCAGCCGGTCGCTCCCTACGTTCAGCCGGTGCGCAGCGACGCGGCGACGGTGTCGGGTACCACGTCGTAGCGGGCGAACGCCCGGGTGAACCGTCCGGTGCCCGCACTGATCGAACGCAGCGTGACGGCGTAGCGGGACAGCTCGGCGTCGGGCACCTCAGCGTGCACGGTCGTGCGTTCCATGCCGGCCGGTGCGGTGGCGTCCGGCTCGGTACCGGTCACTCGTCCACGGCGTCCGGACAGGTCCGACAACACCGCGCCCACGTAGGCGTCGGGGACGGTGACGTCGACGGCGGCCACTGGCTCGAGCAGCGAGAGCTTCCCGCTCGCCGCCGCGTCCTTGACGGCGAGTGCGCCGGCGGTCTGAAAGGCGGCGTCGGAGGAGTCGACGCTGTGCGCCTTGCCATCGACGAGGGTGACGAGGACGTCGACGACCGGGACGTGTTCGTTGTCCAGGCCGTGGTCGAGCTGCGCGCGCGCCCCCTTCTCCACCGAGCCGATGAACTGGGACGGCACGGCGCCCCCCACCACCTTCTCCGTGAACTGAACGCCAGAGCCGCGGGGCAGCGGCGAGACGACGACGTCGCACACCGCGTACTGGCCGTGACCGCCGGACTGCTTGACCTGGCGACCGTGGCCACGAGCTTCCGCCGTGAAGGTCTCGGCCAGGGCGATACGTACCGGCACCGTGCTCACCGTCGCACCCGTCGCGCGTAGGCGTTCGAGCACCACGTCGGCGTGCGCCTCGCCCAGGCACCACAGCACGAGCTGCCCGGTGTCGGCTCGCCGTTCGACCCGCACGGTCGGGTCACCGGCGGTCAGTCGCCCGAGCGCCTTGGCCAGGGCGTCCTCGTCGGCGCGGGTGGCCGCCTGGACCGCGACCGGCAGCAAGGGCACCGGCATCGCCCAGGGTTCGACGAGCAGCGGCGCCGCCTTGGCCGAGATGGTGTCGCCGGTCTCCGCGCTGTTCAGGCGGCCGATGGCGCAGATGTCGCCCGCGACGGCGCGATCGATCGGTCGCAGCGTGGAGCCAAGCGGGGACAGCAATTGGCCGACCCGCTCGTCCACGTCGTGGTCGGCGTGGCCGCGATCGGTCCCGCCGTGCCCAGCGACGTGGATCGCGGTCTCGGGTACGAGCGTGCCGGAGAACAGCCGCAGTACGGACAACCGTCCGAGGTAGGGGTCGACGGTCGTCCGGACCACCTCACCCAGCAAAGGGCCGGCGGGGTCACACGTCAGGGCCGGTCCGAGCGTGCCGTCGAGGTGTTGCACGGCCGGCACAGCGCGTTCGACCGGGGACGGAAAGGCGCCGGTGAGGATCTCGAGCAGCTCGGACAGCCCGAGGCCGGTCATCGAGCAGACCGGCAGGACCGGGAAGAAGGTGCCGCGTGCGACGGCCGTCTCCAGATCGGCGATGAGAACGTCCGGCCCGATGTCGTCACCGGCGAGGTAGCGCTCGAGCAGCGATTCGTCCTCGCTGTTGTTGATGATTGCCTCGATGAGGGCGTCGCGCGCCGTGTCGACGTCGCCGGACACCTCGTGCGTCTCGTCCAGAGGCTCACTGCGCGGTGGATAGCCGTTCGCGTAGTCGTAGACGACTCGGGTCAACAGTCCGACGAGCCCGCGTGGCGCCGCTTCGGGCTGCGCGTCCACCGGCAGGTACAGCGGCAGGACGGCCTGACCATCCACGCCGCCGAAGACCGCCTGACACCCGGAGACGGCGGCATCGAAGGATACGCGGGGCGCGTCCAGCCGAGTGACGACCACCGCTCGCGGCGTCCCGGCCGCCGCGCATTCCTCCCACAGCGAGAGGGTGACCGGGTCCACGTCGTCCGCCGCGGATACGACGAACAACGCGGCGTCGGCGGCTCGCAGACCGGCGCGCAGCTCTCCCGTGAAATCCGGGTAGCCGGGAGTGTCCAGCAGGTTGATCACGACGTCGCCCTGGCGGACCGGGCACAGGGACAACGCGATCGAGCGCTGTTGGGCGATCTCGACCGGGTCGCTGTCGCTCACCGTGGAGCCGTCCGCGACCGATCCCGCGCGGGGAATCGCCCCGGCGGCCGCGAGCAGCGCCTCGACCAACGTGGTCTTGCCTGCGCCCGAGTGGCCGATCAACGCGATGTTGCGGATCTGCTCGGGCCGATCGGCGGTATCGATGCCGGCCCCGGTCGGCCGGCCTGCACCTCCCGCCTGCTTCTTCGTCGGCATACACGAACCCCATCTCGGCTCGGGTGCGGGCAACCTGCCCTGCTGGCATTCGACACCTCGCATCGGCCGCCCGACAAGGTCAAGGCGCCAAGTCGAAACGCGGGGCGGGGGGTCCACGACTAGAGGCCGCGCCGCGTCCGGTCGTCGCCCGGCTCGTCGAGGTCGGCCGCCGGTTAAGGTGAGGCGCCGCAACCAGCCGGTGCAAAGGGGAAGCGTGCTCAACATCCACGCCCGCCAGTGGGTGTCGAAGACGATCAACCCGCTCGGAGCTCGGCTGGCTGCGCTCGGCGTGACGCCCGACGCGATCACCGCCGTTGGGACGCTCGGTGCCACGGCATCCGCCCTCGTCTTCTTCACCCAGGGCTGGTGGTTCTCCGGCACGATGTTGGTTTGGGGCTTCGTGATGCTCGATGTCCTGGACGGTGCGGTCGCGCGGGCCGGCGGCCGGACGACGGCGTTCGGCGCCGTGCTCGACTCGACCGGAGACCGCATCGCGGACGCTGCGGTGTTCGGCTCGATCGCGTGGTTCTTCGCACGGCACGATCAGCCCTGGATGCTCGCCGCCGCCCTGCTGTGCCTGGTGCTCGGCGGGCTGACGCCCTACATCCGAGCCCGAGCCGAGGCCGTCGGGCTGACCGCGACGGTGGGGATTGCCGAACGCGCGGACCGGCTGATCATCGTGCTGGTCGGCACGGGCCTGTCCGGCGAGCACCTGCGCGTGCCGTACGTGCAAGCCATCGCACTGTGGGCCTTGGTCGCCGCGTCGACCATCACGATCGTCCAGCGGCTGGCCACCGTCCACACGCAGTCTCGGGCGCAGCAACGAGAGGCCGTCGGTGAGTCGCGCTGACGGGCTGATCCGCGCCGGACGGCAGCTGGAGGGACGGGCCGTCGACCTGGCCTTCACGGCCGGCTGGGGCCTGGTCAAGACGTTGCCCGAGCCCGTGGCGGTGCACGCGTTCCGGATCGGCGGCGACCTGGCGACCCGACGCAACGGCCGCGGGGTGCAACAGCTGCGCCGCAACCTCCGCCGGGTCGTCGGGCCCGATCTACCCGAAGCCGAGATGGACGACTTGGTTCGCGCCGCCATGCGGTCCTACGCCCGGTACTGGCTGGAGACCTTCCGGTTGCCAAAGGTGAACCCGCGCGAGGTCGCGGCCGTCGTTGAGCGCGCGACGGTCGGCAGTGAGCACGTCGACGCCGCGATGGCCGCCGGCCGCGGGCTCGTCATCGCTTTACCGCACATGGGCAACTGGGACGTGGGCGCGCTCTGGTTGATCGATCACGGTGTCCCGTTCACCACCGTGGCCGAGCGGCTGAAGCCCGAATCACTCTTCGACCGGTTCGTCGCCTTCCGCGAGGGGCTCGGCATGGAGGTGGTTCCGCTGACCGGCGGCGCCAGTCCGCCGATGTCGGTCCTGACCGCTCGGCTGTCGGCTGGCGGGTGCGTGTGCCTGGTGGCCGACCGTGATCTGTCCCGCAGCGGCATCGAGGTCGACTTCTTCGGTGCGCCGGCGACCATGCCTCCCGGACCGGCCATGCTCGCGGCGCTGACCGGTGCGGCACTGGTTCCGGTGACGCTGACGTTCCGGCCCGACGGGTGGGGCCAGCGCATCGATCCCCCGGTCGACCTCGGGGACGGCCGGCTACGCGACCGGGTGCGCACCGGCACCCAGGCCCTGGCCGACGTCTTCGCTCGAGAGATCGCGCTGCATCCGCAGGACTGGCACATGCTCCAGCGGTTCTGGCTGGCCGACCGCCCCGAGGTCCGCGAGGGCAGCGAGCGCGCGATGAGCGCTCGCGCGAAGAGCCTTTAACAGATGCGGATCGGCATCGTGTGTCCGTACTCCTGGGACATTCCCGGAGGCGTTCAGGCGCACGTCCGCGACCTGGCCGAAACCTTGCTCGGTCTCGGCCACCACGTGTCGGTTCTCGCCCCCGGCGACGACGACATGCCGGGCCTGCCCGGGTACGTCTCCGTCGCCGGGCGCGCCGTGCCCATCCCGTACAACGGCTCGGTGGCCCGCCTACAGTTCGGGTTGGTGTCCGCAGCCCGGGTCCGCCGGTGGCTGCGCGACGGCACCTTCGACGTTGTGCACGTCCACGAGCCGGCCCCACCCAGCCTGTCCCTGCTCACCTGCATGATCCACGACGGCCCGCTGGTCGGGACGTTCCACGCCGCGACGACCCGGTCACGGTTCCTCTCGATGTTCGACACCATGCTGCAGCCGTTCCTCGAGAAGCTGTCCGGACGGATCGCGGTTTCCGAGGCGGCCCGCAAGGTCATCGTCGAGCACCTGGGCGCAGACGCCGTGGTCATCCCGAACGGCGTTACGGTGTCGCGCTTCGCCTCGGCGCGGCCCTTTACGTGGCCGGACGGAGTGCAGCGGGTCGGCTTCATCGGCCGCTACGACGAGCCCCGCAAAGGCATGGACGTCTTGGTCGGTGCCCTCGACCGGCTCAGCGCGCGGCGCCCCGACCTGCGGTTGGTCGTCGCGGGACGTGGCGACGCCGAAGCGTTCCGTTCGACGCTGCCGCCCGTACTGTCCGAGCGCGTCGACATGTTGGGCCAGGTCGACGAGCTCGACAAGGCCCGGATGTTGCGCACCGTCGACGTGTACTGCGCCCCGAATACCGGCCAGGAGAGCTTCGGCGTCATCCTGCTCGAGGCCATGGCTGCGCGCACTCCGGTGGTCGCCAGTGAGCTCGAGGTCTTCCGTCGCGTCCTCGACGGGGGGACGGCGGGCGCGCTCTTTCCGGTCGGCGATCCGGCCGGCCTGGCCGAGGTGCTCGACCGCGTGCTGGCCGATCCCGTGCTGCGCGCTCGGCTGGTCGCGCAGGGCGATCGGGCGGTGGTGCCCTACGACTGGTCGGGCATCGTGACATCGGTGCTGCGGGTTTACGAGCTCGCGATCGCCGCGGCGGGCTACGTCCTGTGACGACCGCCGTCCGGGCCGTTACCGCCCTGACCTATCCTGACTCGCCGTGTTGCCGGTGGGATGGGTGGTGGCGGTCGTCGCCGTCGCCGTCGTCCTCACTGTGTGGGTGACGTTCACCCTCACCCGGCTCGACCGTCTGCACGCTCGGGTCGACGCGGCCCAAGGTGCGCTTGACGCCCAGCTCGTGCGCCGGGCGGCGGCCCTACGCCAGGGAGTTGAGTCCGCAGCCCTTCCGCCCGACGCCGCCGTCCGGTACGAGCGCACGGCGAGTGCCGCGCTGGCGGCGTCCGGCAACGGTCGCGAGGTCGCAGAGAATCAGGTCGGCCGAGTCCTGGCCGAACTGGCCACGCGGCCGGCCGAGTTGCCGACCGAAGAGGGCGAGGAGCTGCACGAGGCGTGCGTCCGGGTCGCACTGGCCCGCCGCTTCTACAACGACGCTGTCCGCGACACGCGGATCCTGCGTGAGCGCAAGATGCCGCGCGTCCTGCATCTGGCCGGGCATCGTGAGATGCCCCGCTTCTTCGACATCGACGACACCGTCGTCTTTCCCCAGCCCGTCCGGCCCGACGTGCCGCGAACCACTCAGGAGACCAGCTCGTGACCTTGCTCGGCCGCCTCGGCGCGCTCAGCACCACCCAGAAGATCATCGCCGCCGCCGTCACCGTGGTCGTCCTGGCCGGCGGGACGGCAGCCGGCTTCGCGTTGAGCGGGTCGGACAAAGCGGCACCGGCGGCCGCGCCGGCATCGACGACGTCGGCGACCCCGAGCCTGTCGCCCTCGCCGTCGACCGCGGCGCCGGCGCCACCTGCCGCGCCGCCACCACCTCCGGCCGTCAACTACCTGACCGGCGTGGGAGCGCCGAGCACGAACCCGGTGATCGCCGTGAAGATCGACGACACCTTCCACGGCCGGCCACAGACCGGCATCGACCAGGCGGACGTCGTCTACGTCGAAGAGGTCGAGGCCGGCCTCACCCGGCTCATCGCGGTCTTCCAGACCAACAAGCCGACCGTGGGGCCGGTGCGCAGCGTGCGCGCCAGCGACATCGAGCTGCTCAGCCAGTACGGCCGGATCGGCCTGGCCGCGTCGGGCGGAGGCGGCGACTCACTGCCGACGCTCGACAAGTCCGTCCTCAAGGGCTACATCATGGATCGCGGCGGTTCCGCCTACTACCGCGACTACAGCCGCTGGGAATACATCAACGTCATGCTGCGGCTCAACCAGCTCGGATCGTTGGGGGCGGCTCCGGCCAAGTCGATCGGCTGGACGTGGGCTCCGAGCCTCGCCGGCGCTGCTGGCGTAGCGCCGGGGACGTCCCTGCAAACCGTGGTCGGCGGAACGCCAGTGGCGTTTCGTTGGAACCCGCAGCTCAAGCGTTACGTGCGCTACATCGACGGGGTCGCGCAGAAGGCAGCGGACGGCAAGCCGGTCGCGACCCCGAACGTCGTCGTGATGTTCTGTCAGGGCCACGTGAACCCCAACGACATCGACGTGGTGGGCAACCCCGGCCACTACACGACGTCCATCGGCACCGGCCAGGCGGTGATCTTCCGCGACGGGCAGCGGGTCAAGGTCACGTGGTCACGACCGTCGCTGACGTCGGGAACGACATTCACCGACGCGGCCGGCCATCCCGTGCCGCTGGCCCCCGGCGGCGCATGGGTCGTGATGCCCGAGGCCGGCAAGGCGACGCTGACCGCCAGCTGAGCAGGCCATTCCCCGGCAACCGGACGGCGAGGTTGAGGGTGCGCCCGTAGAATTGCTGGCATGACCGAGCAGCATGTGGTGGGCACGGCGCGGGTGAAGCGCGGAATGGCCGAGATGCTCAAAGGCGGCGTCATCATGGACGTCGTCACCGCCGAGCAGGCGAAGATTGCCGAGGACGCCGGAGCCGTCGCGGTCATGGCGCTCGAACGGGTGCCGGCCGACATCCGCGCTCAGGGTGGCGTGTCCCGGATGAGCGATCCGGACATGATCGACTCCATCATCGCGGCGGTGTCGATCCCCGTCATGGCCAAAGCCCGTATCGGGCACTTCGTCGAGGCGCAGGTCCTGCAGTCTCTCGGGGTCGACTACGTCGACGAGTCCGAGGTGTTGACGCCGGCCGACTACGCCCATCACATCGACAAGTGGGTGTTCACGGTGCCGTTCGTCTGCGGGGCCACCAACCTGGGCGAGGCGCTGCGCCGCATCGCCGAGGGCGCGGCCATGATCCGCTCGAAGGGCGAGGCCGGTACCGGTGACGTCTCGAACGCCACCACGCATATGCGGGCCATCCGGGACGAGATCCGGCGGCTGAGCTCGTTGCCCGAGGACGAGCTCTACGTCGCCGCGAAGGACCTGCAGGCACCGTACGAACTCGTGGCCGAGGTGGCGCACGCCGGCAAGCTGCCGGTCGTGCTCTTCACCGCGGGCGGCATTGCCACGCCGGCCGACGCCGCGATGATGATGCAACTCGGTGCCGAAGGCGTCTTCGTCGGCTCGGGCATCTTCAAGTCCGGAAACCCCGCGCAGCGAGCCGAAGCGATCGTCAAGGCGACCACCTTCCACGACGATCCGGATGTGATCGCGAAGGTCAGCCGCGGGCTGGGCGAGGCGATGGTGGGCATCAACGTCGAGGACGTCCCGCAGCCACATCGTCTCGCGACCCGGGGATGGTAGAGCTGCCACTGGCCACGCAAGGCGCCGCGTGACCCGCACCGACGAAATTGTCGACTACGACAGCAACGGTTACGACTACCGCACGTTCTGGCGTTCGCGCGACTACGAGCAGCGGGCCGAAGCCGACGTGGTCGCCCGTTGCTTGGGCCGGATCGGGCCCTGCGGATGGCTCGTCGATCTGGGCGGTGGATACGGGCGGAACTGGCCGCAGTACCGGCCGTGGGCCGCGCACGGCGTGCTCGTCGACTACTCGCGTACGAACCTGCGGACCGCGGTCGAGCTCTACGCTGACGACATCGCGGCCGGACGGCTGCACCTGCTCCGCGCCGACCTGAACCGGTTGCCGCTGCAGAACGGCGCCATGGACGTCGGAACGGCGATCAGGGTGCTACACCACCTGCCGCACCTCGACGCCACGCTGCCCGAGATGCTGCGGGTGGTACGCGACCAGGCGCTGCTGGACGTGCCCATCAAGCATCACGCCCTTGCCCGCCTCGAGGCGCTGGCGCACCGTGGCGTGGCGGGCGTGCGGGCTGCCGCAACGGCGGCGCCGCGGGTGCACGGCGAGTCGGACTACCCGTTCTTCGCCTTTCACCTCGACGCCGTGCGGCGAACGGTGGACCGCCTCGGCTGGCAGTCCGACATTGCCGCCAGCGTCAACAACTTCCGACGCTGGGACCAGGTCCTGCCGCCGTCCGTGGTCCGGGTGCTCGGGCCGGCGATCCGCAGCCTCGACGCGGTCGCGCAGCGGGTCGGCCGAGACTGGTGGGGACCGAACCAGTTCCTGCTCCTGCGCCGTCGGACACCGCTCGCATTCGCTCCGGAGGCCGGCCTGGCCGAGCGCCTACGGTGCCCGGACTGCGCAGACTCTGTCCGTCTGGACAGCGACATGGGGACGTGCCTGGGTTGTGCGCGTACCTACCCTCGGGTCGACGGGTACTGGGACTTCGTCGGTGGCTGATACCACGGTCGGGGTGCTCGCGTTGCAGGGCGACGTCCGTGAGCACCTGGCCATCTTCGAAGCTTTGGGCGCGACCGCGGTGACCGTCCGCCGCCCCGAGGAGCTGGCGGCCGTCGACGGGCTGGTGCTGCCGGGCGGTGAGTCCACGACCATGGTGAAGCTGGCCCGCGCCTTCGATCTGCTCGAGCCTCTGCGGGTAGCGATCAAGGACGGCTTACCCGCGTACGGCTCGTGTGCCGGCATGATCCTGCTCGCCGACCGGCTGGCCGACGCCGCCGGCCTGGAGGAGACGATCGGCGGAATCGACATGACGGTCCGGCGCAACGCGTTCGGCCGGCAGGTGGACTCCTTCGAAGAGGATGTCGCGTTCACCGGCCTGGCCGGCGGTCCCGTGCATGCCGTCTTCATCCGGGCGCCGTGGGTCGACGAGGTCGGCGCCGCCGCCACGGCGCTGGCCACCCTGCGGACCGGCGATCACGCGGCACGAACCGTGGCCGTGCGGCAGGGCAACCTGATCGCGACGTCGTTCCACCCGGAGATCACCGGGGACACGAGGGTGCACGAGCTGTTCGTGTCGCTCGTCCGCGGACGCACCTAGTACTAGACGACTAGGCGGAGAGGTCGTCCTGGCGACGCGACGTCGTCGTAGATCGCCTCCATGTCACCGCGCCGTAGGTAGGCCTCGTGCCAGAAACCGGTGCCGCCGGTGTCGCGCAAGAACTGCTGCCACCACTCGCGGTGCGGATCACTACGCGTCCACGCCTCGAGGCTGTCGTAGTCACGCCAGCACTGGCGCATGCCGAGGTGAGGCGGCACCAGTGAGTACAGGACGTTCTCGTTCCGGAGCAGCCCGTCGGGTCGGTCGGCGGCAGACGTGGCGATCTGCGGCTCCTCGCGTCTCGGCGATCAGGCTAAGGCAGATCGACGACCACGGCGCGGTGGTCGGACACTGCGAGCGACTCGGTCCGTGCGTCCACCGGCCCGTCGGGCGGTCGATCGGTGAGCACGTGGTCGAACTGCACGCGCGGTTCGGCGCTCGGCCAGGTGGGGGCATTGGCCAGTCGCACCCACGACGTCACCCGGTCGACGACACGACCCGGCAGGTTGAGGTCGCCCAGGAGGTAGCGGGGTCCGGTGTGGCCGTCGAAGGCGGCCACGCTGCGCCGTAATTGCCAGACGTTCCAGCCCGGGATGAACGAGAGGTGGGTCGCGCCCACCGTGAGCGGCCCGGCCGGGCCGTCGAGGTTGGCGAGCAGCAGGGCCCGCGGCTCGTCCTTCACGGGCAGCACCCGCGGACCGCGTTGAGTCGGCACGACGAGCGGCGCCCAGAGGCGCGCCGCGCGCAGTCGCGTCACCGCCCAATCGCGGACCGGGTAGCGACTGAGTAGCGCGATGCCGTACTCCGGCTCGCCGGTGGTCGGCGTCTCGTCGCTGCGCCGCCAGTCGCTGCCGGGCGTACCGACCAGCGTGCTCACGAACCGGGCGTCTCGCGCGTCCATCGCGCGAGCGAGCTCGCCGGTCAGGTCGCGCCCTACGGATCGTGGTTGGCTGCGGTCCACCTCCTGCAGGGCGAGCACGTCCGGCTTGAGGGCGGCAACGACGTCACCCAGTCGGGAGGCGTCGAGGAGATCGCCGTTCGCGGACCGTCCACCCATGAGGTTGAGCGTGACCAGGCGCATCAGCGGGTGATCCTCTCGACCTGACCGCCGCGGTTGCCCGCGACCCACACCACGTGAGCGCCGGGAGCGACGGCCACGGTGTTCGCCTGCTCGACCGTGGGATAACGCGCAATCTCGCGCGGGGTGACGGTCGACACGTCGAGGCCGACCACCTCGTTGCGGGCGGTCAACGTGATCCACGCCGTCGCCGAGGACGGGTCGACGGCGACGCCGTACGGTGCGCCGGGCAGGACGAGAGAGCCGAGTCTCCGCAGCGGGTCGGTGCCGAACGTGAGCACCGCGCCGCCGCGGGTGTCGGTCACCAGCACCAGGTGCGGCGCGACCACCCCCAGATGCGTGGGCCCGGCGCCGGCGTTCGCGACGGCGGTGCGAGCACCGGACGCGGGGTCCCAGGTGCTCAGGGTGAACGCGCCGACGTCCACGACGACGGCAACCGTCCCGTCGGCAGCGACGCCTCCCGGCTGCTGTAGCCCGGGGACCGTTCGCTCGACCGTGCCGTTGCGCAGCACGGACAGCGACCCTCCGAACTCGTTGCCGACGACGACGCGTCCGTCCGACGTCTCGTCCGCGTCGTGCGGGCTCTTGCCTACCGGGACGGTGTTCGACGAGCCGTCCGGCAACGCCACCTCGGCCAGCACGTTGGCACTCTCGCACGGCACGAGGACGGGTCCGCCCGGACGAGCGAGACGCAGGTGTCGGACCGCGCCGGGCAGGGCGACGGAGTGCCGCACAGCGAGCGTCGTCGCGTCGAGCAGCAGCAGCCGGTTCGGTCCCCGGACGGCGACTGCGACGGTGTCGGTGACCGGGTCGTAGACTATGCCTTCGGCCTCCGGTCCGGCGGTGCCGAGACGGCCGGCCGGAGCGGAGGCCGAAGGC
>CAXTNQ010000074.1:0-1759 GCA_964245745.1 uncultured Jatrophihabitantaceae bacterium
GTCCGGCGCAGGACGGACTGCCCGTTCCCACGCAGGTCGAGCCCACGCCCGATCGCGCGCACGAGCGTCATCTCGTCGGCGACCGTCTGACGCAGCCCGTCACGGTCGTTCACCGCCGCGTCCGGGTTCGGTTGAGGCAGCGGGCTGACACCTTCGGTGCTCATGATGACGCCGTCGCCGTCGCGGTCGGTGCCGCGAGCGTGCGCCGGGATCGAGTTCGTCTTGCCGCCGCGGGTGATGTTCCAGGTGCTGGCCGGCCCGAATCCGTGCCCGACCACATCGGTGGCGATGGTGGCGATGCCGTTGCTCGCGTTCAGGTCCGCGGCCAGGAAGAGGTTGGCGTCCGAGCCGGTGAAGCCGTGACCGAAGATCGCCACCGGCCACCCACCGGCCGGCACCGGTCCGGCCGGCACGATCAGGACGAACGGCAGCCGCGCCTGCCCGCGCGGCAACGGCGCGAGGAACCGGGTGGGGAGCTGCGGGATGACGGTGTTCGCGTTGATCCAGCTCGGGGCGAGGAACGAGCCGAACACGTAGCGGCCGGCGCCGGCGAACGAGGTGTTGAAGACGGGGAGGGTGACGCGACCGCCCTTGGCCCCTTCGTCCTGGGTGTAGCTCAGGGTGGTGCCGTCGGCGGGCACATCGTCGTCGACCTGCAACCCACGCGCGCTCGGCGGGATGCCGGCGAGCAGATAGGCGAGTCCGGAGTCCAGTTCGCGGCGGATGCCGAGCAGGCCGCTCGTTGCGCTCTGCGTCGTGAAGATCGACCGGGCCGCGCGTCCGTTCCGCTCGCGGACCACGAGCTCGTAGCGAGCCGCCGCGGCGAGCTGCGTGACCGGGTGCGCGTAGACGGTGTGCGCGGCCGCGTCGTACACAACGCGATCAACGCCGATCGCGGCGCCGCGGCGTCCGTCGTCGACGCGGCGCACCGTGGTCGCCGCGGCCACGGCCGACGGGTCGACGGCATGGTCGAAGCCGATGGCCAGACGGGGATCGAGGTCAAACCCGTCCAGCTGGTTGAGCTGCGCAATCGTGGTGCAGTCACTCGGCTGCGTGCGACAGTCGGGCAACGGCAGGTTGACCCGGCGGCCCGTCGCCTGCAGGAAGTCAGGGACCGTCAGGGCGTCGGTCGGGAACAGGCTGACGCGCCCGGCGGGCTCCGCGGCCGCAGTTACCGGGGCGGCCCGACCGACCGCCAGCCCGGCGATGACCAGCAACGGCAGAACCAGGGCAACGCAGCTGCGCGAGATACGAGCCATGACCGACTCCTCGAAGACCGTGTGCTCGCGCCGACGCGAGCGCGCCGCGCCGGGCAACCGATTCGCGCGGTGCCGGGCTCGGCGCCACCCTAGCCAGCGGTTCCGACGTTGGCGAGACGTTCCTCGAGCTATGTCGGGCGAGCGCTACCCGGGCGGCGGCTCGACACGCGCTCCGGCAGGATCGGCCGCCGAGGTCACGTCCACCTCCGCCGCGTCGGTGGCTGTGCCGTCCGCGGCGTCGGACGGAGCTGGTCCGACCGCGGACGCGAGCAGGCCGCTGTTCGGCACGTTGATCAATCCGGCGTCGGTGTCGAGCGAGGTATAGAGCAGACCGACCGAGGACACGATGCCGACGTGGGGACCGCCGAGCGCGCCCGAGTAGAGCGTGATGCGCTGGCCGGGGACGTAGGGCCGGGCGAAGAGCAGGACAAGGCCCGCGAACAGGTTGCCCAACGCCTGCTGGGCGGCGATGCCGACAATGATGCCGGCTACGGTGCCGC
>CAXTNQ010000074.1:1769-5181 GCA_964245745.1 uncultured Jatrophihabitantaceae bacterium
GAGCGGTACGTCGAGAATGTCGAGCGCGAACAGCAGCGCCACCGCGTAGCCGATCAGCAGGCCGCCGACGCGCAGCGCGGACGCCGTCGCCAGGCCGGCTCGGGGAATGGTGATTCGCCGGAGCTCGTCGGCGGCCGATCGCGTCGCCACGACCCCGAAGACAAGTGCGGCGAGCGCGCAGCCCCAGGCAGTGAACTCGCGCGCCGCAGAATGGGCGCGTGGATCACCGTAGGTGTTGCCGACGATCAGTGCGGCGACCGCCAACACGCCGAAGACGACAGCGCGGCGGAAGTCAGGGCGAATACGGTCGGGCAACGAGCGCAGCGCGTCACGGGCGCTGGCCAGCTCGTCCTCGGCCCGTCGGGTCCGCCAGCCCATGCGACGTGTCTACCAGCCGGTCAGCTGTCGAAACCCAGGCCCATCCGGTCCAGCGCGCGCAGCCATGCGTTGCGCCGGCCGTCATGGCGATCGGCTTGGGCCAGCGACCACCGGGTGACCTGGATGCCCAGACAAGCCAGCGGCTCCGGAGGGAACGGCAGGGGAGTGGTGCGCACGAGCCGTAGCCGGGTTCGCTCGGTCGGGGTGCCGCCCAAGAGGTCGAGCATGACGTCCGCACCGAAGCGGGACGCGCCCACGCCGAGCCCGGTGTAGCCGGCGGCGTACGCGACGCGGCCGCCGTGCGCCGTCCCGTAGAAGGCACAGAAGCGGGTGCAGGTGTCGATCGCTCCGCCCCACGCGTGCGTGAACCGAACGTCGGCCAATTGGGGGAACGTCGCGAGGAAATGCTCGGCCAGCCGGACGAACGTCGCTGGACGCCGGTCGTAACGGTCACGCACCCGACGTCCGGCGTGGTAGATCGCGTCATACCCGCCCCACAGGATGCGGTCGTCGGCGGTGAGCCGGTAATAGTGGAACTGGTTGCCGCTGTCGGCCACGCCCGGCCGGTGACGCCACCCGATGCGGCCCAGCTGTGCCGGTGAGAGCGGTTCGGTCACCAGGACATAGTCATAGACCGGCACCGTGTGCCACCGCAGGCGGCGCAGCAACGGCCGGTAGGCGTTGGTACCGAGCGCGACGTCGTCGGCGTGGATCGTCCCGCGTGGGGTCTCGAGGTCCGTACCGCGCAGCCGGTGCACCGGTGTGCCTTCGACGATGCGGACGCCGCGGGATTCCGCCGCGGCGGCCAGTCCCCAGGCCAACCGCGCCGGGTCGACAAGTGCCGTGCGGTCGCGGTCCCAGCGGCCGGCGAGATAGGTCGGCGAATCGAGCTCGGCGCGCACGGCGTCCCGGTCGAGGAACTCCCCGGCGTCGTCGTCCCGCAGGGCGGGCACCTGGTACGGCTCGGTAGCGACGGTCAGTTCGCCACTACGGCGGAAATCGCACTCGATGCCGTACCGCTGCACGGTGGCCTCGAGCTCGTCCAGGTTGAGACGGCCGAGCTCGTCGAGGCGGTCGTACTCGTCGGGAAAGCGTCGGCGGCCGTTGTCGGCGCCGTGGGTCAGGCTCGACGCGCAGAACCCGCCGTTGCGGCCGGAGGCGGCCGCGCCGACGCGACCCGCCTCCACCAGGAGCACGTCGCGGTCAGGGTCGCGCTCCTTGGCCCGCAACGCCGTCCACAGGCCGGTGAAACCGCCCCCGACGACGACAAGGTCGCAAGCGGCGTCACCGGCCAACGGTGGACGGGCGGCCGGTCGGTCGAGGCGGTCCAGCCAGAACGGGACGGGTGACGCGCCACGCAGCATCGTCGCCGCGGACGCCCTCATCCCTGGTAGTAGCGATCGGCTACGTCGAGGGCATGGTCGAGGATGTCGATACCTTCGGCGATCTCGTCGGCCGTCGTAGTGCACGGCGGCACGACGTGGGTGCGGTTGAAGTGGGTGAACGGCCACAGCCCGCGTTGCTTGCAGGCGCCGGCGAACTCGGCCATCGGCGTCGCGGCGTCGCCTGCCGCATTGAACGGCACGAGCGGTTCGCGGGTCTCGCGGTTGCGGACCAGCTCGAGCGCCCAGAACACCCCGAGGCCGCGTACCTCGCCGACGCTGGGATGCCGCCGGGCCAGCCCGTGCAATGCGGGCCTGATGACTTCGGCGCCGAGCCAGCGCGCGTGCTCGACGATGTGTTCGTCCCGGAAGATGTTGATCGACGCGACGGCCGACGCGCACGCCAGGACGTGACCGGAGTAGGTCAGGCCGCCCGGATAGGGACGGGTGTCGAATGTCGCGGCGATGTCGTCGGCGATGAGCACGCCGCCGATGGGGACGTAACCGGAGTTGACGCCCTTGGCGAATGTGATCAGGTCCGGAATGACCCGCCAGCGATCGACGGCGAACCACTCGCCGCAACGGCCGAACCCCGACATGACCTCGTCGGCGATGAGCAGGATGCCGTACTCGTCGCACAGCGCGCGTACCCCGGCCAGGTAACCGTCCGGCGGCACGAGGATGCCGTTGGTGCCCACCACGGGCTCGAGGATGATCGCGGCAACGGTGGACGGACCCTCGAGCGTGAGGACTTCGCGCAGGTGCTCGAGAGCGCGATGACGTTCCTCTGTCTCGGTCGTGGCGTGGAAGGCGGACCGATATAAGTAGGGCGCGAAGAAGTGCACGACACCGGGGATGCCTGGCTCGGACGGCCAACGGCGCGGGTCGCCGGTCAGGGTGAGCGCGCCGGCGGTCGCGCCGTGATAGCTGCGGTAGGCGGCCAGCACCTTAGGCCGCCCTGTGTGCAGCCGTGCCATCCGGATGGCGTTCTCGTTGGCCTCTGCGCCGCCGTTGGTGAAGAAGACGCGGTTGAGCGATCCGGGCGCGAGCTCGGCGAGCAACCGCGCCGCTTCGCTGCGCCTGTCGTTGGCGAACGCCGGTTGCACCGTGCACAACTGCGCCGCCTGCTCCTGAATGGCCGCGACGAGTCTGGGGTGCTGATACCCGATGTTGACGTTGACGAGCTGGGAGGAGAAGTCCAGATACCGGTGGCCGTCGTAGTCCCAGAAGTAGCTCCCCTTCGCGGCGGCGATGGGCAGCGGGTCGATCAGCGACTGGGCCGACCACGAGTGGAACACGTGGCGCCGGTCGTCCGCCGTGACCCGCCGGCCGACGTCCGCGGCGGGGGCGGAGCGGTCGGTGATCGTCATAGCGGGATGCTACGTGGCCGTCCGGCCAACGAATGGGGATCATGGCGGAATGCCGGAACTGCCCGAGGTGGACACCGCGCGTGCGTTGATCGCCGAGCACGCATTGGGTCGGCGCATCGTGGACGTCGACGACTCCGACACCTACGTGTGCCGTCCCCACGCCCCGGGCGAGATCAGCGACGCGCTGGTGGGCCGCGAGCTCCTCGCGGCCCATCGCCGCGGCAAGGCGATGTGGGTCGAGACCTCCGACGGCGGACCGATCCTCGGGCTGCACCTGGGCCT
>CAXTNQ010000074.1:5191-12913 GCA_964245745.1 uncultured Jatrophihabitantaceae bacterium
CGTCGACGCCGTCCGCATCGCCCTGGAGAGATCCGCGAGGCGCTGCTCGGGCGCCGGCTCACTGAGGTGCACCGGCGTGGTAAGTCGATGTGGTGCGACACGTCCGGTACAGGACGCTCAGTTGAGGCCGGTCCCAACTTGGGCATCCACCTCGGCATGGCCGGACGGATCATCGTCACCGAAGCGGACGGCCGCGTGCGGGCCGGGGGAGACCGGGTGCGCGGCGTGGCCCGGGGCGCTAACGCGCGCTGGGACCGGTTCTCGCTGACCTTCGCCGACGGGGGAGCGCTGTACCTGTTCGACAAGCGACGGCTGGGCCGGGTCCGGCTGGACCCCGACGTCGGGGGGCTCGGGCCCGATGCCGCCGAGGTCGGCGCTGCGGAGTTCCGAGCCCGCGTGGCGAGGGGAACGGCGCCGGTCAAGGCTCGGCTGCTCGACCAGAGTGTGATCGCCGGGGTGGGTAACCTGCTGGCCGATCAGGCGCTGTGGCAGGCCCGCATCTGGCCGGGCCGGCGGGTCAACGAGCTGGACCGGGCGCAGCTCGATGCGCTGCATCGCGCCGTGCGCGGAGCGGTGCGCTCCGCGATCCGACGCGGCGGCGTCCACACCGGAACGATGATCTCGTCGCGGCATGCCAGCGGCGGGTGCCCGCGGTGTGGCGCGCCGATGCACCACGCAACGGTCGGCGGCCGGTCCACCTGGTGGTGCAGCCGCGAGCAGGCGCCGTGACCGACCTGGTGGCACACCTGCGAGCGGCCGGGTGTGTGTTCGCCGAGGACGAGGCGCGGCTGCTCGCCGCGACGGCGACCTCGTCTGCCGAGCTCGAGACGATGCTGCGCCGCCGCGTGACGGGGGAGCCGCTCGAGCACGTCCTGGGTTGGGTGCAGTTCTGCGGCCGCCGTCTCGGCGTCGACCCCGGGGTGTTCGTCCCGCGCCGGCGCACCGAGTTCCTCGCCGAGCTGGCCGTTCGCGAGGCAGCGGCGGTATCACGTCGTCCGGTGGTGCTGGACCTGTGCTGCGGAGCGGGCGCCATCGGTGCGGTGGTCGTCGCTGCGGTCGACGGCACCGAACTACACGCCGCCGACCTGGACGCCCGCGCCGTCGCCTGTGCTCGTCGTAACCTCGCCGGGTCGACGGCGCGGGTGTACGAAGGCGACCTGTACGACGCGCTGCCGACGTCGCTGCGCGGACGCGTCGACGTACTGGTTGCCAACGCTCCCTACGTGCCGACGGACGCCCTCTCGTTGCTGCCTCGGGAGGCGCACCGGTACGAACCTGGACTCGCGCTCGACGGAGGCGCGGACGGCTTGGACGTCGTCCGCCGCGTCGTCTCTGGTGCATCGCCGTGGCTGTCGGTCGGGGGCCGGCTGCTGGTCGAGAGCACGACGTATCAGGCGGATGTCGTACGGCGCAGCATGGCCGACGCGGGCTGGGGCGCGGACGTGCAAAGCCTTGCCGATGGGGACGCCGTCGTCGTTGTCGGCCGCCGGTGAGCCTCGGGCGCACTCGCTAGCCTGCGTCCGGTGGAACAGCTCGAGTTGTGGTTCGGCTTCGCGGGCGCCTGGCTCCTGTTCGCCGGGCCGATCTACCAGGCTGCGCTCGAGTTGCGGGAACAGGACATCCAACGCGATCTGATCGCAGCCACCAGCCACTCGCTCGACGTGCCACCGCGGGTGTCACGCTGGTGGTGGCTCATGCCTCCGCTGCACTACTTCATGCAGCGCCGGCAGTCGGCGCGACACCGGGCCGCGCTCGTCGACGCGCTACCTCCGCAGCAGGTAGACGAGCTGCTCCTGTTCGTGCAGAAAGCCACCGGCTGGATGTACGTCGCGTTCGGCGGCCTGCTCATCGCATCGTCCGAGACCTGGACGCTGTTCGACCACAACGAGTGGCCGGTGGCCGTGTACTGGGTGCTCGTCCTCGCCATGATCATCCTGTCCGGACTCAACGTGGCCCTGCGCATGGCTCGCGACGAGCGGCTGCGCCGGCACAGCCAGGCACCCCGGACGTGAGCGTCCAGAGCAGAGGGAGTAGAGATCGCACATGAGCGAATCACGGCCCATGGCCGACCCCGATGCGGACGACTCGTTGCGCGAGCACGCCGAATCGCCCGCAGAGGGATCTGCCGACGGCGACACCGAACCGGACGTGCCGCGGGTACACAGCGAGGAGCCGGCGGAGGGGCCGGACATCCCGTCGGGCTGAGAGCGGCGGCGAAGCGGCGGCGAAGCGGCGGCGAAGCGGCGGCGAAGCGGCGGCGAAGCGGCTGCCCCATCGAGACCCGCAGGCTGCCCTGACCTTCTGCGGCGACACCCTCGGCTTCGAGGTCCGCAACGTCGTCGGAGACGGCACGATGCGGTGGATCACCGTTGAACGCCCGCCCAGGCGGCCACGTCCGTCGTGCTTGTATCCGCCGGCCGCCCCCCGAGCGTCACCGACTTTCAGCGCAACACGATCGCCGGCGCGAAGGCCAAAGGTCCCTACGGCATGCTCCTGCTCGCCGCCATAGACCTCGAAGGTGTCTTCCAACGCCTCCAAACGGGTGACGCGGACGTGGTCCAGGAGCCGACTCAGCAGCCGTATGGCGTTCGCGACTGCGCGGTCCACGAGGCTGCCGACAATCTCGTTCGGGTTCAGGAGTTATCCGGTGCCGAGGGCGGAGCCGTGACTGGCGGGCCGACGCGTTCGCGCGAGTCCACGCGTTGGTCAAACAGACTGATCCCGACGTGATCGAGGACCGGAAGGGGCGCGGCGTACCGGTGTGGGAGCACGCCGGAATGATCTACACGGGAGAGACGGACCCGGAATACATGGAGCTCACGTTCGTCAAGGGCGCGTCGTTGCCGGACCCCTCGGGGTAAGCCGCGCCGTCGTTCACGCCGTCAGCACCCGATGACGGCGCCGTTCGGCCACGTCAGTTGGTCGCGGAGCCGGTCGGAGCGCTCCCACCGGCGACTTGGTAGGACCACAGCTCGCTGTAGACCCCGACGGCCGGCGGTGCATTGCCTCCCGAACGCTCCTGCTCCGACCGATGGCCGTGGCCGAACGCCGGTGAGCTGACCCAGGCCTGGAAGGACTCGTCGTCGCGCCACCGAGTGACGACCAGCCAGACTGTCCGATCATCCGTGGGCTTGAGCAACTCAAAGCCCTCGAATCCGTCCTGATCGTCTACCGCGCCGGCGCGCGCCGCGAACCTCTGGGCCAGTGCGTCGCCGCTGTCCGCGGGCACCGTGATCGCGTTGATCTTGATGACTGTCACGGCTCAATGTTTGCACGTGCGTGTCCAGCGGGCGTCGATGCAGGACACGCTCCTGAACTCGGGCTGCCTCTTGGCGCCGTCCCATGGCGGCGAGTCGAACGCGAGGGCGTGGCCGCCTTGGTCTCTGACCGTGGTGGGCGGACCCGTTCGTGATGGCGCGTTTCGCCGGCTGTCGGTCTAGCGCAGCCGCTCGTCCCATTCCGTGGTCCGGAGCAGCGCCTTAATCACCTTCCCGCCGGCGTTGCGGGGGAGAGGCTCGTGGCGGAGGGCGACGTACTGCGGGACCTTGTAGTCCGCGAGCCGCCCGCGGGCGAAGCTGAGCACGTCCGGCACGGAAATCCGCTGGCCCGGTAAGGGAACGAGCACCGCCCCGACCTTCTCTCCCATCACCGGGTCGGGCACGGCAATGACGGCGACCTCGCCGACGGCGGGATGCGAGGCGAGGGCGTGCTCGACCTCGACGCAGTAGACGTTCTCGCCGCCCCGGTTGATCATGTCCTTCATGCGGTCGACGACGTAGACCAGTCCGTCGTCATCGATCCGCGCCAAGTCGCCGGTGTGCACCCACCCGCCGGCGAACGTTTGGGCGGTCTGCTGCGGCTTGTTGTAGTAGCCCGCGACGACGTTGGGTCCGCGGACGAGGAGCTCGCCGACACCCGTCCCGACGTTCGGTTCGTCGATGCGCAGGTCGACCACCGGCGCGGCGAAGCCGACCGAGTCGGCGTGCTCGGCCGCGTACTCGTGAGGTAGGTACGTCGAGACGGATGACGTCTCGGTGAGACCGAAGCCGTTTCCCAGGCGCGCATGCGGGAATGCCGTGCCGAGGCGGTGCACCAGGTCGGGGGCGATCGGCGCGCCGCCGTAGGACACGGCTTGGACCGACTAGGTGTCCACGGCAGCTAAGGCGGGATGGCGCAGGGCGAGCCAGTAGATGGCCGGTACGGTCGTGAGCACGGTGATGTGCTCGTCAGCGACGGCGCGGACGAAGGCGCCGACGTCGAAGGTCGGCATGATCACCGATGTTCCGGCGTTGGCGACCATGACCAGCAACTGGCTGTTGCACGCGGTGACGTGGAACAGCGGCACCGAGATCAGGGTGGTGTGCGGCTCCTGTCGATCGAGGCCCAGACAGCGTAGGCAGGTCTCGGCGTTGGACAGGAAGTTCTCGTGGGTGAGGACGGCCCCTTTCGGGGCGCCGGTTGTGCCGCTGGTGTAGAAGATGGCCGCGGGATCGGTGTGCCCGTGGTCGGACATCTTGACCGGCGGGCCGTCGGGCAGTGCTCCGTCGGGCGTGATCACCAGAGATACGGCGGCGTCGTCGAGGACGTAGCGGACTTCGGGTTCGGTCAAGCGGGTATTGACGGGCACGACGACGCCGCCGGCGAGCTGCGTCGCCCAGAATGCGATGGCCCAGTCGTTCCCGTTCGGCAGGTGGATGCCCACGCGGTCACCGGGTTCGACACCGGCGTCGCGCATCCCGCCGGCCGCTCGCGCGGCCCGCTGCCAGAGCTCGCGATAGCCGATGCGCTCACCGCCGAGTTCGACGAGCGCCGCGCGACCGGGAGCGCGCTCGACCGCGGCACGCAGCAGGGTGACGAGATTCTGTGCCAACCCTCGGTAGCGGCGGATCCCGTCGCGTCCGGTGTGGATGCCTGTGCGGTCGAACGGGTAGGGCACAGCCTCCGCGCGCACTGCTCAGCGCCGACGCGCCAGCTCGGGTTCCGCCCGGAACTCGAGCTGGTCATGGGCGTTCGGGCCGCGAAACAGCGGCGCGTCCTTCACGTAGTGCTGGCGCAGTCGCCACGGCGCGTGGTCACCCTGCAGCGGAAGCGTGTGCCGGGCTCGCTCGAAGTAGCCGGAGGTCATGTCGATGAGCGGCGCAGTACGCATCGCGTCGGCGGGCAGTCGCGGTGTGACGATCGCCATTCGGTCGCGCCGCATCCGGGCCAGCAGTCCGGCGACGTAGTCCGAAACCAGGTCGACCTTCAGCGTCCAGGAGGCGTTGGTGTAGCCGACGGCGAAGGCGAGGTTGGGGACGCCGTCGAGCATCATGCCCTTGTACGCGACCCGTTCCGAGACGTTGACCGGCTGACGGTCGACGGTCAGCGGGATGCCGCCGAGTGCGAGCAGGTTCAGCCCGGTGGCGGTGACGACAATGTCGGCCTCGAGATCCGCGCCGGAGCGAAGGTGCAGTCCGGTCGGGGTGAAGCGGTCGATCTGGTCGGTGACGATGTCGGCGCGACCGGAAGAGATGGCGGCGAAGAGGTCGCCTTCGGGGACCAAACACAGGCGCTGATCCCACGGGTCGTAGGTCGGCTTGAAGTGGGTGTCGACGTCGTAGCCGGCCGGCAGCCGCTTCAGCGCTCCCTTGCGCAGCAGCGCGCGGACTCGCGCCGGGTACCTGCGACTGAGCTCGTAGATCGCGGTGCTGACGCGCATGTTTTTCCAGCGGATGGCGGCGTAAGCGCGGTGTTCGGGCAGTACGCGTCGCAGCAAGTCGGCAACGGGATCCGCCGTGGGCAGCGACATGACGTAGGAGGGGGACCGCTGCAGCATGCTCACGTGCGCCCCGGCATCGGCCAGGGCCGGGACGAGCGTGACCGCAGTTGCGCCGCTACCGATGACGACGACCCGCTTGCCGTCCACGCTCAGGTCATCCGGCCAGTGCTGCGGGTGCACCACCAGGCCGGCAAAGGTGTCCTGCCCAGGCCAGGTCGGCGTGTAGCCCTGGTCGTAGCGGTAGTACCCGGTGCACAGGTACAGGAAGTCGGCGGTCGTGGTGGATCGTTCGCCGGTGTCGGCGCGCTCGAACGTGACCGTCCATCGGGCCTCGGCACTCGACCACACCGCGGACTCGACCCGACAGTGGTACTGGATGTGGCCGTCGACGCCGTACTCGGCGGCGGTGTCACGGATGTAGCGCAGGATCGCGTCGCCGCGCGCAATCGACTCCGGTGCCGTCCACGGCCGGAACCGGTAGCCGAGGGTGAACATGTCCGAGTCGGAGCGGATGCCTGGGTAGCGGAACAGGTCCCACGTGCCGCCGCTGGCGCCCCGCGCCTCGAGGATGGTGTACGTCGTCCCGGGCGCGCCGGTCTGCAGGTGGCAGGCGGCTCCGATGCCCGACAGGCCGGCTCCGACGATGAGGACGTTGACGTGGGTCAGCGGTTCCGTGCGCTGGGCGAGTGCGGTCAACGCTGCTCCTTCGTCCCCGGACGTCGTCGCGAGGGGTCTGGTCCTCGCTCCGTCACGATGACATTCGCGAACCCTCTATGCAACATCCTCGCGAGATGTAACACTGCCGGGCAGTGCTCGATCCCGCTGCAGGAGGTCCTCGGTGACGACGACGACCGGTCTGGCCGCCCCCGGACCCGTTTCCGGCGTGCAGGACACTGACGACGGCGCGGCCATCGCCGAGTTGCACCGAATCCACGCCGCGCAGCGAACCGCTTTCCGTGCGGACCCGTTCCCGTCGGCCGCACAGCGACGCGAGCGCCTGGCCGCGCTCGCCGGAGCGGTGCTGGGCCATCGCGACGCCATCCGTGCTGCGATGAGCACGGACTTCGCCGTCCATCCCGAACTGTTCACCGACCTCATCGAGGTTCTCGGCGTAGCGGGACGGGCTGCGTATGCGATCGAGCAGCTCGAGGGCTGGATGTCGGAGGACCGGCGCGCGACCGATCCGGCGTTGTACGGCACCGCGCGGGCCGCGATCCGTTTCCAACCCAAGGGCGTGATCGGCAACATCGTGCCGTGGAACTTCCCCTTCGACCTCTCGCTCGGTCCATTGGTTGAGATGCTGGCGGCGGGCAATCGGGTCATCATCAAGCCGTCCGAGTACGCCCCGGCCTGCGCCGACCTGCTGAGACGCATCGTCGCGGAGACGTTCGACGAGGACCTCGTCGCCGTATGCGTCGGCGGACTGACCCTGGCCAAGGAGTTCCCGACCCTGCGATGGGATCACCTGCTCTACACAGGCAGTCCAGCCATCGGACGGGAGATCGCCCGATCTGCCGCGGACAACCTCGTACCCGCGACGCTCGAACTCGGCGGCAAGTGCCCGGCGATCATGACGCCGGGCAGCGTCGACGCAGCAAGCGTTCGCAACGTCGTCGGCACGAAGCTGATCAAGAACGGCCAGATGTGCATCTCGGTCGACTACGTGCTGGTTCCACGAGCCGACGTGCCGGAGTTCGTCCGCCTGGCAAAAGCCCGTGTCGCCGGTGCCCTCGGCGACGGCCGTCTGCCGATCGTGCTCGGCGGCGACCACGTCGACACCTTCGTGGCCTACGCCGAGCACTACGTGAACGACGAGCTGCCGGACTACGCGGCGTCACAACAGTGCGCCGGGATCATCACCGAGCGGCACGCCCAACGGCTCGCCGTGCTCGGCTCCGAGGCCCGCGAGTCCGGCGCGCGGGTCGTCGAGTTGGGCGGCGCAGGCGACGCAGCGACCCGCCGGA
>CAXTNQ010000075.1:0-12762 GCA_964245745.1 uncultured Jatrophihabitantaceae bacterium
GTGTTGTCCACGGCGACCCAAACCCACGCAATACCGCATGACCGCGGATCGGGTCGCGTTGATCGACTGGGACGAGTCGCACGTCGACGTCCCCGACCTCGACCTCGCGCTGCCGGTTAATGCCGCCGGCCTCGACGACGACGCGTACGACATCGCCGCGCAAGCGCGGGCTGCATGGGACGCCGCCGTCTGCTGGGACCCGACCGGGACGGACCAATTCGCCGTCAAGCGGCTCGCCGAGGTGCGAGCCTGAGCAGCAGCGAACCGTCTTCAGAAACTATCGGGTGCGCTGACTCCGGCGGCGGTCCCGCTCAGTTCGGACACCACGTTATGTGTGCGACTTGAGTCGCTGAGTCCGCCCATGACGGTGCTTCGGAGCGAGGTCTGGACCGTGATGCCGTAGGGCAACTCCGGATTTGTAGCGTCGAGCCGCTGGGGTTGATTGCGGGTCATCGCAACGTCAAGGGTTGCTCAATCAGGCCAGTGAGTGAACCGTGTTTCACCGTCATGTGGTGCTCGCGCCCACCTCCTGAGTCGATTGGAAGCCGATCATGCGTATCGCTCTCGCCGGTGCCGGCGCGTTCGGCATCAAGCACCTCGACGCCCTGACCGCCATCGACGGTGTGACGGTCACCTCGGTGATCAGCCGCCGGCTCGAACAGGCCAAGGAGGTGGCGGACAAGTACGGGGCACCGCACGCTTCGACCGAGCTCGACGATGCGCTAGAGCGCGACGACGTCGATGCGGTCATCCTCTGCACTCCCACCCAGCTGCATGCCGAGCAGGCGATGGTCAGCATGCAGGCCGGCAAGCACGTGCAGGTCGAGATCCCGCTGGCCGATTCCTGGGCCGACGCGCAGCAGGTCGACCGGGTGCAGCGGGACACCGGACTGGTGTGCATGGTCGGGCACACCCGGCGCTTCAACCCCTCCCACCAGTGGATGCACCGTCGCATTGCCGCGGGCGAGCTCGTGATCCAGCAGATGGACGTGCAGACGTATTTTCTCCGGCGCACGAACATGAACGCGCGCGGTCAGCCGCGTAGTTGGACGGATCACCTGCTGTGGCACCACGCCGCGCACACCGTCGACCTGTTCCAGTACCAGACGGGCGAGCGGATCATCATCGCCAACGCCGTTCAAGGCCCGACACATCCGGACCTAGGCATCGCCATGGACATGTCGATCCAGCTGCGCACGGTCAACAGCCGGATCTGCACACTCTCACTGAGCTTCAACAACGACGGCCCGCTGGGCACGTTTTTCCGCTACATCTGCGACAACGGCACCTACATTGCCCGCTACGACGATCTGGTGACGGGTCGGGAGGAGCCCGTCGACGTTTCGCACGTCGACGTATCGACCAACGGGATCGAGCTGCAGGACCGCGAGTTCGTCATGGCGATTCGGGACGGTCGCGAGCCGAATTCGAGCATCGGGTCGGTGCTCGACTGCTATCGGGTGCTCGGCGAGCTCGAGGCGCAGCTGGCTCACCAACGGTGACGGCGATCCTGCAAGGCGCCGCCGTCAGGGTTCGATCGGACGCATGCCGGCCGTCGGCGCTCCAACACAGTGCGGTCGGTGGGCCGGAACCCACTGTCGCGAACAGGAAGTGAGCACCGCCCTGTTCAGCAGCCACCAAGCAGCGAGCCTTGGTCAGGCGGAGCTGCGGATGAAGGCGAGCGTCGCTCGGAATCTTCCTGCCGCCTGCGGATGGCGGCGAGATCGATAATGGGTGAATGACTGTGCCCGCCCGAGATCATGGTGGCAGTGCCGTCGTCATGAGCGTGCATGTCGGACGGCCCCGTGCGGTGCCGACGCGCGGCGCACCGGTCACGACTGCGATCTGGAAGTACAGCGTCGAGGGCCGCGTCGCGGTCCGCGGTGTCAATCTGGACGGTGATGACCAGGCCGACCGGTCGGTTCACGGCGGTCCCGACAAGGCTGTCTACGCCTACGCCGTCGAAGAGGTGCGTGCTTGGGAGGGCGAGCTGGGTCGCGGTCTGGGTGGGGCTGCGTTCGGTCAGAACTTGACCACGCAAGGGATTGACGTCTCGGGAGCCCTCATCGGTGAACGGTGGTCGATCGGAAGCACTCTGCTCGAAGTCGCGCAGCCTCGGCTGCCGTGCTTCAAGCTCGGCATCCGGATCGGAAGCCCTGGGTTCGTGAGGCAGTTCGCCCATGCTTCGCGTCCGGGGGCGTACCTGCGCATCGTCGAGGAAGGCGAGCTTGGCGCTGGCGATTCGATTGCCGTCGTCAGCCGACCCGACCATGAAGTCACGAGCCGGATGGTGTCGGACGCTATCTTGCGCGACCCCGCCCTTATCCCGTTGGTTGTTCGCGCCCACCAACTCCCGGCAGAACTACGGAGCTGGATGAGTCAACGAGTCCGCGATTAAGAGCTGGACCCCGCCCAACCGGCGCCCCTACCGCGTTCAATCACGAGTGTGAGTTTGCCGGCCAGATGGTCGGGGCGGTTGATCACTTGTTATGGGGTCCGCTGACCGAACGCAGTGCCTTGAGGATGTGATCGGTGACCAATTGCGGTTGCGACACCATGATCAGGTGTGACCCGTCGACTTCGATGATGTCAGCCTTGGCGCGTTTGGCCTGCGAGAGGGTGATGTCGGTGCCGGCTGCTTTGTCGCCTGTGGCTACGACCGCCCACGACGGCAGGGTCTTCCAGGCGGGTGCGCCAGATTTCTCGTCGAATGCGGCCGCGGCGATCGGTCGTTGCGACGCGCCGAGGACGGACGCCTGAGCCTCGGGTAGGTCGCCGCCGAACACGTCGTTGAAGTTCGCCGGATTGACGTAGAGCTCTACGGCCGTCTCGTCACCTGTTCCGGTCGGGTACTGCCGGGTGACGAGTGCGGGACCGAGCGCGCTGTCACGCGACGTGCCTTCAACCGCGCTGAGGACCTCGTCCAGTTCGGTGGCGAAACCGTTCACGAACACGAGCCCGACAGCGTTGGCTGTCTGCGTGCAGGCGTTGCTGATGACCGCTCCCCCGTAGGAGTGCCCCACCGCGAGCACCGGACCCTCGATCTGCGAGATCGCACTCGCCACGTAGGCCGAGTCGCTGGCCAGCCCGCGCATCGGGATGGCGAGAGCCTGGACCTTAGCCTCGGCTGCGAGTAGGCGCTCGACGACCGCGGCCCAACTTCCTGCGTCGGCGAACGCACCATGGATCAGGACGACGGTGGGCGGTTCGGGATTCAGGTTGGCCATGACCACATCCTCAGTAAGCGCACGATGCGACGCCGGCAGCAGTGCCGTGACGCCGACGTTGCTGAGAGCGTACGTGGCGGAGGTAAACATGAATTCGTTCGAAAGCGATTGAGCAAGTCCCGGCGGGTCTACTCGACGTCGGGGACTGGGCCCGCGTACGGCCTGCATCATTGGCTTGGACTCGATAAGCGATTCGCCGGCAATCTCTGCCTGCGGTTCCGCGAACCGCGGCAAGGACCGGCGCAGCAGTTGGCCGAGCACGTCACGGCGGGACCTGTCGGGCCGGCGATCGGCGGCTACGTGTTCGCGATTTCCTCGGTGAGCTGGGCGTGGCTGAATTTCACCTGATTCACCTCGGCGTACGACAACGACGACGTGCTGCTGCGCGTGTTGGCCCTGATCCAAATGGTGGGCGTGGTGCTGTCCTTTGGGCTGCCGCAGAGCTTCGCCGACGTGGCCGTGGGCGAGAGCCCGAACAACGGTGTCATGGTGCCCGAGCCACACCCCGCAGATAGTCACCGCGCGCGGCCGTCCCTTACCGTGCTCGCCGTGGACACGGCTGCCCCACCCTCGACGGAACTGCGCCGACCGGGACCCGTGACGATCAGGCTGCGCTGGTCGCACAGGTCGGGACAGTGAGACTCCTTCACCCGATAATGCTGTTCCTTTCTTGCCGACGGGATACTTGGAACGGCTGGGCGGGAAGCCGCCGCTAACAGCCCGGGCGGCAGCACCGTGAGCTAGTAGCGTGCAACGCGTGTCCATCAAACTCGACAACGTCGGCATCGCCGTACGCGACCTAGAAGCGACGATCGTCTTCTTCACCGACCTCGGGTTGACCGTTGTCGGGCGTGACACGGTTAGCGGAGATTGGACCGACACTGCCGTCGGTTTGGACGGTAACCACGCCAACGTCGCGATGCTCCAGACGCCAGACGGCAACGGTCGTCTCGAATTGTTCGAGTACATCCATCCCGACGCGATCGAGACCGAGCCCGCCCGGCCTAACGAGATCGGCATGCACCGTGTGGCCTTCTCGGTTGACGACATCGACGAGGCCCTGCAGATCGCCGCGAGGCACGGCTGCCACCCCCTGCGTGGCGTGGCAACCTACGAGGACGTGTACAAGCTCAGCTATGTCCGTGGGCCTAGCGGCATCATCGTGATGCTCGCCCAAGAGCTGAAGAAGAGCTGAACGTAGCCCGATCCGCGACTGGCACATCGTCCTCGGGTCAGATGGACCTGTCCTGGGCCCGCTTCCATTCAGCGGTGCCACGGCTGCGGTGCTGGATCCCGAATAGGCGGGCAGGGAACCACCACTTGACCGCCCGGCCGACCGTAGTCCGCCGGCACCAGCAGTCCGCATCGCAGCCACATTCACGATTGCGGGGGTTGTGAACTCGCTGCAGCACGGTCCGTGTCACACGTCCACCGTACGAGGTGGCGAAGCCGCCGATGCGCCGATGTCACAGGCGGATCTGCTCTTGGGTCTTCGACACAAATGAGGTTCATGCCCTCACCGGCGGTCATCGGGTGGATGTGTGTCGAACGCCCACCTCGGCGAGTCGTGTTCGACGGCTGCACTTTGATGACCTAGCCGCTCGAGGCGACGGTGCGCGGGGGCGTAAACCTTCACTGGTGTGCGAGGAGCCGGGCACGATGCAGCAGGTGCAGGCGGCGGTGCCGCGACCGGCGACCGGCTCCGCCGTCGACCCGATCGAGCTGCGGCCGGTCGAGAAGGTCGTGATCACGACGCTGGTCGACAACGTCTTCGACGCCTTGCTCGGCGGCGACGCCGACACGGCCAACCCCAGCAGGCGTATCAGGGCGGACACGCTGTTCGATGCACAATCCGCATCCGTGCCGCCGCGTTAGGGGTGGGCGGCATGTTGGCAGGCGGTTGTTCCGTGGCAGTTTTGTAGGGCGTTGAGGGCTTGGGCTAAGGCGGTCGGTGCGGCTGGTCCGCCGAGGTTGTGGAGTTCGGTGGGGTCGTTGGCGGTGTTGTAGTACTCCTGTTCGCCGTTGGCGTATCGGACGTAGAGGGCGGTCGCGGTGCGGACTGCTTCGTAGCTGGGTGGGTCAGCGTGTTGGGCGTTTTGCCGGTCGGGGTCGTCTGGGGCGTTGTTCGGTCCGTGGTGTTCGACGAGTACGGCTTGTTGCCAGGTCGCCGGGTTCTGTCCCTGCCATACCCCGGTCATGGTGACGCCGTCGACGTTGGCTCCGATTCTCGCGCCGGCGAGCGTTTCGAAGGTGGGAGCGATGTCGATGTTCGACGTGAGTTGGGTGGCGGTGCGACCGGCGGCGACGCCGGGTCCGCTGACGATCAGCGGGACGTGGATGTCGGTGTCGAACGCTGTTTGTTTGCCGGGCAGGAGCCGGTATTCGCCCATGTGGTAGCCGTTGTCGGAGCTGAACACGATGTCGGTCCGGCCGGCGACGCCTTTGGCTTGTAGTTCCTGTTCGAGGTGCCCGATGAGGTCGTCGACGGCCAGGTCGGCTTCGACCCGTTTCTGGTAGTCGTTGGTGATGGTCTGCTGCTGTTTGGGTTGCAGCGGTGCGCGGTCTTTCAGCCAGGACGGCGGGTTGGTGGGCAGCGTGTTGTAGGCGTTCGTTGTCGGGTAGGTGACGGTGTTCGCCGCGGTGGCGTAGCGGGGCGCTGGTGTGTAGGGGGCGTGCGGCGCAAAGGTGGCGACCTCGAGCATGAACGGCTTGCCCGATGCCGCGGAGGAGTCGATGAACGAGCCGGCTTTCGCGGATAGCACGTCGACCAGGTAGTCCTGCGGGTCGTGCCCGTAGCGCTGTTGGGCGCCGTTCTGGTTGAGGGTGTAGTTGAACTCGGGGTAGCCGTTGCCGGCGACGTCCCACTCGTTCCACCCGGGCGGCACCGGGTTGGTGGGCTGGTAACCGTTGAGGTACTTGCCCATGAACCCGGTGCGGTACCCGGCCTGCTGCAGGGCCAGCGCGAACGACTTCTGTTCGTTGCCGTTCTTGTTGTACGCGTCGTAGCCGCCATCGTTACCGGAATTGGTGAATACCCCGTCGTCGTGCGGGTACTCGCCGGTGAAAATCGCCGACCGGGACGGGCAACACAACGAGTCGACCACGTAGTAGTTCGACATCGTGGTGCCCGATCTCTGCAACGCCTGCACGTGCGGCATGTGACTGACCAAATTCCACGCCAGGTCATCGGTCAACACGAACACGATATTCGGTCGGCTACCGACCGCCGCGGACACGCTCGCACCACCTGATGTCCCGTTCGCGCTCGACGGCCGAGGCGCCTGATTCGACGAGGCCGTGCACGCCGACAGCAACACCACCACGACAGCAACACCCGCCGCAACAAGCCGCTTCACGACCCTCAGCATCACCCCATCCCGTCAGCACGACGTCAACACGACATCAACGTCGTGTTCGACCCACCGGAGCTACCAACACGAGACAAGCCGACCGTGCGCCAGCCCCTTCCTGTGGTCGCACCGCGCACGACGGCGGCTGGTCTCTCCGCGCACGACGGCGGCTGGTCTCTCCGCGGCGACGGCCGCGGTGGCTGCACCGCGGGCGGCTAACAACGCCCGCCCGCCAGCGAGGGCTTCGGATAGGGCGCCCTCCGCCGCGAGGTGGCAGACTCCGAGCACCGCCAGGCCCGTAGTCGTCACCCACAGTCGGCCGCGCCGCGCGCCGCTACCGCGTTGATCGGTCCTGGACCGGGCTACAGGTGGTCGGCTGCCGAGAGGCGGCCAACGTCCAGCCACCGATCAAACGACCGGAGTGAGCCCCGCGGACACGATCACCCACCGGCGCGGGCGCAAGGGTCTAGCGCAGCCGCCGCGCCGCGGGCGATGGCAGGCCAGCGGGATGACATCACCAATATGCGGCGTTGGCGGATCGAGTAGAACAAGCCATCGGTTACGCGACCCGAAAGGAACGTCGGCCGCGTGACGTTGGTGGCACATCGCGGCGGACGGCGGCGGTGTGGTCGAGCTGTGGGCGGCTATCGCGACCCGACATGCCGTTAACACGGACGGCCGTATAGATCTCGGCTGTGCGCCGGTCACCGCGGGCTAGGTGAACGGGTCACGTGTTGGGCGGCGGCGCTGTCTTTGGGTTGTTCTGGTGATCCGAAGATCTTGAGGAGTTGGTTGCTTGGCCGTTGGATGAGTAGGTAACTGAGCCATCCGGCTGCGATTGAGATGGAGGCGACGACCGTTGTGTCGTGGAGGAAGCTTGCCGGCGTTTGGTGTACCAACCCGAAGTGCCGGTCGAGGGCGAGCAAGATCGGCTCGTGCCACACGTAGGCGCCGTAGGAAATGAGCCCGAGCCGGGTAAGGATTTGCCAGCGCATCCGAGTGCCGGGCTGGTGGGTGGCTGGTTTGAGGACCGCGGCCGCGGTAAGGCAGCCAAAGGCGAGTGAGCAGGTGGTGGCGAAGTACAACGCGCACCACGGGTTCCCGGCGCGGGTGAGGAACGCGATGGTCAGAATCGCGAGGCCGGCGAGGTGCAGACTAATACGGAGACGGACTGGTGTGGCTCGTGACGGTCTCAACCCGATCACGATCACCGCCACCCCCATGCCGATGGCAAAGTTGTCCAGGTTGGCGACGGGCCCGTACCACGTGGTTGAGGATCCCGTCAGGGGACGGTCGCGGTCAGCGAACGACCATGCCCGCCACAGCAGGGAGACCGCAGCGAGTACGGCAGGGGGCGCCGACGCGACGGCGATGCCCCGTCGGCGGCCCGCGAGCTGCCGCCGAGATCGCGCGAGCCAGGGTATGAGCAGGACGACAATCCCGTAGTAGAACGCCAGCACAGAGACCGCCCATGCGGGTCCGTTGGTGTAGAAGATGCGTTTGCCGTCGAAGACGTGGGTGAACGTCAAATGCTCAATTAGGTCACGCCAGTCTCCGGGCAGGCTTTGTTGGCGGAGGAACCAGACGATGATCACGGCCAGGTAGTAGAGCGGAATGAGTCGCAGAGCACGCCGAACCAGGAACCTTCGGGCCTCGGGCGGCGGTCCGCCGTCGATCGCTTGGCGGGCTATCGGGGCGTAGATCAGGAAGCCGGTGATCACGAACAGGAAGGGGACGGCCGCGTCTAGCGAGCTGACCGTACGGAAAGCGAGCCCGCGGTCGTAGAGCGCGTTGTCGACGTTGCAGAACTGGTAGACGTTGAAGACGATGCTGGCCAGGACAGCTACGCCACGAAAGCTGTCCAGCTGCTGGTAGCGCTCTGTGCCGGAACCGGCTGCGGCGGCGGCTCCTGGTGTAGTGGCGGTGCCCCAGACCGCTGCCGGCGACGATCGCGGATAGGGCGTGTGCATTACGATGCCAGCGGCTCGGCTAGCTCAGTCGCGACCCCATCACCTAATTCGTCGGCGGTTGTCGATGTTCGGGGCGTGATGCGCCAATGGCTCTCGCCGCTGACTTCCTTGAGTTGGGCTACGCGAGAGATCACGTTCTTAAACTCGCCGAACCACACGACGCTGTGCAGTGCGTAGATCACAAACCAGCTGCGATGGCATCGAATGCTGGCGTCACTCAGCAGGTAGGCGAAGACGGTTTGGGCGACGCCGACGCTGAGGGTAAAGACGGTCAGCAGCACGAACAGCGGGATCAAGAAGTTAAAGTCGTTGATGCCTCGGTTGCGCCACGCGGTAAAGGCGAGGATCGGGATCGCTTGCACGGTGATCCAGGGGACGACCTGCGTCCAGCCGAGCAGGAAGAGGGCACCCAGTTTTTGGCGCGCACCGAGGCGTCGTGAGGTCAGGGCGGCGCCCAAGTGTCGACGGGCGGTCTGGGTCCAGCCTTGAGCCCACCGCATGCGCTGATGCCATAGCGTGCGAATGGTCGTCGGGGCCAGCTCGCTGGACAGCAGCCCGGGATCGGAGACGATGCTGAGTCCGTCCAGCAGGCTACGCATCGAGGAGTCGATGTCCTCGGTCAGCATGGCGCCTTGCATACGAATTTGCCGAAGTGACTCGGTGCGCCAGTAGCCGTTGGAGCCGCCGAAAATGCCAAAGCCGTGGAGTCGTGCGCGTCCGGGATGGCTGACGGCATAGATCGCTTCGAACTCGACGGCGACGAGCCGGGCGACCCAGGACGCGTCGCCGTTGCGGACCACGCAATGGCCCTGCACGATGTCGTACCCCTTGGCGAGCCACCGCCACGCGCGGGCGTAGCTGCCGGGTGCCGGGTGGTGGTCCGCGTCGAAGATGCCGACGAACGCTCCCGTGACGTGCCCGAGCGCTGCGTTGATGTTCTGCGCCTTCGATGTGCTTCCTTCGACTCGCAGCACGAGCAGGCGGGGGTCCTGGGCCGCGATCTTGGCGAGCACATCCTCGACCGGCAGCTGTTGTGGGCTGTTATAGGCGAGGATGATCTGCATCTGGCCCGGGTAGTCCTGGGCGAGGTGGTGCAAAAGTGTGTCGACGATGGTGGCGGCTTCGTTCGGCAAGTACGCGGGAATAATGGCTGTCGCCGTCGGAAAGCCGGCCGGTGGGGCGGCGGGCACATCGACTGCGCCGACCGCCCGGAAGCTTTCTATCCACAGAATCGCTGCTGTCCCCGCAAGCGCGGCAGCGACCAGCGGGTACGTCACGCTAGTCAGGTCGAAGCCGTAGTCCCACACGATTACGTAGACGATGAACGGCAGGGTGAGCAGCAACGCCATGGTGAACGAAACCTGCAGCGGCGACCGGAGTTTCTCCATCTGAGCAACCGACGACGGGTCATCCATCTCCGCTGCTCGGACCGGCGCCGCGGCCAGTGACGGCGTGAACGACACCGGAAGCAGATCAAGATGTTGCCGCGCATCCTGCAACGCCAGACCGACCTGGTCTCGCAGCTCGTCCGCAGTTGTTGCGCCCGCGAACGGCGCGTATCCGATCACCGGAGTTATCCGCACATGCTCACCGGAAATCTCCAGGACCGCGGCGGCGACCCGCCTCGACAACTGCCGCAAACGGTCACGGGCAGCCGCCGCGGCGGTCTCCGGCATCAGGACGAAGAAGCCACCATCCGCCCGGACGCTGTGCTGTTCCAGGACCGGTGCATCGACGGCGAGCAACGCGTCGAACGCCACCGCCAGAGCTTCGCCGGCCCGACTACCGAGCCGCCGCCGTAGCTGTTCCCATTCAGCCACGGCAATCGCCGCCAACACGCCGGGGCGGTCAGCGAGCTTGGCACGCTCAAGCTCCCGGTCGGTCTCTTCCGCCAACCGCTGTTCGGAAATGGCGCGCCGACACTCGCTGTCCGGCACGGAACTCTCGGCGAATACGAGGTCGCGCACGGACTGGTGGCTGTCAGCACTGGGCGATAAGGCGACCCGAATGGGATCTGTGCCAACCGGGCCATGTTCGTGTGGACGCACCAGCGTCTTGTCTCGACGGCCGCCGCGAGGCCGGGTCACGCCGGCGGCCGCATCGTCCAAACACCGCCCGTCACGGTGATCCGCTCTCCCGGCCGGATGAGGTTCGGATCGGATCCGACAGCCGCGATGTTCGAAGCGTACAGATCGCCATAGCCGTGCAGCCGGAACCACTGGGCGATACCGAAAAGAGTGTCGCCTGGCTTAACCACGTACGTGAAAGACGGAGCCCTCCCCACCACTGGCTTCTTCGAAGCCGCAGCGGCCGTCGGGGGCGCCCCAGCCGGTGCCGGCGCCGCCCCGTCTGACAACGGCCCCGCACGCGGCGGAACCCCTGCCGACGGCGCAGGCGAAGACGGTGCGGGCGAGTTCGACTCGGCGGCCGGGGAGGGCCGCAAAGCTGAGCCCGCGTTGCTTGCCGCAGCAGGAGCCACCCTCCCCCCGGGCTTCGATCCGTGGCCGGACGGCCACGATGCCGTCAATACGACGCCAACGACAAGCACAGCCGTCCCAACGACCAGCAATGCGGCAACTAGCTTCGGATTTCGTTTCATTGCGCGGACCCCCGCTGAATCAGAACGAACGTCACCGGACACCAGCGCGACCGCGGTGCTGAACTCCGCGCCGGGAAGGGACAGCCTCATCGCTGACCCCACGCGGGACTGTTGTCTCAGCCCGCTAGTCGTCCATTCGCGTCCGACCCACGCGCGGATCCATCCGCCGACGAAATTGTCGACGTGACACACCTCATTGACGCGATCCGAGCCTGCCCCGCTTCTTGGACACCTGATCTCAGGCGATGATCGCTTCGAAGAGGAGTCCGCTGTAAGCCTGCGTCCAAGCCGCCGGAGTTCCGGCATCGTGCGCTGGACCTGGTCGAGTCAGCGAGCCAAGCCGCAGGTCGCCCCGTTTACGAACTTGCGAGTGTCAGCGCCGGTGGATGGATCACGCCGACTTGGCCGCCATCCTGCTCACCGGCATCCCGGCCGGAGTGGTCCCCGGCTTCCAGAATTTCACCGGCGCGGTGCAGCTGACCCCGTCCGACTCAACCTGGCTATCCCGCCGGCGACCAAGCCGATGAGCTGGGCGTCATCGGTGGCGACCTCGCCGGTTCCCCAACGGTCGTAGGGTTTTCGGCAACGTCGTGGCCATCGGGCTGCGGGCCATTGCCGGCATCACCCTTCCGCTCGTCGACAAGTCGTTCACGCCCGACCAGGCCGCCGGAGGGCTGACCGATGGGACGAGAAACACCAACGCCCCTTACATGAAGTATTTTCCGTATCTCGGCACCCCGCTCGGTGAGTATCAGTACCTGCCGGGGCCGGGCTTAGGCCGGGTGAGCGTGTGAGCCACACCCACCTTGACGCCGCCGAGGGTGTCGACCACGACCACGCCGGTCAGGGTCCCGTGCTGCTCGATATCGGCGGAGACGTCGGCGCAATCGTCGTCGACATGCCGACTGGCCTAGCCGACGCCGAGATCGAGCAGCGTCCCGTGGGCGCCGAGGGACGCGGACCGCGGCGGCACCCGCACGTGTGAGTCGTCCACCGGCACGTCGCCGGCGCCACCGTCCACACGGCGTCTTCGGAGCGGTGCATGAAGGGCGCTCTGAGCTGTACGTACGACCGGATGGCCCCGTCGCGCTAGTTGCCGACGCGGCCGGCGGCCGCGTCACCGAACTCCACTGGCCGCCCGCCTAAACGCCCGGCGACCGCCCCGGAACGGTCAGACCAGCTCCGAGCATTAAGAGGCCGTGGTCGGAGGCCGCGAGGCATGTCCGTGCGTGCCTCGCGAGAATGTTGTCGGCCAAGATCAGCGCCGAGGCTGCGGGGCTGCTTGAACGCTGACGTATCGGCCGCACACGTCGTTCATGATGCCCGCCCGGTCTGACGGTCGTTGACGCGTGCTTGCAGACTAGGGGCCGACGCTGCGCCTGCCGAGTCGGCGCGGTCATGGGGAAGGAAGCCGATGGACATCAACGGGAAGGCGCCGGTGATCACGCGGGAGGAGATCACGATCTTCGCGCCGATCCAGGCCATCTGGGACATTCAGACGGACGTGGATGCGTGGCCGGCGTGGCAGCCGGACGTCGAGCAGGCGCACGCCGGCGGTCTGCTGGTTCCCGGGTCGGTGTTTCGGTGGCGCACCGCCGGCTTGGACATCACCTCGA
>CAXTNQ010000076.1:0-7459 GCA_964245745.1 uncultured Jatrophihabitantaceae bacterium
ACATGAGCGAGTACATGGAGAAGCACACCGTCTCGCGACTGGTCGGGTCCCCGCCCGGCTACGTCGGCTACGAGGAGGGCGGCCAGCTCACCGAGAAGGTGCGCCGCAAGCCGTTCAGCGTGGTGCTCTTCGACGAGATCGAGAAGGCTCACCCGGACGTGTTCAACACCCTGCTCCAGGTTCTGGAGGACGGGCGGCTCACGGACGGTCAGGGTCGGGTCGTGGACTTCAAGAACACGGTCCTGATCATGACGACCAACCTGGGCACGCGCGACGCGTCGAAGTCGATCGGCGCGCTCGGGTTCGCCGCGGCGAACGACACGGCCGGCGACTACGAGCGGATGAAGCAGAAGGTCACCGACGAGCTGAAGAACCACTTCCGGCCCGAGTTCCTGAACCGGATCGACGACACGATCGTGTTCCACCAGCTGACGCAGGAGGAGATCGTCCAGATCGTCGACCTGATGACGAACCGGCTGGACGCTCAGCTGCGTAGCAAGGACATGGGGCTGGAGCTCACGCCGGCCGCCAAGGCACTGCTCGCCGAGAAGGGCTACGACAAGGCCCTCGGGGCGCGGCCGCTGCGGCGGACCATCCAGCGCGAGATCGAGGACGCGCTGTCCGAGCGGATCCTGTTCGGCGAGCTCTCGGCCGGCCAGATCGTGCTGGTCGACACCGCACCTGGTGAGGACGGCAAGCCGGTCTTCACCTTCCGCGGCGAGGCGAAGCCGTCGCCGTTGCCGGAACTGGCCCCGGTCGGCGAGGCCGTCGAGTAACCACCCGGCTAGACCACCACGAGGCTCCGGCTATGTAGCCGGGGCCTCGTGCTGTAGCCGGGGCCTCGTCCTGTTCGCACCCAGCCGGTGATCAACCGATCGGGATGGCCAGGAGACTTCGACGGCGGTCGGCAACCGGCAGGGGCGGCGAGCAGGCGCTAGGACTGCGGCGGCGCGCCGGCCTCGCCGACCAGGGCGAACCGACCGTCGGGCAGTGCATCGACCAGGCCGTCCACGACGAGCGAGTCGAGCGCACGTGCGCGTTGCACCGGGTCGGGCCACACCGCGTCGAACGCAGCACGAGGCGCCGGGCTCCGGCGGCCACGTAGCACGCCGAGCAGGCGCCCGCGCGCCTGGCGGTCGGTGCCGTCGTAACGCTGTGTGGCGGGGGTGCGATGGCGTTCGGGGGGGGAGCGGGCGGCGCGCCAGGTACACCGCGCCCCCAGCGGGCACTGGCCGCAGCGCGGGGAGCGGGCCGTGCAGACGAGCGCGCCCAGCTCCATGAGCGCCGCGCTGGCCCGTGCGGCCTGCTCCGGTTCGCCGGGCAATAGCGCGTCCACCGCCGCGTGCTCGCGCGCCACCGCGGACCCGCCGGCGGCGGCGCGTCCGTCGACCGCTCGAGCCACCACCCGCCGCACATTGGTGTCGACGACGGGATGGCGCTGGGCGAACGCGAACGCCGCCACCGCCCGTGCCGTGTAGGAGCCGATGCCGGGCAACGCCAGCAGCGCGTCCACATCGGACGGCACCTGGCCACCGAACTGGGCGACGAGCACCGTCGCGCAGCGATGCAGGCGCAGCGCCCGGCGCGGGTAACCGAGCCGGCCCCACGCGCGAAGCGCCTCACCCGGGCTGGCGGCGGCGAGCGCCGCCGGGGTCGGCCAGCGTCGCAGCCACGTCTCATAAGCCGGCAGGACGCGGGCCACCGGCGTCTGCTGCAACATGACCTCGCTGACCAAGACGGCCCAGGGTGACGCGTCGGGCGCGCGCCACGGCAAGTCGCGGGCGGTTTCGGCATACCAGGTCAGCAGCGGGGCAACGAGGTCCGGGCCGGGCTGATCGAGCGACGCGAACGGCTCCGGACCGCGGGCGGTGCGAAACGCCACCTCCGGCACGCTACTCAGCCGCCCGGGGCGCTGGTTCACCGGGCGAGCGCCGCGCGTCGCCACGACCGCCGGTGCCGGGTCGGCTAGCGTCCACCTCGCGATGTTCCATCCCGTCGGACCGAGACCCGCCACCATCTACTGGCGGCGCCGCCTGCTGGTGATCGGCCTGGTCGTCCTGACCGGCCTGACGCTGTGGGTGGCGTGCTCGTCGGGCTCCGGACGGCCGGCGGCCGAGACCACCAGATCGTCGGCCGCGTCCGCCGCCTCGTCGGTCGCCGCCCGGTCGGGCCCCACGCCGGCCGCGCCGGCCGCCGGCCAACCCACCGTCGCGGCCAGCCTGTGCACCGCTGGCAACCTCAAGGTCAGCGCCGTTGCGTCGGCACCGGGCTATCACGTGGGGGACCAGCCCAGCCTGTCGCTACAGGTGATCAATTCCGGTACCGCGCCGTGCGTCGCGGACCTCGCCGATCGGCAGATCGAACTGCGGGTCTACAACGGCGAGTCCCGGGTCTGGGGCAGCCACGATTGCCAGATCGAGCCCGGGACGAGTCCGGCCACCCTGCCCGTCGGCACGGCTGTGCGCCGGTCGATCGTGTGGACGGGACTGTCGTCGCAGCCGCAATGCGCCGGTCAGCGGGTGCGGGTCGGGCCGGGAACATACACCCTGCATGCCCTGCTCGCCGGTCAGGAAGGCGCGACGTCGCAGTTCACGATCAGCTGACCGCTCAGGGGTAGCGGTCGATGATCGATGCGTCGGCCAGTCGCGAGATCGCCTCGCGCACCGTCCGCGCCCGTGCTTCGCCGACCCCCTCCACGGCCTGCAGATCCTCGACCGTGGTGGCCAGCAGCTTCTGCAGGCCACCGAAGTGCTCGACGAGCCGGTCGAGGATGGTCGGGGGCAAGCGCGGGACGCGGGCCAGCAGACGGTAGCCACGCGGGCTCGCTGCGCCGTCGAGTACTTCGGGAGCGACGCCGAAGCCCATTGCGCGGGCCAGAGTCGACAGGTCGAGCAGGTCCGTGGCGGACAGCTCGGCGAGCTCGGCGTTGATCTGTTCCGCCGAACGTCCCCGGCGGCCCGACGGCGCGTAGTCGCGGGCCATCAATTCATGCTCGACGTCCACCCCCGCCATGAGCTCGTCGAGCTGCAGGGCGAGCAGCCGCCCGTCCGTGCCCAGCTCGATGACGTAGCCGGTGATCTCGTCGGCGATGCGGCGCACCATCTCCAGCCGCTGGGCGACCATCGCCGCGTCGCGCACGGTGACCAGGTCTTCGATCTCCAGCGCGGTCAAGGTGTTAGACACCTCGTCGAGCCGGGCCTTATAGCGCTCGAGGGTGGCGATGGCCTGGTTGGCACGGCCCAGCAGCTCGTCCGAGCTCTCCAGCAGGTGCCGCGGGCCGCCCAGGTAGAGGCTAATGATGCGCATGGACTGCGACACCGAGATGACCGGATAGCCGGTCTGGGCCGCCACCCGCTGCGCCGTGCGATGCCGCGTGCCCGACTCCTCGGTGGGAATCGCCGGATCCGGCATCAGGTGCGTGGCCGCGCGCACGATCCGGTTGCCGTCGGTGGACAGCACGACTGCGCCGTCCATCTTGGCCAGCTCCCGCAGCCGGGTCGCCGCGAACTCGACGTCCAGCGGGAACCCACCGGTGCACAGGTCCTCGACCGTCTGGTCGTAGCCCAGAACCACGAGGGCGCCGGTGTTGCCGCGCAGGATGCGTTCGAGGCCATCACGCAACGGCGTGCCGGGCGCGACCGTGGCCAGCACCGTGCGCAGCGCGGTATCCCGCTGGCTCGTCGGCACTGTCCCCCCTCGACGCTCTGCACTCAGTGTAGGCGCGTCCGCACGCCGTGCTGTTAGCGAGCGGTTGCTCAGGTGTCGGGGACGGCTCGCAGGATCCGGCGGCCGCTCGTGGCCGGCTGTTGGCGGACGTTGTCGAGCGCCGTCAGGGCGTCGTGGATCGTCGTCACGGGGATCGTCGTCAGCCCCTGACCGGAGGCCGGCACAGGGTGGGGTCTCCCAGCGCGAAGATCGGCGGGCACGAGCGCCGTGGTGAACCCGAGCCGAGCCGCCTCGGTCAGCCGACGGTCCAGGGCCGGGACGTGCCGCACGTCCCCGGACAGCGAGAGCTCACCAACGGCGATCACCGTGGGGGGCACCGGCATTTCCCGGGCGGCGGATGCGACGGCCAGGGCGATCGCCAGGTCGGCCGCTGGCTCGCCGGCCGTCAGGCCGCCGACGGTGGAGGCGTAGACCTCCCGCTCGGACAGCCCCACGCGAGCGTGCCGCACGAGGACGGCGAGCAGCATGGCCACCCGCCCGGCGTCGAGGTTGGTCACCGCCCGGCGGGGGGCGCCGCCGTACGCCGCCGGGACGACGAGCGCCTGTACCTCGGTGACGAGGGGACGGCGCCCCTCGACGGTGACCGTCGCGCAGGTGCCGGGCACCGCCACCGTGCGCTCGGACAGGAACAGGCCGGACGGGTCGGCCAGCCCGACCATGCCGTCCTCGCGCATCTCGAAGCAGCCGACCTCGTCGGCCGGCCCGAAGCGGTTCTTGGTGGCCCGCACGAGGCGCAGGGCGCTGTGGCGTTCGCCCTCGAAGTGCAGGACGACGTCGACCAGGTGCTCGAGCAGGCGCGGGCCGGCGATCGACCCGTCCTTGGTGACGTGCCCGACGAGGACCGTGGCGATGCCGCGCTCCTTCGCGACGGCGATCAGTGCCGCGGTCGCCGCCCGGATCTGGGTCACCGAGCCGGCCGCGCTGTCCACCGCCGCCGAACTCACGGTCTGGATCGAGTCGACGACGAGCAGGCCGGGCCGGACGTCGTCGAGGTGGGTGAGCAACGCCCCGAGGTCGGTCTCGGCCGCGAGGAACAGCGCCGGGTGGTCGGCACCGGTCCGCTGGGCGCGCAGGCGCACCTGCGCCGGGGACTCCTCGCCGGTGACGATCAGGGCGGTGGACCCGCCGACCGCCCACTGGTGGGCCACCTCGAGCAGCAACGTGGACTTGCCCACTCCCGGTTCGCCGGCCAACAGGACGACGGAACCGGCCACGAGGCCACCGCCCAGCACCCGGTCGAGCTCGCCTACGCCGGTCGGCTGGTGCCGCGCGTGCGTGGAATCGACGTCACCGATCGGGCGCGCAGGCTGGCTCACGGCCGTCGGCGACACAGTCGAGGGGGTGGGCGCACTCCGGCCGGACTCGGTGACGGTGCCCCACGCCTGGCACTCCGGGCAGCGGCCGACCCATCGGACGCTGGTCGCCCCACACTCCGTGCACCGGTACGACGGCGCCGGACGCCGTGAAGTCGAAGCGCTCACGGGCGCGACGGTAGCGGTGAGGTCCGACCAATTCGGCTGGCTCGCCGGGTGAGCTCGCGAGTCAGGTCAGCGGGCGATCCGGATGACGTCAGTCAGCGATCACGAGGCGACGCTGGGCGAGATGTCCTGCGTCGGTCGATTCGAAGGCGCGTCGGTCAGGTGTACCGGAATATCGAATGTCCGGGTCCCGGCGCGGGAGAAGTTGAGCGTGATGTGGAAGGACTGCGCAGGAAACAGCGGCTGACGCAGGCCAGTCAGGACGATGGCCGGGTCCGTGTCGGCAAAGCCGACGGACACCCGCTGACCGGGCTGAACGGTGATCGCGCTCAGCGTGGGGGTGGGTGGCGCGATCGGGGTAGTCGCCAACGCGGAGCCGGAAGTCGGTGCGGACGACGCGGACGCCGACGAGGACGACGCGGACCGCGCGGCCGTGGTGCTCGCGAAGAAGGTGGCGCCGCCGGCGGCGTCCGTGGTGACCGACGTCAGGGTGTCCGGGTCCGAGCCCTCGTTCACCAGGACGAGCTGAACCGGAGCGACTCCGCCCTGCGGCCAGTTCGACGGCGGAGGACTGATGGCCGCCGCCCGGACGGCGATGGTCCCTATGGTGACCGAGACGCCGTCGATGGCCGGCGTCTCCTGCGCGGTCTGTGCCACCTGACCGGCCGCGCAGGCGGTCAGCGTGACCGCCGCGGTCATGCCGAGCAGCAGCCCAGTCGCTCGGCTGCGTGCTCGCTTCGCCATGGCGCTCGGCTCTCTGGTCACGGTGATCCACACGTCCCTTGGGTGACTTCGGTCGACAGCGTAGCGATCGCCGGCGCTCGGTACACGGCGGCCGGCCCGACCGCGAACGTGCCGCTGTGAAATGAACATTCGTGACGTAGCGAACGTCGGCAGATCGCTTGCATGTTATTCTGTTAAGTAGTCGAAAGGGGCCTCGCACATGACGTTCAAGGTCGGCGAGACGGTCGTTTACCCGCACCATGGGGCGGCAAAGATCGAAGCGATCGAGCAGCGCACGATCAAGGGCGAGCAAAAGACCTACCTGGTGTTGAAGGTCGCGCAGGGCGACCTGACCGTGCTGGTTCCCGCTGACAACGCCGAGATTGTCGGCGTGCGTGACGTCGTCGGCCAGGACGGTCTGGACCGGGTATTCGAGGTTCTGCGGGCCCCACACACCGAAGAGCCGACCAACTGGTCTCGCCGTTACAAGGCCAACGGCGAGAAGCTGGCGTCCGGAGACGTGAACAAAGTGGCCGAGGTGGTTCGCGACCTCTGGCGCCGCGACAAGGACCGTGGACTGTCGGCCGGCGAGAAGCGAATGCTGGCCAAAGCGCGGCAGATCCTGGTCAGCGAGCTGGCCCTGGCCGAGGGCACCAACGAGGACAAGGCCGAGCTCGTGCTTGACGAGGTGCTCGCCGAGGCCGTCGTATAGCTCGTAGCGCGCCCTCGACGCAGCACGACCCGGCCGCGCACGTTCCCTTGACGGTCGCCGCCATCCTTGTCGCTGCTGGCAGCGGCGTACGGCTCGGCCGTCCAACACCCAAGGCCTTCTGCTCGGTCGGTGGCCGCACCCTGCTCGAACACGCCGCCGTCCCCTTCCTCGCCCACCCGGCCGTGCGGGACGTGATCGTCGTCGCGCCCCGCACCGCGCTGATCGAGGCGATTCGGCTCGTCCCCGACGCGAGGGTGGTGCCCGGTGGCGCTACTCGGCAGGCGTCCGTGGCCTGTGGCCTGGCCGAGCTCGCGTCCGACATCGACACGGTGCTGGTGCACGACGTCGCCCGGCCGTTCGTGCCGGCTGCGGTGATCGACCGCGTGCTGGAAGCCCTGGCCGACGGCGCGGGCGCGGTGGTACCAGCCCGTCCGGTGACCGACACGGTCAAGCGGGTCGACCCCACGATGAGCGTCGTGGCCACGGTCGAACGCACGACGCTGTGGGCGGTGCAGACGCCGCAGGGGTTCCGACGCGATGTCTTGGTCGCCGCGCACGAGGCCGCTCCGGACGATGCACATACCGACGACGCGGGTCTGGTCGAGGCCGTCAGAGGCCGCGTCCTCGTGGTACAGGGTGCGGACGAGGCGTTCAAGATCACGACCCCCTGGGATCTGGGTCTGGCCGAGGCCCTGGCCCTCTGGCGCGACGCTGCGGCCACGCCGTCATGATCATTCGGTCATGATCCGGACGGGAATCGGGGTGGACGTCCACCCCATCGCGACCGGGCGCCCGTGCTGGCTGGCCGGCCTCCTGTGGC
>CAXTNQ010000076.1:7469-12750 GCA_964245745.1 uncultured Jatrophihabitantaceae bacterium
TCCGAGGGAGACTGCCATGCCTTTCGTGAAGGCGGCTGACGGGACCGAGCTGTTCTTCAACGACTGGGGCAGCGGCAAGCCGGTCGTGCTGATCCACGGCTGGCCGCTCAACTCCCAGATGTGGGAGTACCGGGCGCCCGTGCTGGCGGGCCGGCCTCCTGTGGCCGGGCGTCGACGGGTGCGCCGGCCACTCCGACGGGGACGTCGCGGTGCACGCAGCGTGCGACGCCCTGCTCTCGGCGGCCGGGCTCGGCGACCTGGGTGCGGTCTTCGGCACGGACGACCCCCTCTGGACGGGCGCCGCCGGCGCGACACTGCTCATCGAGGTCGTCGGCCGCCTGGGCGCGCGCGGTTACACGGTGGGCAACATCGCCGTGCAGTTGATCGGCAACACCCCACGCGTGGCCCCACGGCGCACCGAGGCCGAGCTCACCCTGTCGGCGGTGGTGGGCGCGCCGGTGTCGGTGACGGCGACGACGACCGACGGGCTGGGCCTGACCGGGCGCGGTGAAGGGCGGGCGGCCATCGCCACCGCGTTGATCAGCTCGTCCTGAGCGGAGCCAACGCCTGGCCGAGGTCGGCCCACAGGTCGTCGACGTGCTCGATACCTACCGACAGGCGCAGCAGGGTGGGAGGCGACCCGTGCTCGGCGTCGACGGGGTACCGCGCCCGCCGTTCGATCAGCGACTCGACGCCGCCGAGGCTGGTCGCGTGGGTGATCAGCTCGACCCGTTCGCACACCTGCTCCGCGTCCGCGATCGTCCCGGCAACGTCGAACGAGACGATGGCGCCGTATCCGTCGTGCAGGCGGGTCGCCCGCTCGTGGAAGGGGTCGCCGGCCAGACCCGGGAACCGGACCCGGGTGACAGCCGGGTGGTCATCGAGCCGGTGCGCCAGCTCCAGGGCGTTGGCCTGGGCGCAGGCCATCCGCAGGGCGAGCGTGCGCATGCCGCGCAGGGCGAGGTAGGACTCGAGGCCGCCGGCCACGGCACCGCTCCGCGTCCGACGACGATGCAGCCGCTCGACCACGTCCGCCGACCGGGCCACCAGCGCACCGATGAGCGCGTCGGTGTGGCCGCTTAGGTACTTCGTCCCCGAATGCATGACGACGTCCGCGCCGTACTCGAGCGGACGGAGCACGAGCGGTGTGTTGAGCGTGGAGTCCACGCAGACCAGCGCACCGACGGCGTGCGCGGCTTCGGTCACCGCCGGCAGGTCGACAACGCCGAGCAGCGGATTGGTCGGGCTCTCCAGCCAGAGCAGTTGCGTGCCCGGCAGGGCCGCGCACACGGCGGCGGTATCGGTGACGTCAACCGCCCGCACCTGGAGGTGTCCGAGTTGCACCAACCGGCCGAAGATGTTGATCGTCCCGCTGTAGCAGCTGTCGGGGACGACGACGGTGGCGCCGGCCGGTTGATCTTCAGCGACGGCGGCGATGGCGGCCATTCCCGAAGCGAAGGCCAGGGCCGTGCCGCCCTCCAACTCGCCGAGGACGGACTCGAACCCGTGCGCGCTCGGTGTCCCGACCTCGCGGACGTAGGGGTTGTCGTCCGGCCCGTGGTGCAGCGGCGGCGACAGGACGATCGGCGGGTTGAGCGGCGCGTAGGGCGTCCGGTCGGGACGCCCGGCGGCCACCGCCACGGATTCCGGTCGCCACATCCGTCGAGCGTCGAGAGCCACTCCGGCACGCTACCCGGCACCCACGGTCGGGGCGGTCGCTGCGCCTACGATGGCGCGGTGAGGGTCCGAGCGCTGAGTGCTACGGACGCACGGTCGTGAGGGTCTACGACACGGCGACCCGCTCGGTGCGACCGTTCGAGCCGTTGCACGATGGCCACGCCTCTATCTACCTGTGCGGCCTTACCGTGCAGGGACCCCCGCACATCGGCCACCTGCGCTCGGCGGTCGCGTTCGACATCCTGCGTCGCTGGCTCGACCGCAACGGGTACGACGTCAGCTTCGTCCGCAACGTCACCGATATCGACGACAAGATCATCGCCAAGTCCGCTGCGGCCGGCCGACCCTGGTGGGACTGGGCCTACGAGAACGAGCGCGCGGTGCTGGCGGCCTACGACGCCCTCGGTTGCCTGCCCGCGACGTACGACCCGCGGGCGACCGGTCACATCCCCGAGATGATCACCCTCATGCAGCGGCTGATCGACTCGGGACACGCCTACTCGTCGGGGGGCGACGTCTACTTCGACGTGTGCTCCTACCCTGAGTACGGCGCGCTGTCCGGACAGCGACTCGACGAGATGGTTGCCTCGGCGGACAGCCTGGACGACACCCGAAAGCACGATCCCCGCGACTTCGCCCTGTGGAAAGGGGCGAAGGAGGGCGAGCCGGCCTGGCCCACGCCGTGGGGTCCGGGACGTCCGGGATGGCACCTCGAGTGCTCGGCCATGTCGACGAAGTACTTGGGACCGACCTTCGACATCCACGGTGGCGGTCTCGATCTCGTCTTCCCGCACCACGAGAACGAGCAGGCACAGTCGCGCGCCGCGGGGGACGGCTTCGCCCGCTATTGGATGCACAACGGCCTGGTGACGATCGCCGGCGCCAAGATGTCGAAGTCGCTGGGCAACTCACTGATCGTCCGCGATGTGATCACCCGTTGGCGTCCGGTCGAGGTGCGCTACTACCTCGGGGCTGCGCATTACCGCAGCACCATGGACTTCACGCCGAGCTCGCTCGACGAGGCGGCCGCGGCTTACCGCGGGATCGAAGGTTTCGTCGACCGGGCCGCGCCGTACGCGGACCCTGCGCCGACGCCGCTACCGGCCGCGTTCCGGGCGGCGCTCGACGACGACCTCGGCGTCCCGGCGGCGCTCGCCGTACTCCACCAGACGGTCCGGGCCGGCAACGTGGCCCTCGGCCTGGACGAGGAACACGGCATCCGGCAGGCCGTGGGTGAAGTGTTGGCCATGACGTCGGTGCTCGGCGTCAACCCGCTCGACTGGGCCGACCGTGACGCGGCCGGTTTGGCGGGCACGGTCGACGCCCTGGTCGGCATCGTCGTCGCGCAACGTGAGGCGGCGCGTGCTCGGCGCGACTTCGCGGCCAGCGACGCGATCCGGGACGAATTGGCCGAGGCGGGCGTCGTCGTCGAGGACACGCCGACCGGCCCGCGATGGACCGTCAAGGGCGTATGAGCGAGTGAGCATCAAGGCGGGTAGCGCCGAGGATCTGCGGTGTCCCCGCGGAATCGTGCAGCGATTTCGTGGGGTGCAGGTGCAGAGCGACTGGGCGCTGAGCGCCCGCCCGAAGAGCGAGAGAAGCTAGCCGTGCCCGGGAACTCGCAGCGCCAGGGTGCCGTGCGCAAAGGCAAGAAGGGCGCGACCGTCGGCTCGGGCGGCCAGGGTCGGCAGGCGTTGCAGGGACGAGGTCCAACCCCCAAGGCGGAGGACCGTACGGGCCACCCAGCTGCTCGTCGGTCCGCCGCAGCGGCCCGGCGGGACACGGCAGGGCGGCGCGACCCATCTCCACGTCGCGAGGCCGCAGGCCGGCGTGCGCCGGAGGCGCCCGAACTGCTGGTCGGACGCAACCCGGTGGCCGAGGCGTTGGCCGCGAAGGTGCCGGCCACCGCGCTGTACGTGGCCCAGGGCCTGGACCCGGACCAGCGGGTCACCGAGGCGGTCCGACTGGCCGGCGCCCGAGGGATCGCGTTGTTGGAAGTCAGCCGCGGTGAGCTCGACCGGCGCACCGGCGGCCTGCTGCACCAAGGGCTCGCTCTGCAGGTGCCGCCGTTCGCCTACGTCGAGCTGGGCGATGTGCTCGTCCGGGCGCGCGAGTCCGCGACCGCGCCGCTCCTTGTGGCCCTCGACGGGGTGACCGACCCGCGCAACCTCGGCGCGATCATCCGGTCCGCGGTCGCGTTCGGCGCGCATGGGATGGTCATTCCGGAACGTCGGGCGGCCGGAGTGACCGCGGTGGCGTGGCGTACCTCTGCGGGTACGGCGGCCCGCCTACCCGTCGCTCGCGTGACAAACCTCGTGCGCGCCCTGACCGAGTGCAAGCGTGAGGGCCTGTTCGCGATCGGTCTGGACGCCGACGGCACCACCTCACTGGACGATCTTGCACTGGCCGCCGATCCCGTCGTGGTCGTGGTCGGCTCCGAGGGGCGCGGGCTGTCCCGGCTCGTCGGCGCCACCTGCGACCTGACGGTCGCCATCCCCATGCAGGCCGCGGAGTCGCTCAACGCCTCTGTGGCCGCTGCCGTCGCGCTGGCCGAGATCGCCCGACAACGCCGATCGGGGAGCCACCCGCCGCAGCGGACAGCTCCCCGATCGTGAGCTAGGCGGGCGATCAGCCCAGACGCTCGCCGGTCTCGGAGTTGAACGCGTGCTCCTCGCCGGGTCGGACGGCGACCTTGATCGTCTCGCCGATGCGCGGCGGCACCCGCCCGTCGAAGCGCGTGATGAGCTGCTTGTCGTTGATCTCGTCGTCGCCGGGCAGCGTGCCATAGACGTAGGCATCGGCGCCGAGTTCTTCGACGAGGTTCACGTGCAGATCGACAGACTGCTCACCGTCCTGTGCGACGTGGAAGGACTCGGGCCGGATGCCGACCGTGATCCGCTGCAGGCCGTTCTTCTGCGCCGCGGTCACTGTCGTCTCCGACAGCGGAACGAGGTATTCGCCGAGCCGCGCGCCACCTTGCACCACATCCGCCGTGCGCAGGTTCATCGCGGGCGAGCCGATGAAGCCGGCGACGAAGGCGTTGCCCGGGCGGTCGTAGAGATTGCGCGGGGTGTCGACCTGCTGCAGCGTTCCGTCACGTAGGACGGCCACCCGGTGACCCATCGTCATAGCTTCGACCTGGTCGTGGGTGACGTAGATCGTCGTCGTCCCGAGCCGGGCCTGCAAAGCCGCGATGTTGGCGCGGGTCTCGACGCGCAGCTTGGCGTCGAGGTTGGACAGCGGCTCGTCCATGAGGAACACGCTGGGCTCACGGACGATGGCCCGCCCCATGGCCACACGCTGACGCTGCCCACCGGACAGCGCCTTGGGCTTGCGGTCGAGGTACTGCTCGAGGTCGAGCATCTTCGCGGCCTCGCGGACCTTCGTGTCGCGCTCGGTCTTGTTGACGCCCTTGAGCTTGAGTGCGAAGCCCATGTTCTCGGCCACGGACATGTGCGGGTAGAGCGCGTAGTTCTGGAACACCATCGCGATGTCGCGGTCCTTCGGCGGCACGTCGTTGACGCCGCGGTCGCCGAACCGGATCGTCCCCTCGGTCGGCGTCTCCAGCCCCGCGACCATTCGCCGCGCCGTCGTCTTGCCGCCC
>CAXTNQ010000077.1:0-7200 GCA_964245745.1 uncultured Jatrophihabitantaceae bacterium
GACGTGAGCGAGCTGGTGGGCCTGACGGGGGCCGCCCGGCAGAAGGTGCGCGGCTACTCGCTGGGCATGCGGCAACGGCTCGGGCTCGCGGGCGCATTGCTCCGGGCGCCGCAGCTGCTCGTCCTGGACGAACCCACGAACGGTCTGGATCCGCAAGGGATTCACGAGATCCGGGATCTCCTACTGCGTCTGCACGAACGCGGCACGACGATCTTTCTTTCCAGTCACCTCCTCGCCGAGGTCGAGCAGCTGTGCACCCGCGTCGGAGTGCTCGACCGCGGGCGGCTCGTCCTGCAGGACGACCTGCACCACCTGCTGGCGCCGACCGGGCGCACCCTGGTCCGCACGGCGGATCCGGCCGCCGCGGTCGCCGTTCTCGACGGACGCGTCGAGTACCGCGACGGTGAATGGCTGATCGCCCGCGGGGAGAGACCGGAACAGATCAACGCCATGCTTGTCGCACGCAACGTGGCCGTGAGTGAACTGCGCGCGGAACGGCCGACCCTCGAACAGGTCGTGCTCGCGCGGGCCGGGCAGAGCAGCGACCGCGTGGAGCGTCCGGCATGATCCGCGTCGAGCTGTCCAAGCTGCTGCGCCGGCCACGGACGTGGCTGACCCTGGCGCTGCTCGACCTGCTGCCCACCTTGGTCGCGGTACTGGTGTCGATCACCGGGGTCGGGCCACGTCCTGGGCAAGGGCCGGCGTTCCTGTCCGCCGTCCTGTCCAACGGGTCGCTGTTCTCCGTGGCCGCACTGGCCATCGTGCTGCCGCTGTTCCTGCCGGTCGCCGTGTCGGTGATCGCCGGCGACAGCGTGGCCGGCGAGGCCCAGGCGGGAACCCTGCGTTATCTGCTCGCGCGACCGGTCGGCCGGACCCGCCTGCTGATCGCCAAACTGGTCACGGTCTTCGTGTTCGTGATCATGGCGGTCGTCCTCGTGGCCGGGACCGGCTTGCTGACCGGCTCGCTGCTGCTGGGCCGTCAACCCGAGACCGCCACCACGTCCATCGCCAGTGTGTCGGGGACGCCGCTAACGCCGACGGACATCGCGATTCGGACGGCGCTCGCCATCGTCTACGTGGCGTTCTCCATGCTGGCCGTGGCCGCCATGGCCGTGCTGCTGTCGACATTCACCGATTCGCCGCTGGCCGCGAGCATCGGCGCGCTCGCGTTCCTCATCGGGTCGTCGCTGCTGCTCACGCTCGACGCCGCCGATGCGCTGAAGCCGTACCTGCCGACGCGGTACTGGCTGGCCTTCATCGACCTGTTCCGCGATCCCATCCTCTGGCGCGACATCGAACGCGGCGTCGCTCTGCAGGCGGTGTACGTGGTGGTGCTGCTCGGCGCCGCGTGGGCGAACTTCACCACGAAGGACATCAAGAGTTGACGCGCCGAGGGGGTCGTTGAGCCCTGAACCCGAACGGGACGACAATGAAGGGCGGCGCACTCACTTCGAGTGCTACGGCAGAAAGCAGGGTGATCGCGTGGGCCTCATGGACCGGGTGAAGGGCATGCTGTCCGGGCACAAGGACCAGGCCAACTCCGCTGTCGACAAGGGCGGCGACATGATCGACGACCGCACCGGCGGCAAGTACGCCGACAAGGTCGACACGGGTCAGGAGAAGGCGAAGGACATCATCAGCGGGGACGAGCCCAAGTAGCGGTACAGGTCAGGGGCTGGCGCAGTCGGCCGCCGTCAACGGAGTCGGCGGCCCTGCGCCCAGTTCCCTGAGCACCATCGCCCCGACCGCCGGGTCACTCGGCAGGTCGCTGTGATCCACTCGGGACGCCGAGCAGACGCTCTGCACGGAGAAGTTCAGCGCCCCGGCCAGTTGCGCCGACTCCGGGGGCACGACGACCTGATCGGCCGTCGTCCAGATCGACACGAACTGCGGACCGGCCGGTGTCTCGTCGCCCGCGTTGAGCCGCGCCAGCAGGTCACTGCCCGGCTCGAGCTGCTGACACGCCACCGGGCACTGGTCCGGCACGAGGTCGCCGGCCAGTCCGGCCAGATCGGTGCCGTGCTGCGGCGAACCCAGCGTCACCACGCGACGGGCCAGCGCCGCACCCCCTTCGTCGCGCACCCACAACCGGCTGACCACGCCGCCCGCCGAGTAGCCGACCACGTCCACCGAGGACGCACCGGTGTCGCGCCGGACGGTCGCCACCTCACGACCGAGCGCGCGGGCCTGATCGGTTAGGTCGCCGCGACCGTCGCCGGGCAACGACAGGACGTAGGCGTCGCGTCCGGTCGACTTCAGCAGCGTGGCCAGCACCTGCAGGCTGCGGGTGGATCCTCCGTAGCCCGGCACGAGGACTACCGGGCCGGGGACATCCGCCGCGGCGGACCGAGCCACCGGCGTCGCCCCTCCGCGGGTGACCGCGACCGCAACGGCCACGCCGGCCGCGACCACCGCTGCGACGAGCGCGAACAGCAGGCCGAGCACCAGCCGGCGTCGGGCCGGCGGCAAGCTGGCCAACATCGGACCAGTCTGCGCACGTCAAGCTGTGGATTGGCCCGGATGCCTCGTGCTCAGGGCGTCCAAAGTCAGGACAGGCGGAACACCGGGTGCTTGGCCGCGATGGCCGAGATCTGCTCGTCCGTCGAGTCAGCGGTGACGCCGTCGAAGAACATCCCGACCTCGGCCTTCCACCGGCGCAGGTACTCCCGTAGCACCGGCACCTTCTCCCCGTCCGGCAGCTCGATGGCCTGGCGCGCTTCCCGTCGTCGGCCGAGCAGCAGGTCCAGATGACCGTCGGCCGCCCGCACGTTGCGAACCCACTCGCCCGTCCCCCGCGCCGACACCAGGTAGTCGTGGCCGTCGAAGCGCAACAGGTTGACGGGGGTGCGGCGCGGCTCGCCCGACGTGCGGCCGCGCACCTCCAGCACCCGGCTGCCGGCCACGCTGACGCCGAGTCGGGTGAGCAGGGCGACGGACCGGTTGACCACGTTGCGCGTGAACCATCCCGGCTTGCGGTAGTGCGCCTGGTCGGACACGTCTTTCCTCCGTTCGCTGTCACGACCGTAGGGCACGAGCCAGGCGGGCACGATGGACGGGTGACCCTGACCGCCGTCCGTCCGCGCATGGCGCTGATCGGAACGGCGGCAGGATTCGGGATCGCCTTTGTCGTCCTGACCGTCCTGGTCGCCAACCGATGGACCGCGCTCGAGCGGATCGACAACCAGATCGTGACGCGCCTGCACGGCGCCGCCGTGGACCACCCGACGTTCGGGGACGCCATGCGCCTGGTGAGCAACGTCTTCGACACCGTCGGTTGGTGGATCATCCTCGGCACGTTGTGTGCGTGGCTGCTCCTGCGTCGGCAGCCGCGTACGGTCGCCCTCGTCGCGATCACGGCAATCACCAGCTCGCTGGCCAACTACCTGGTCAAGGACCTCGTCGCTCGGCATCGACCCGAGTTCACTACGGTGCTGGCCACCGCCCACGGCTCATCGTTTCCGAGCGGCCACGCGCAGGCGGCGCTCGTCGGCTTCGGGCTGGTCGTCGTGGTCCTCGCGCCCCTTCTCGGCGCCGTCGCTCGTGGCCTGCTCGGCACCGTCGCGGTCCTCGGCGTAGCCACGGTCGGTTTGTCACGTATCGCGCTCGGCGTGCACAACCCGTCCGACGTCCTCGGCGGCTACCTGCTGGGCGCGACGTTACTGTGCGCGGGCATCGCCGTGGCCGGACCCGTCGTGGTCAGCGGCGGGCGTCGGATCGTGGACGCTCCAACGTGAAGCCCTCGAACGGGGCCAGCCGCCCGTCCGAACCGACGACGTCGTAGTAGGTCACCTTCAGCGACGTCATGCCGGAGCGCGCCGTCCCCGGGTCCACGGTGAACGCGGCGAACCCGTACGAGTGCGCAGCATCGCGAACCGCGGACCACGGCGCGTCCTCGTGCACGTAGACCGGGGGTCGCTTGCCGGTGGTCGGGTCAGGCGGTCCGACCGAGACGATCACCCGGCACTGCGGCGGGTTGAAGAACAGCTGGTTGGACGGTGCCGACGTCCCGCCGCCGCCGAGCACCATGTGCACGGTGCCGCGGGTGGTGTCGATGCGCTCGGTGTTCGTGCTGGCGGGGATCGGGGTCAGCGTCTGGTTCGGCTGCTGACCGCGAATCGGGTGCGATCGCTCGTAGTGGTGCTCGTGCCCGCACACCACCAGGTCGACGCCGTACCGGTCGAACAGCGGCACCCATTCCTGACGGATGCCGAGGTCGGCGCCGTTGAACTTGTCGGCGGTACTGATCACCACCTGGTGCATACACACCACGACCCAGTCGACGTCCGGGTTCCGCCGGCTCGTACGCAGTTCGCGTTCGAGCCACGCTTTCTGCGCGCCTCCCGAGTAACCGCGGACGTAACTGTTGCCACCGTCCTGGTAACAGACGTCGTCGTTGTTCAGGCTGATCACCCGAACGGAGCCGACCGTGAACGCGTACCACAGCCCACGTGTGACGTCGGTCTGTCCCGGCTGCGGCGGCACCGAGAAGTACGTCTGGTAGGCCTGATAGCCGATCGGACCGTTACCCAGTTCGTTCTCGTGGTTTCCCGCGGCCGGCATCCACGGCCGGTAGCGCGCCGACCGGGAGTTGTTCTCCCAGAAGTCCGACCAGGTGCGCACGCGGTCGTTGGCCAGGTTCGCGTAGCAGAGGTCGCCGTTGAACAGGTGGAACAGCGGTTGCACGCGTTCGACGCCGGCCGTCACGTCGCCGGCCGCGGGGGAGCCGAGATTGTCGTTGACGTAAGGCGGATTCGCGATCGTCACCCCGGCTGGTGGGGTGTACAGCTTGCCCGTGGTGGGAGTGCCCTGGTCGCCGAAGCTGGTGAAGGTGAAGCGGGCCCGCCCCCTGGGGCCGGTACGAAACGCGCCGAATTCGGCCTCCGCGCCCTGATGGACGGCGGCGTAGACGTATTCGGTGCTCGGCCGCAGGTCGCGCAAGTCCGCGTGGTACGCGTACACGACCTGACCGGACTTGGCGTCCGTGTAGCTGACGGTGCGGGCCGGCGCCGTGCGCTGGTAGGCGCCGTCGGGACGGCCAAGCAACACTCGTGGACGGCTGATCGGCTGCAAGGTGTGCCAGGACACGACGACCTCGCGGGAAGCGTCGGCGCCGAACTGCAGGTGCAGGCCGGCGACCCGCGGCGTGCTGACCGGGTCGCCTGCCGGGGCGCCCGCGACGTCCGGAGTGGCAGGATCCGCCATCGCGCTCGGCGCGTTGCCGAGCGACGCCACCGCCAACCCCGCTCCGGCGACTCCGGTCGCGGCCAGAAAGCCGCGGCGAGTGAAGCGGGACCTGAACAGCGCCTCGTCGTCCATGCCGCCAGCGTGGCGTCGCTCGCGGTCAGGGACCAGAACGATCGGGTGAACATTGCCCCAATCTGGGGAGTCTTCGGTTCGTCAGCTGAACCGAATAGTCTCGTCAACCCAGGGCGCGCAGCCGGGGCAGCAGATCCTCGGCGAACTGAGTGAGGAACCGCTCCTGGTCGGCCCCCGGGCCGTGGAACACCAGGTGGTTCAGGCCCGCGTCCACGTACTGCTTGATGCCGGCCACCGCTTCGTCTGGATTGGACGCGACGATCCACCGCGACGCCACCTGCTCGATGGGCAGGGCGTCGGCCGCCCGACCCATCTCGGCGGGGTCGTGCAGGCTGTGCTTCTGTTCGGCGCTGAGGGCCAGCGGCGCCCAGAAGCGGGTGTTCTCCAGCGCCCGCTGGGGATCCCGGTCGTAGGACAGCTTAACCTCGATCATGCGATCGAAGTCGGCCGGCTTCTTGCCGGCGTCGGCCAGGCCCTCGTCCACGGCCGGGAGCAGCTTGTCGGTGTAGAGCTCCATGCCCTTGCCACTCGTACAGATGAAGCCGTCGCCGGCGCGTCCGGCGTAGCGCGCCATCTGCGGGCCACCGGCCGCGATGTAGATGGGCACCGGTTGATCGGGGCGGTCGTACACCGTCGCGTCGGAGGTCTGGTAATACTCGCCGTCGAAGGTCACCCGGTCGGCCGTCCACAGCTCGCGGACGAGCCGTACGGCTTCACGCAGCCGGGCGTACCGCTCCTTGAAGTCCGGCCAGGTCAGCCGGGAGACGGCCACCTCGTTGAGGGCCTCCCCCGTACCGACGCCGAGCATGATCCGTCCCGGGAACAGGCAGCCCATGGTGGCGAAGGCCTGCGCGATCACCGCCGGGTTGTACCGGAAGGTGATGGTCATGACGCTGGTGCCGATGAGCACCCGGGACGTTCGTGCGCCGAGCGCGCTCATCCACGCGATCGAGAACGGCGCGTGGCCGCCTTCGTGGCGCCACGGCTGGAAGTGGTCGGCGACCGTCACGCTGTCGAGGCCGACCTCCTCGGCGAGCACCGCGTAGTCCAGCATCTGCTGGGGTGCGAACTGCTCGGACGACGCCTTGTACCCGATCCTGAGCTCCACGGCGCCATTCTGCCCCGTGCTGGCCGCTTCGCCTTCATTGCTCACGTCACGTTTGGCCGCGGCTGTCAGCGGTGTAACGCGACATGATCACGCCAACGCGGGGATGACCTCGCGCTCGAACAGCTCGAGGCCGGACGTGTCGTACGCCGCCTCAGCGAAGTAGGTGATCGCGTAGGTCATCCCGAGGTCGTGCAGCTTGGACAGGGTGGCGACGATCTGCTCCGGCGTCCCGACGAGCGGCCCTGACCGGTACTGCTGCTCGGTCACGGCCAGCCGGTCGGCGCTCACCAGTGGCGCGTAGTGGTCGTGGATCCAACGCAGGCGATCGGCGACCTCCCGCTCCGTCGCCCCGATCACCACGTTGAAGTTGGCCGAACGGCCGATGGCGTCGAAGTCGGTGCCGACATCGCGGCAGTGGCCGGCCAGCACCTCGGACTTGTGCGCGAACGCGTCCGGGTTGCCGTCGAAGTTCGTGTACTGCGCGTACTGCGCCGCGATGCGCAACGTCTTCTGTTCTCCGCCGCCCGCGATCCACAACGGGATGCCGCCCGGCTGCAAGGGCAACGGGCGGCCGATCGCCCCGTCGACCTGGTAGTACCGACCGGCGAGCGTGGCTGTGCCCGTCGTCCACAGCTGGCGCATGATCTGCACGCCCTCGTCGAGGCGGCTCAGCCGCTCGCCGGCGGACGGGAAGCCGTAGCCGAAGGCACGCCACTCGTGCTCGTACCAGCCGCCGCCGATCCCCATCTCGACGCGCCCGCCGGCCACCAGGTCCC
>CAXTNQ010000077.1:7210-7773 GCA_964245745.1 uncultured Jatrophihabitantaceae bacterium
AGCTCATGCAGGTGCACATCTGGCCGAGCCGGACCCGCGAGGTCGCGGCGCCGAAGGCCGCCATCAGCGCCCACGCCTCGTGGGTCGCTTCCTCCGTCGGTTGCGGCACGGTGTGGAAGTGGTCGTACACCCAGATCGACTCCCACGGGCCGTCCTCCGCGCGGCGGGCGAGTCGAAGCATGGTGGGCCACTGTTCGGCGGGTTCGATGCCGGCGAGGTCGAGCCGCCAACCCTGGGGAACGAAGGTGCCAAAGCGCATGATCGCCAGCCTAACGAGCTGACGTCACCTCAAGCCGTGATGGCCGCGGCCAACCGCGGGAACTCGGCGACGGTCGGCGCGGTGATCCGAAGGCCGCCCACCCGTCCCGCGTCGGACCCGGAGAACACCCGCACGGCGATCCCGGACTCGACGAACTGACGGTGCACCGCGAGGGGTTCGTCCGTCGCCACGAACCGGTAGTGCACCGGCACGCCGCCGACGACACCCGGGTGGTGCTCGGCCAACAGTTCCTCCATGTCGCTCGCGGTGGCGAGCAGCGCCGCCCGGGTGCGCTGCACCCAAT
>CAXTNQ010000077.1:7783-12486 GCA_964245745.1 uncultured Jatrophihabitantaceae bacterium
GGGCGTCGAGGTAGGAGATCGACCAGTTGAGGCGGCGCGCCGCCACCGCCTCACGTAAGGCGCGATCGCGCGTCCACAAGGCACCGGTACGCGTCCCCGCGATGCCGAACAGCTTGTTGGGTGACAGCAGGACCACAAGGTTGTCGAGCTCACTGTGGATCATCGAGCGCTTGGGGCCGTCCGCCGTGAAGTCGACGTAGGCCTCGTCGACGACGAGAGTCGCACCGGGGTGCGTCCGGCACACCTCGACGAGGTCCTCTGCGGCGATGTAGATGCCCAGCGGGTTATTCGGGTTCGAGCAGAAGACGTAGTCGAACTCTGCCATCGCTCGGTCGAGCCGGTCGAGCCGGGTCGCGGCGCTGTCGACGACGCCTGGCGCGCCGTCGAGGTGACGCGGGAACGATCGGATGGTGTCGGTGTAATCGGGGGTGATGACGGCGACCCGCTCGTGCGGCAGCAGATCGGCCAGCAGGCGGATGAACTCGGTGATGCCGCGCCCGGCGAGCAACTCGTCGGGCGTCGTGCCGAGATAGCCGGCGTACGCCGTGAGCAGCGTGTGCTCGGCGTCGTAGGGGTGGGCACGCAGGGCCCGCACATCGAGGTCGCGCAGCGCCCCGGCGACCTCGTCGGGGGGGCCGTACCGGTTGATGCAGGTGCCGAGGTCGAGGTAGTCGGCCGCGCCCGGCAACCCCCGAAGATCACCGCCTTGCCAGGTGGTCGCGTCGGCCGTCCCGAAGGACGTTGTAGACAAAGCTGCTCCCATCACCGGCCAGCACCAGTCTCGCAGGGTAAACGACACACCACGCACGGGTCGGACGCCGGGCCAGGTTCGAGGCACGATCAGGGCATGCGCGACTGGGTGGCCTGGCACGGCGCGTACGCCGATCCCGACTCCTCGCTGTCGGCGCGGTTGCGGCAGGTGCAGGCCCAGCTCGGCCGGGCGTTCGACCGAGCCCCGGACGGCCCGCTCAGCCTGGTCAGCCTGTGCGCCGGGCAGGGGCACGACATCCTCGGGGTGCTGCCCACGCACCGCCGGCGCGCCGACGTCACCGCGGTCCTGGTGGAGAACGACGCGACGAACGTCGCCTTCGCCCGGGACCAAGTGGCGGCGGCCGGGCTGACACACGTGCAGATCCGGGACCGGGACGCGTCGCACGTCGCGACGTTCGCCGATGCCCTGCCGGCGGACGTCCTGCTGCTCTGCGGAATCTTCGGGAACATCGACGACGACGACATCGCCCGCACCGTCTCCGCGTCCGCATCGCTGGTCCGGCCCGGCAGCACCGTTATCTGGACGCGGCACCGCCGCCCGCCCGATCTCACGCCACACATCCGCCGCTGGTTCGCCGAGGCCGGGTTCGACGAGGTCGCCTTTGCAGCCCCCGACACCTCGACCCTGACCGGTGTCGGCGCCCACCGCCTCAGCCGGCCGCCGAGCACACCGCCGCCGGACGAGCCGCTCTTCACATTCCGGACCGACTGACAGAATGCGCTCGTGCCTTCGACCCCCAGGGTGCGCCAGGTCGTCCTCGACACCACCGACCCGCGCGGGCTCGCCGAGTTCTACCGGCAGCTGCTCGGCTACGTCTACCGACCGGGCGACGAGCCGCCGGCCGACAGTGCCGACGATTCCAAGGGCCGGGACTGGCTGGTGCTGCGCCGTCCCGACGGCGACGTCGGCCTGTCCTTCCAGTACACCGAGGTTCTGCCCAGATCGACCTGGCCGGACAGCACCGTGCCGCAGCAGCTGCACCTCGACTGCACGGTCTCGACCATGGACGAGCTGAACGAGGTCCGACGGCACGCGCTCACCTTGGGCGCGACCGAACGGTTCGACCGCTCGCACGATCCGGACGAGCCGCTCTACGTCTTCGCCGACCCCGCCGGCCACCCGTTCTGCGTCTTCGTCGGCGACGCCTGATCAGACCTCGAGCGTGTCGCGCGGGTTCAGGTGCTGATACTCGGTGCCGTGGGCCTGGCCGATGCGCGTCACGTTCTGCTCGATCAGCCGATAGCCGTTCGGGTTGAGCAGCGCGTCGTGGATCTGGAAGGCCCGTGGCGCCCGCACCGACACCACGAAGTCGATCACTTCGCTGACCTTGCTCCACGGCGCATGGACAGGCACGCACAAGACAGCCACGGGCGAGGTCGGCACGGTGAACGAGTCGCCGGGATGAAACACCGCACCGTTGATCAGGTAGCCGTGATTGGCCACCATGGGGATCAACGGGTGGATCACGGCGTGCTGGATGCCGTGCGGCTCGACCGTGAACCCGGCCGCCTCGAACGGTTGCTCCGCCTCGACCACCCTGAGCTGACCGGACAGGTCGTCCAAGTGCTCGGCTAGGTCCTGCGGCGCCCAGATCCGCAGGTCGGGACGGGCCTTGGCTGCGGCGCGCAGGGCGTCGGCGTCGACGTGGTCCGGATGCTGGTGAGTGATGAGCACCGCGTCCGCGCCGTCCAGGGCCTCGGCGACCTCGGAATAGACGCCCGGGTCGATCACCAGGCTGCGGTCGCCGTCGTCGAACCGGACGCACGAATGTGAGAACTTGGTGAGTTGCACGGCTATAGCTCGGCGTCCTCGTCGATGATGTGCATCGCCGCTTCCTCGGCGCTGGACGCGTCGCCCGCTCGCCCGACGTCCTCGGCGATCGCGTCGGTCTCCTGGTCGGGCAGCTGGCCCTCGTCCGGGGCGAGCAACCGGCCGGCGCGGACGTCGGGGTCGGTGCGCATGCCGCTGGCCGTGACGTCGTCGACGGGCACGTCGTCCGCGCTGATGTCCGGCTCCTCCTCGGCCAGCAGTTGGTCGAGGGACTCGCCCTGGTACTGCTCGTCCGCGGTCGTGCCGAAGCGAGTCGCGGTGGGCTCGCGATCCGGCGGTGAGTAGCCGGCGGCGAGCGGGTCCTCGGTGTTGTCGCCGGTCAGGCTCTCGGACGGGTCGAGCTGGTCCTCGCCCTCGACGGCGCCGACATACAGATCATCTTCACGGCGTTCGGTCATGTCACCCACCCAACCATGGACGGGCACACTCGATGCATGGGGACGTCGATCATGTGGTTTCGCCGCGACCTGCGCCTGCACGATCACCCCGCACTCGACGCGGCAGCCGCGGACGGCCCGGTCGTCGCGCTGTTCGTCCTGGACGACGCGCTGCGTCGCCCGTCGGGCGCACCTCGACTGGCCTTCCTGTACCGCACGCTGCGCAGCCTGGACGCCGACCTGCGCGAACACGGCGGCGCGCTCGTCGTCCGGGCGGGGCGTCCCGAGGACGTCGTGGCCGCCATCGCCCACGAAGTGGGTGCACAGGCGGTCCACGCGAGCGCGGACTTCGGCCCGTACGGCGCCGCACGCGACACGGCGGTCGAGTCGGCGCTCGACGACGTGCGGTTGGTGCGCACCGGCTCGCCGTACGCGGTGGCGCCGGGACGGGTGACCAAGCCGAGCGATGAGCCGTTCAAGGTGTACTCGGCGTTCTACCGAGCCTGGCGTGCGCACGGCTGGCGCGCGCCGGCTGCGACCGACCCCGCACGCATCGACTGGCGAACCGACCTGGACGGCACCGGCGTGCCGGCCGATCCACCGTTACCGACCGACCTGCAGCTGCCCGATGCCGGCGAAGCCGCAGCCCGAGCGGCGTGGCAGACGTTTCGGGACGAGCGGCTGCGCAGCTACGCCGACGACCGCAACTGGCCCGGCCTCAACCACACCTCCCGGATCTCGCCCTACCTCAAGTGGGGCGCCATCCACCCGCGCACCCTGCTTGCCGACCTGCACGAATCCGACGAGACGTTCCGCCGGGAGCTGGCCTGGCGGGAGTTCTACGCCGCGGTGCTGCACTTCTGGCCGCACAGCGCGCGCGAGTACTTCGTGCCGCAGCTCGCGGCCATGCCGTACGCGACCGGTCACGTCGCCGACGACCGGTTCGCCGCCTGGACGGCCGGACGCACCGGCTACCCGATCGTCGACGCGGGGATGCGCCAGCTGCTGGCCGAGGGGTGGATGCACAACCGGGTGCGGATGATCGTCGCCTCGTTCCTCGTCAAGGATCTGCACATCGAATGGACGCGGGGTGCTCGGCACTTCATGGCCCACCTGGTCGACGGCGATCTGGCGAGTAACCAGCACGGCTGGCAGTGGACGGCGGGCACCGGCACCGACCCCGCGCCGTATTACCGGATCTTCAACCCGGTGACCCAGGGCCGGAAGTTCGACCCCGACGGCGCGTACATCCGGCGCTACGTCCCGGAACTCGCCGACCTCGGGCCGGACGAGATCCACGAGCCGTCGGCGACCGGCGTGCCCGACGGCTACGTCGCTCCGATCGTCGACCACGCCGCGGAGCGCAAGGTGGCGCTCGCCGGCTACGAGCAGGTCCGCCGCCGCTGACGGCTCAACCCGTCAGTCGGTCCGACGGCGACGGGCGCCCCACGAGAGCAGCGCGCCGGCGGCCGCGAGGCCGAGGGCGAGCGCGACCAGCCCGAGCACGTCCAGCCCGGTGAACGCGAGCTCCGGGCCGCCCGACGGTGGTTCGCCGGCCGGCGCTTCGCCGCCGGTCGGTGCCTCGCCCGTCGGTGTTTCCCCGGACGGCGGAGCGGGTGGCGTGGTGACCGGCGCCGTGTCGGTGGCCGAAGCGGGTGGGCTGCCCGGCCCGGTGGCGGTGGCCGTGTTGACCACGGACGGCGCGGCGGGGTCGAGGACGTCTA
>CAXTNQ010000078.1:0-1607 GCA_964245745.1 uncultured Jatrophihabitantaceae bacterium
GGCCGGCGGCCCGGGCTCGGGGCCGGGAACAGGTGACGGCACCGGGGTGGGCGGCACAGGCGAGGGCGGTGGCAACGTCATCCTTCGCAGGTTACCCGCGGGCCTCGCCGACACCCGGCGCCGACGCGAGCCCCGGTTTATGGTGCAGCGGTGCTCGCCGACCTCGAGGTGGCCGCGCAGCTCGTCCGCGAGGCCGGCGCGTTGGCCGAACGGATGCGCCGCGAAGGTGTGGCCGCGCAACGCAAGACGTCGGTGTCCGATCTCGTCACCGCGGCCGACCGCGCGGCCGAGGAGCTGATCGTTGGCCGGTTGCGGTCGGCACGTCCCGGTGACGGCCTGGTGGGCGAGGAAGGGAGCGCTTCCCCCACCGGGGACGACGGCCGGACGTGGTACGTCGATCCGATCGACGGGACCTACAACTACGCGTGGCACCTGCCGGTGTGGTGCTCGGCGCTGGCCCTGGCCGTGGACGACTTCGCCATGCTCGGCGCGGTCTACCACCCGGTCGCCGACGAGCTGTGGACGGGCGGTCGGGAGGACGCCGCCAGCCGCAACGGCGTGCATTTGCCCCGACTCCCGGACCGGCCGCTCACCGAGAGCTCGCTCGCTACCTATCTGCATCCCGGCACGCTGCCGGATCCGACGGTGCGTCGACCGTTGGCCCGGGCCGTGCGCTGCGCCGCGACCGTGCGGACGTTCGGCTCGGGTTCCGTCGAGCTGGCGTGGGTCGCGGCGGGACGGCTCGGCGGTTATCTGCAACACCACTGCCTGCCGTGGGACTGGTACCCGGGGGCCGCACTGGTCGACGCGGCGGGTGGCGCGACCCGGCTCGTCCATCTGGACGGCCACCGCTGGCACCTCGCGGGCAACCACCGGCTGGTCGACGACCTGGAACGTGCGCTCCTGTCCTAGGCCGTCGACCCTACGGACGGTTCGCGAGCCGCGCGTACACCTCGGCGGCCGCGCGCGAGATCCCGTCAGACTCGCCGACCTCGCGTAGCGCCGCCGCCTGCTCGTCCATCTCACCGATCCAGCGCCCAGCTTTGCCGGCCGCCTGGCGCTCGACCTGGGCCACCTGGGCGTCCAGGTCGTCGCCTCCGCGGGCAAGCTCGGACACCAGCTCGTCGCGCACGCCGTACCGCCGCGCCGCCTCGGACGCGACCAGCCATCCGGTCGGCATGGCCTTGCTGTGCAGGGCGTAACACGCCTTGAGGGCACTGGCCCGACCAAGATCCGGGCCGAGCACGCGGGCGTCGAACGGCGAATCGGCGAACAGCTCGGCGACCGGGTCCGCCCCCCCGCCCGCCAGCCACAGCACCGTCGATCCGCGCCGCCAGGCCGGCGGGCCGATGATCCCGCCGTCGACCACTCGGTCGGTGCCCAGCAGTTCACTGATCTCGCGCACCGTGGCCGGAGCGACGGCGTTAGCGTCGACGTAGTAGGTGGGACGGCCGGCGTCGGCCACCTGGCGCGCCACGTCGAGGGCCCCGGCCGGCGGACAGATAGAGATGACCAGGTCGCTGCGCTGCACGAGCTGCGCGACGTCGGGCACCGCGACCAGGTCGGCCAGCTCGGCGCGTTTGGCGGTGGCGTGCGATCGGCCGGCC
>CAXTNQ010000078.1:1617-12299 GCA_964245745.1 uncultured Jatrophihabitantaceae bacterium
AGGCCACCATCGACGCCGCGATCGCCCTGGGCACCTCGGCCCAGATCACCGCCGCGGCGACCGGCTTCAGGGCGGAACCGACCGCCGCGCCCATCGCGCCGGGATGCAGGATGCCGATGACGGGACGTTCGGGGAGCCGGCCGGGCACGCTCCCGAGGTTACGGTGCGGACGGCCGCGGCCCCGCTAGTAGCGCCAACCGCGACGGCAACCACCCCACGGGCCGCCCCGGCCGGCGAACAGCGGCACGATGACGAACCACACCAGTGCGCCGGCGGCGAAGAACGGCAGCAGGGAGAACACGGCGACGCCCAGCAACACCAGCAGGGCGACCCGCAGGCCAGCGGGGATCGGCAAGGCCCGCACGGCTCGCCGGGCGTCGCGGGCGCCGCTGACCGCCGGTGCGGCGGCTGGGAACGGGTGCGGGGCCGGCAGGTCGGTGAACAGGGCGTCCAGCTCGGCGCGGGTCTTCGCCACCCCGGCCACGGCGTAGCGGTCGGCGAACTCGTCCATCTCCAGCCGGCCGGCGGCGAGGTGCTCGTCGAGTGCGCGCTGCGCTGCGGCGCGCTCCTCGTGGCCGATGCGAATACCGTGCTCGGAGCCGCCTGGAGTGGTCACGTCCACCATCGTGCATCCGGCTCGGGCGCAGTGGTAGTGCGATTTGTCAACGCAGGCCGTTCTTGTCAGCCGGCTCTCAGCCAGACGTCGAGCTCAGCGCCGACGGCGGCAGGTCACCGACCTGGCTGATCGGGGCGATTGTCATCGATGGCGTCGCCGCGCAGTTCCGCGTCCAGGTCGGCGTTGCGTTGCTGGCGGGCGGCCAGCCGTCGCTCGATGGTGTCCGACAGGGCGGCACGTGGCCGGGTCAGGAGCACGTAGGAGAGCGGGACGGACAGCACGATGGCGATGATCGCGCCGAGAAAACCGCCCACGCCCACCAGCCACAGCAGGCCGAACAGCACGCCGAACAAGGCGAAGCGCAGCAGCGTGTACACCCACAGGGTGCCGAACGAGCGCCCGAACGACGGCGGTGGAGATGCGGCCATGGCTCAGGCCCACACCGCCTGCGGTTGCGCGCGCCGCTGGGCGAGGGGCACCGGAGCGTCGTACTCACGCAGCACTCGGTACCTGGTGTTGCGCTCGACGGGCCGGAAACCGGCGTCACGGATCAGGGTGAGCAGATCGTCGCGGGTCAACTTGTCCGGCGTGCCGAATCCGTCCGCGTCATGCGTGATCTTGTACTCGACCACCGACCCGTCCATGTCGTCCGCTCCCCAGTTCAACGCAAGCTGCGAGGTCGACAGGCCGTGCATCACCCAGAAGACTTTGACGTGGTCGACGTTGTCGAGCAACAGCCGGCTGACGGCGAACGTTCGCAGCACGTCGGCCGGTTGGGCCATCGGCAGATGCGAGAGCCGGTTGTTGTCGTTGTGGAACCGCAGCGGAATGAAGACGGCGAAACCCCCGGTCTCGTCCTGCAGTTCGCGCAGGCGCAGCACGTGGTCGACCCGGTGCCGCGGTTTCTCGATGTGCCCGTAGAGCATGGTCGCGGGCGTACGCAGCCCCTTGCTGTGAGCGAGCCGGTGGATGCGCGACCAGTCCTCCCAGTGCGTGTCGTGATCGACGATCTGCGAGCGGATCTCCCAGTCGAAGATCTCCGCGCCTCCGCCGGTCAGGGATTCGAGGCCGGCGTCGATCAGCTCGTCGAGGATCTCGTCGGCCGGCAAGCCGCTGATCTTCTCGAACCAGTGCACCTCGGTCGCGGTGAAGCACTTCAGGGCGACGTCCGGCAGCGCGGCCTTGAGCTCACGCAGCACGCGTGGGTAGTACTTCCACGGCAACGTCGGGTGCAGGCCGTTGACGATATGCAGCTCGGTCAGTCCCTCGTCCTTCATCGCGAGGGCCTTCTGCACGGCCTCCTCGACCCGCATGGTGTACGCATCCGTCTGTCCCGGCTTGCGCTGGAAGGAGCAGTAGGCGCACGACGCGCTGCAGACGTTGGTCAGGTTGAGGTGCCGGTTGACGTTGAAGTACGTGACGTCGCCGTTCTTGGCGGAGCGGACGGAGTGCGCCAAACCGCCCAACCAGGCCAGGTCGTCAGCGGCGTACAGGTCCTCGCCGTCCTGCCGGGAAAGCCGTTCGCCGGCCGCCACCTTCTCGCTCAGCTCGACCTTCCGGGACTTGCTCAACGCCATGCCCTCGAGGGTACGTTCCGCCCCCGCGGCGTTCAGGCCGGCGGGTGGACGCGGCCCTCGAACTTGGTGGAGAGCACCACGGTGGTCCGGGTACGGGCGACGCCCTTGATCTGGTTCACCGTGCCGATCAGGCGTTCGAGCGCGCCGACGTCGGTGACCAGCGCCTTGACCACGTAGGACTCCTCGCCGGCCACGAACCAGCAGTCCTCGATCTCGGGGACGTCGGCCAGCGCCGCCTCGAGCGCGGGAAGATCGGCCTGGTCGGTCGCGAACACCCCGATCAGCGCGCCCATCGCGTAGCCGAGCGCCTCGGCCGAGACCGCGGCGTGGTAGCCGGTGATCACTCCACTGGCTTCGAGCTTGGCCACCCGGTCGTGGACGGCCGGCGCCGACAGGCCCGCAGCCTTCGCCAGATCGGAGTAGGTAGCGCGGGCGTTGGCGCGCAAGCCGTCGACGATGGCCCGGTCGATGTCATCCACGGCAGCACCGGGATGGACCACGGACAGGTCGGGTGATCACCGGCCGGTCCACCGCGTCCCCAGGTCGTGCTTGACCTCGAGCATGTCGAGCACCCGGCCGGCCACGAAGTCGACCAGCTGTTGCACGCTGGCCGGCCGGCCGTAGAAGCCGGGGCTGGCCGGCAGGATCACCGCTCCGGCGTCGGCCAGATCGAGCATGTGCGCGAGGGTGGCCCGGGTGTAGGGCGCCTCACGCGGCACGACGACCAGCGGACGGCGCTCCTTGAGAGTGACGTCGGCGGCGCGCTGCAGCAGGTCCTTCGAGAGCCCCAGCGCGATGCCCGCGACCGCGGCCGTCGATGCCGGCACGACGACCATGCCCCGAGTCGGGTACGAGCCACTGGACGGGCCGGCGGCCAAATCACCGGCCGGCCAGTAGCTGACGGCACCCAGGTCGGCGACGTCGCGTTCGAGCCACCGGCCCAGGTCGTCGGGCCAATGGCCGTCCCGGAAGCCGATGCCCGTCTCGTCGAGGATGGTCAGCCGGGCCGCCCGCGAAACGACCAGGTCGACGGGCTCGCCGGCGTCGAGCAACCCGCGCAGCACCGCCTGTGCGTACGGCGTGCCGGACGCGCCGGACACGCCGACCACCCAGGGCACCCGGCTCACGGCTGCCTCGCGTTCGCGCCGGCGCTCACGGGCGTAAGCCCTGCGCGACCAGATCGATCAGGGCGAACGCGAAGAGGCCGATGCCGATGACGCCGTTCGCGGTGAAGAACGCCCGGTTGACCCGCGACAGATCCTCGGCGTGGACGATCGCATGCTCGTACGCGAGCACGGCCGCGGTCAGCGCCAGGCCGATCCACCACCACACCCCGAGGCCGGCCGACAGGCCGAACCAGGCGAACGCGGCGAACGTCCCGACGTGCACGAGGCCAGAGGTCCGCAGCGCCGCCGCGATGCCGTGGCGGGCCGGGAACGAACGCGAACCGATCCGCCGGTCGATCTCCGCGTCCTGACAGGAGTAGATGAGGTCGAAGCCGCCGATCCACGTACCGACTGCGATGCCGAGCGCGACGGGCGGCCAGTCGAGGCGGCCGGTCACGGCGATCCAGGCGCCGACCGGCGCCACGAACTGAGCAAGGGCGAGCAGCACCTGCGGGTAATCGGTGAACCGCTTGCCGTAGGAGTACAGGACGAGAAGCCCGACGGCGACCGGCGCGAGGGCCAGGCACAACGGGGACAGTGCGGCGGCGGTGGCCAGGAAGATGACGAGAGCGACCAGCGTGCCCACCCACGCCGTACGCAGCGACATGGCACCGGTGACCAGCTCGCGGCGGGCCGTGCGCGGATTGAGCGCGTCGTAGCGCCGGTCGAGGATGCGATTGGCGCTCATCGCCACCGTCCGCGCCGACACCATGGCTACGGTGATCAGCAACAGCTGCCACCAGTGGACGGAGCGAGTCGTGCGCCACATCGCGGTGAGCGCCGCCGTGTAGGCGAAGGGCAGCGCGAACACCGAGTGTTCGATCATCACCAGCCGCAGGAACGCGCGCACCCGTGATCCGCGTTGCGGACCGAAGGTCAGTGCGGCGGCCACGGAATCAGGGTATCCAGCGCGATAGGCCAGGATGGTCGAACGCGATCGACGAGGAGAGACAGTGACCGAGGGACAGTCCGAGGCGGACCTGCGTGACGAGTTGCGCCAGCTGGATGATCAGTTGACGGATCTGCGCCAGCAGGTCGCCGACCTGCACGACCAGCTCGGCGACACCGCCGGCACCGGCACGGAGGACGCGGTCGGGCGCAGTCAGATGATGACCGAGATCGAGGAGCAGCAGGCCCTGGTCGACAACCTCGAGGCGCGCAAGCAGACGGTTTCCGCGCAGTTGGGCGCCACCGAGGGCGCCTGAGCCTCAGCGGATCAACGGCACGTCGATGGTCTTCGGCGCGACGACGGTGGCGGTGTTCGTCACCTGGAAGCCCGGTCGGGCGTAGCGCAGGGTCAGCGTCGCGCTGTCGGCGAGGTCCAGCCGGAAGGCCAGCCACCCGGTCGCGGTGCCGCCGGCCGGCAGCCGGTTGGTGCTGAGCGGTGGGTACCCGGCCTGCCCCATTGCGGTCCGCAGCGAGCCGGTGATGTCGGGCGCGTCTGTGCTGTAGTCGGGGACGACGGTCAACACGGCCGTGTCGAAGCTGGCGTAGTACTTGACGTCCACGACGACCGTCAGCTGCACCAGGACGACCTCGCCGATGGGCACCGGCTGGTAGTAGCCGACGGGAAGCGGGAAACGCCTGACCACACTGGTCGCCTTGACGGTGTCGCCTGTGTCCGGGTCGGTGAGTGCACCCTTGACCGCGATGCGCTGCGGAGGGGCGGCCGTCGACGCAGCGGCGGAACTCGGCGCCGAGGTCGGGACCGACGTCGCCGCCGAGGTCACCGCGGTCGATCTCGCTACCGCGGTCGTCAACGCGGTGCGCGAGACCGGCCGCGACCCCGACGTCGATCCGCTACCGCCGTCACCGCAGGCGGCGAGTGCCACGGCCACCGTCAGGACGAGGAGGACGCGCGCTGCCGGCACCCGCATCCGGCCAGGCTAGGGGATGCCGTACGACGTCCAGCGCCGATCGACGAGGTCACGCGTCGCCGGATCGAGGACGCACGCCGCGGGCCACCCTCGGTGGTATCCCTCGGTCGGCAACTTGCGGGTGGCGTCCAGCCCGAGCTTGCCGCCCCAGAACTGCTCGTACGAGCCGTGATCGAGATGGTCGACCGGCCCGACGGTGTGCAACGCGTCGTGGGCGTAGTCGACGTTGCCAAACGCCCGCCACGCGACCTCGGCGTAGTCGTGCACGTCGCAGTCGGCGTCGACAACGACGACGAGCTTGGACAGCGAGAGCAAGCCCGCGCCCCACACAGCGTTCATCACCTTCTGCGCCTGCTTGGGGTACCGCTTCTCGATCGAAACGATCACGCAGTTGTGAAAGACGCCGGCCTCGGGGAGGTCGTAGTCGACGATCTCCGGGATGGTCAGTCTGATCAACGGCAGGAAGATCCGCTCAGTGGCCTTACCGATCGGCCCGTCCTCCTGGGGCGGACGGCCGACGATAATCGTCTGATAGATCGCGTCCGTCCGCATCGTCATCGTCTCGACCCGCAGGAACGGAAACGGCTCGACCGGCGTGTAGAAACCCGTGTGGTCACCGAACGGTCCTTCGGCATGCCGCTCACCGGGCTGCACCCAGCCTTCGAGCACGATCTGCGCGGCGGCCGGCACCTGGAGCGGCACGGACACGCAGTCCACCAGGTCGACGCGCTCGCGCTGGAGGAAGCCGGCGAACAGGTACTCGTCGATGTCGCCCGGCAGTGGGGCGGACGCGGCGTACGTGACGGCCGGCGGGCAGCCGAACGCGATGGCCACCGGTAGCGGTGCCCCGCTGCGTTCGGCCACCGCCGCGTGTGACGTCGAGTCCTTGTGGATCTGCCAGTGCAGGCCGACCGTCCGGTCGTCGTGCTGCTGCAGTCGGTAGAGGCCGAGGTTGCGGGCCCCGGTGGTCGGGTGCTTGGTGTGCGTCAGCCCGAGGTTGAGGAACACCCCGCCGTCGTCGGGCCACGCCTGCACGCCGGGCAGCCGGCCCAGGTCGACGTCCGGACCTCGCAGGACGATCTCCTGGCACGGCGCCGAACTCACCCGCCGCGGCGGGGCGGCCCGCAGCTGTGACACCTTGCCGAGCGCGTCCCGCAGGCCGCCGAAACCCTGCGGCAGCTCGGGTTTGAGCAGGTCGCCGATGCGCTGCCCGATCTCGTCCAGGGACGTGACGCCCAGCGCGCGGGCCATGCGACGCGGCGTCCCGAACGCGTTGATCAGCAGCGGCACGTCACCGCGGGTCGGGTGCTCGAACAGCAACGCCGGGCCTCGCTCGCGGAGCACGCGCTCGACGATGCCCGTGACCTCGAGCGTCGGATCCACTCTGGCGGTGATCCTGGCCAGGTCGCCGTCCGCCTCGAGGAGCGCGACGAACTCCTGCAGGTCACGCGGCGCCGCCCTGCTCGGCCCGCCACGCTCGCTCACGCGTTCAGTATCCCGGCCTACAGTGAGGCCATGCTCATCCGGTTCGGTGGTGTGATCGGCCTGATCGCGATCGCCTTCTGGCTGTGGGCGATCTTCGATTCGATCACCGCCCCGGCCGACCGCATCCGCCGGCTGCCCAAAGCCGTGTGGGTGATCATCGTCCTGCTGTTCTTCGAGCTCGGCGCGATCGCGTGGTTCGCCTTCGGTCGTCCCCGGGCCCGCGACGACGCAGACGGCCGACGGCCGCCGCGGTCCATCGGACGTTCGGGCACGGTAACCCAGGCGGCGCCGAAGCGATCGATCGCCCCGGATGATGACCCGGACTTCCTGCGCCGCCTCGGCGAGCAGATGCGGCGCAACCCGCCGGACGACCCCGTCCGCTGAGCCGGACGAGCTCTCCGTGGCCCAGATCCTGCTCGTCGAGGACGACGCGGCTATTCGCACGACGCTGTTGCGCGCGCTGCGCGACCACGGCCACACGGTCAACGCCGTGGACACCGGGATGGCAGCGCTGTCCCGGGCGGTCGCCGAGCGGCCGGACGTGGTGCTGCTCGACCTGGGTCTGCCCGACGTCGACGGGGCGGACGTCCTGTCGATGTTGCGCAGCGTGAGCGACGTCCCGACCATCGTGGCCACGGCCCGTGACGACGAACGCGAGATCGTCCGACTGCTCGACCTGGGCGCCGACGACTACGTGATCAAACCGTTCACCGCGGCACAGCTGACGGCGCGGATCCGGGCCGTCATGCGACGCACCGGACGGACCGACGAGGATCCGGTGATCACCGTCGGCGGCCTCACCGTCGACACGCGTAGCCGCGAGGTCACGGTGGACGGACGAGACGTCGAGCTGGCCCGCAAGGAGTTCGACCTGCTTCTCGCGCTGGCCCGGCGTTCCGGTGAGGTGGTGAGCAAGCGCGACCTGCTGGCCGAGGTGTGGCAGCTGGCGTGGGGCGGCTCGGACCGGACCGTCGACGTCCACCTGTCGTGGCTGCGCCGCAAGCTCGGCGAGTCGGCCAGCGCCCCACGCTATCTGCACAGTGTGCGAGGGGTCGGCGTGCGCCTGGTCGCGCCCGTGAGCTCCACGGGCTGAGCGCATGCGTCGGCGAATCCTGCTGCTCGTGGTCGGCATGACCACACTGGTCGTGCTGGCCTTCGCGGTGCCCCTGGCGATCCTCATACCCACCGCGGTCAGCCAGAACGCCGATCGTGCGGCCGTCGACCAGGCGAACGCCGTGGCCCGGTTGATCAGCTCGGGGGCGAGCCGGACGCAGCTGACGTCCTACGTGGCGGCGTTGCGCCAGGACGACGACCACCGCACGGCGGTGCGGCTGCCCGACGGCACCACGCTGGGGACGGAGCCGGCCGGCAGCTCGTACGACATCGACAGCAGCGGCCCGGGCGGTGGACGGCCGGGGGGTGGTCCGGACGACCGCGTGATTCAGGGGGCACAGTCCGCGCAACTGCACGCCGTGCCCGGTGGTCGGGTCGCCGTGGTCGCTGTGCCGGCCTCGTCCGGTGTCTACGGCGTGCAGGTTTTCCTGTCCGACGCCGCGCGCACCGAAGGCGCGGTTGGCTGGTGGGCACTGCTCGCCGGGGCCAGCGTCGCGCTGCTCGCCGTCGCCGTCGTCCTCGGCGAAGTGCTGACCCGGCGGATCGTCCGGCCGCTGACCCGGACCGCCGTGACCGCGCAGCGGATCAAGTCCGGGGACGTCACCGCGCGGGCGCCGGAGACCGGGCCGCGGGAGGTGGCCGAGGTCGGGGTGTCGCTGAACCAGCTGGCCGACCGCATCGACGAACTCATCGCGGACGAGCGCGAGACCGTGGCCGACCTGTCGCACCGGATGCGCACGCCGCTGACCGCGTTGCGCCTGGACACCGAGTCGCTTCGCGACCCGGCCGAGCGGGAGCGCATCGGCGCGTCGGTGTCGGCGCTGCAGCGCACGCTGACCGCCGTGATCCACTCGGCCCGTCGGCCCCAGCGCGAGGGCCGCATGCCGTCGGCGGATGCGACGGAGGTCATCGCGGAGCGCGTGACGTTCTGGTCGGCCCTGACCGACGAACAAGAACGGGCGCGCAGGGTCACTCTGCCGAGCCAGCCCGTTCGGGTGCGGGCGTCGGCCGAGGACCTGGGCGCGGCCGTCGACGCCCTACTCGAAAACGTCATTGCACACACGCCGGAGTCGACGGCGTTCGCGGTGGACCTCAGCGCCACGGATGGCGTCGCGCGCGTCGTCGTGGCCGACGCCGGACCCGGATTGCCACCCGGTGCCGGTGAGCGCGGCCGCAGCGACCGCGGCTCGACCGGACTCGGCCTCTCGATCGCCCGAGGCTGCGCTGAGGCGAGCGGTGGCTCGATGGCCGTGGGGACGTCGACCGAGTTGGGCGGCGCGGAGGTCGTGCTCGTCCTCGGCCGGTCGTAGGGGACGCTCGGCAGGGCAACGTTGTCCGGCCGCCGCTGGGTCTGAGCACGTGGAGGCAAACGGTGATTCGACACGTGTGGTGGGCGGTCGTGGCGGCGTCGATCGTCCTTGCTGGATGTACGTCGGCGTCCGGGTCCGGCCGTCCGGCCGTCCCGTCCACGGCGAGTTCGTCCGCACAGCCCGTGCCGACGGCTTCCAGCCCAGCGAGCCGGCCGCCTGGCCCCTCGGCGTCTGCGCCGTCCGGCCCGCCCGGTGGCCCCGTGCCGGCCGGCTTCGTGCCCTACTCGGCGACGTTCGTCAGTTCCAGCCAGGGCTGGGTGCTCGGCACGGCGCCCTGTGCCGGACCGCCGTGCACGTCGTTGCTGCGGACGCGCGACGGTGGCCGTAGCTGGCAGGGCATCGCCCCGCCGGTCGTCGCGCTGGCGACCGAACAAGCCGGAGCCGCGACCGTGACCAGCGTGCGCTTCGCCGACTCGAGCGACGGGTGGCTGTTCGGCGGCGCGCTGTATCGCACGCACGACGGCGGATCATCCTGGACGCGGTCCTCCCTCACGGCTGCCGCAGACACGCAGGTCACCGCCCTCGAAGCATCGGCGGGACGAGTGTGGGCGTTGGTTACCACCAGTACAGCCGCCACCGTCACCATCTACAGCAGCCCGGCGAACGTTGACGCCTGGCAGGCCGTCGGACCATCGCTGCCGGTGCGCGGCGTCGGACAGCTCGTCGTCCACGGGTCCGACTGGTGGGTCAGCTCCGGAACCATGCTGCTGCACGGCGTCGGCAGCCAGCCGGCGACGCGGATCGCTTCCCCGCCGTGCTCGGCAACGCCCGACTACTACGGGATCACCCTCGCGGTCGCGGACGCGCAGCACCTCGACGCGTTGTGTTCCGGGAACGGGGCCAGTGGTCGCACGATGCAACGACTCTTCGGTTCGACCGACGGGGGCGGGCATTGGACGGCCGCCGGCACCGCGTTCGTGGGCGGCGGGATGATCGGCGGCATCAGCGACAACGGACAGGGCGTCCTCATGCTGGCCTCGTGCGCGCAGGAGATGCAGTGCACGATCACCCGCACGACCGACGATGGCCGGACGTTCCGTCCGGTGCTCGCCCCGTCCATCGGCACCACGATCCGGTGGACCGACGTCGGATTCACCACGCCGGTCCAGGCCCTCGCCGTGCTCGGCGGACGGGCGCTGTACCTCAGCCACGACGCGGCTGCTACGTGGTCGACCGTGAGCTGGTGACGAGGATCGACGCTCGCCTAGCTGCCGCCGCGGCGCTGCTCCGGACGCGCGGCGCAGACGGCATCGATCATCCGGGCGGCACGCTGCGTACGGCACCGATGGCTTCGCGGTCGCGCTTTTCTCACTCGACGAGCGCGCGCTGCTCGCCGACGCGATCGGCGCGGACGCCGAAGTGCTCGTCTACCTTTACGCCAGCTGCGACCGAGCCCAGACCTATCGGCAGCTTGCGCATCCGGTCGTCACGTTCACCGACCGTTTCGACGGCACCCGGCACCGGCCCCCGCCGGCCGC
>CAXTNQ010000079.1:0-7540 GCA_964245745.1 uncultured Jatrophihabitantaceae bacterium
TCGCAGCGCGCTCTGGTTGTGAAGCAGTTGTTCCCACCAGCGACCGACGATGTATTCCGGGATGAACACGGTCACCACGTCACGAGGGCTCCGGCGGCGCTTGTCCGAGATGTAGTCCAACACGGGCTTGGTGATCTCGCGGTACGGCGAGTCGAGAATTACCAGCGGCACGTCGATGTCGCGGTCGTTCCATTGCTTCAGCAGCCGGTCGGTGTCCGCCTGGTCGATGTTGATCGTGAGTGCTTCCAGGCTGCTCGGCCGGGTGGCTTTGGCGTAGGAGATCGCCCGCATCGTCGGCAGGTGCAGCCGGGAGATGAGCACGATGGCGTGGTTGCGGGACGGGAGGACGGGTTTACCGTCCGGCAGGGTGTCGAGTTCGGTACTCACCGCGGCGTAGTGGCGGCTGATCGTCTTCATCAGGATGAACAGCAGCGCCATCGCCAGGATCGCGATCCAGGCGCCGTGAGCCACCTTGGTGTAAAGCACGATGACCAGTACGGCGGCGGTGGATGCCGCGCCCACCAGGTTGATCGCTCGCGACAGTCGCATCCGGCGGCGTCGCGACGGCGGAGCGTGCGGAATGGTGCGGTTCCAGTGCCGGACCATGCCCGCCTGGCTGAGCGTGAAGCTGGTGAACACGCCGATGATGTAGAGCTGGATCAGCTTGTCGATATTGGCGTCGAAGCCGACGATCAGCGCCACAGCGAAACCGGCCAGCAGCAAGATGCCGTTGCTGAACACCAGGCGGTCGCCGCGCGTGTGCAGCTGCCGCGGGAGGTAACGGTTCTCGGCGAGGATCGAGGACAGCACGGGGAACCCGTTGAACGCGGTGTTCGCGGCCAGCACCAAAATGCCGGCGGTCGCAGCCTGGTACAGGTAGAAGAGCGCGGCGTGGCTGCCGAACACCGAGGCGGCGATCTGCGAGATCACCGAGGGGTTGCCGTCCGGCTGAGCGCGTGCCTTCAGGTGCAGGGCGAGGACGGTGATGCCGATGAACATGCTGACCGCGAGCGTGCCCATGAGCGCGAGGGTGTTGGCCGCGTTACGCGCCTTGGGTGGACGGAAGGCGGGCACGCCGTTGCTGATCGCCTCGACGCCGGTGAGCGCCGTGCACCCGGAGGCGAACGCACGCAGCGTCAGCAGAAGGGTCAGAACACCGCCCGTGCGCGCCGTCCGCTGCAGCTGCTGGGTAGCGGTGGCGGCGTCCGGCAGGTGACCCGTGACGCCCTTCACGGCGCCGACCGCGAACATGACGAAGGTCAGGCCGATGAAGGCGTAGGTGGGGACGGCGAAGGCCCGGCCCGACTCCCGGACGCCGCGCAGGTTGATCAACGCCAACAAGACCGTGAAGCCGACCGACAACCCCACCGCGTGTGCCGACAATCCGGGAGCCGCGCTGGTGATGGCGACGACGCCGGACACCACCGAGACGGCGACGGTCATGACGTAGTCGACGAGCAGGGCGCTGGCCGCGACGAGGGCGGCGTTCTCGCCGAAGTTGTCCAGGCTGACCGCGAACGCTCCGCCCCCGTTGGGGTACGCGTGGCACGTCTGTCGGTAGGACAGGGTGACGATGACCAGCAGCATGGCCACGGCAGCGGCCACCCACTTCGCGAAGACCAGGTAGGCCGCCCCGCCGGTGGCCAGGACCAGCACGATCTCCTCGGTCGCGTACGCGACGGAGGAGATCGGGTCCGACGCGAACACCGGTAGCGCGAGCCACTTCGGTAGCAGCGTCTCGTGCAACTGCTGACTGCGCAGGGCTCGGCCGATGAGCAGCCGCTTGACGCCGGCCGGCGCCGTCACAGCGGCACGCCGCTCGCGTCGTGCCAGCAGTTATCACGGTCCACGTCCTCGACGCTAGGCAGCACGCGCTCGCGCAGCCGTCAGGACGCCGTCAAGATCCGGGCCGTCGGCATCAAGATCGCGTCAAGATCGCGGAGGTCGTCAAGGCAGCGGCGCAGGGTCGAGGCGTGCGCTCTGCGGTCCCGGCGACGGCCGCGCTACCGGTCGGCTTCGCCGGCCTACTCGTGATCGGCGTCGTCACCGTCGCCGGTGACGGCCGGATCACCGCTACGGGCGTCTTCGTCGCCGCGGTGGTGCTCGTTGCTGCGTGCGCGTTCGGCGCGGAGCCGCTGGCGGCACCGCCGTTGGCGGTGATCGGCTGGCTCACCGTGGCCGGCTTCTCCCGGCCGCAATACGCCGACCTGCACCTACACGGCACCGGAGGGCCGGCCGCCGTCCTGGCCGGCGTCGCCGGTGTCGCCACGACGGCCGGTGTCGTGGCTCGCCGGGCCGGGACCGCCCGACGCCGGCCCGCGATCACACTGGACGGTATGACAGACGGTGCCCGCGGGTGGCGTGGACCCGTCGGCGCAGGGCGGCGACGAGCCGCCAGGGGGATCGCCGGCGAGCCCCGTCCGCAGCTGGGTCCGGCCGTGGGACGACGGCGGGTGATTGGCGGCTTCGTGCTCACGCTGGCCGGCCTGCCCCTGCTCACGGCGCTGCTGGCTCTTGCCCGGTCTCGGCTCGCTTTCGTGGACGACGTGCTGCTCTACCTGGCCGTGGTCGTGCTGATCACGCTGGTGGGCGGCTTCTGGCCGGCGGTCGCTGCGGCGGTCGGCGCGGCGTTGCTACTCAACTGGTTCTTCACGCCGCCTCTGCATACCTGGACCGTCGATGCTCCGCAGAATCTCCTGGCGTTGCTGCTGTTTGTGACCACGGCCGTGGCGGTGAGCTCGGTCGTCCACCTGTCCGCGCGACACGACGCACTGGCCACCGCACGCACCGCCGACGCCGAAACGCTGTCCGCGTTGGCCCGAACCGTCCTGGGTGGAGACGACAGTGCCGTCGCCGTCCTGCGGCACTTGCACGAGCAGTTCGGGCTCGGCGCCCAGCTGCAGGAACGTCGACATGACGGCACGTGGGTGACAGTGGCGCACCGCCGGTTCGACCCCGCCTCGAGCGTGACCACACTAGCGGCCGGCCCGCAGCTTCGCCTGGCCCTCAGCGGAGACCGCACGCGCGTTGCGCCAGCGGTGCTGGCCGGTTACGCCGCACAGGCGGCCGCCGCACTCGAGCGGGAGCGACTCCGCATCCAGGCCGGCCAGTCCGAAGCGCTGGCAGAGGGCAATCGGATGCGGACGGCTTTGCTGGCGGCGGTCAGTCACGACCTGCGTACCCCGCTGGCCTCCGTCAAGGCCGCGGTGTCGACCTTGCGCCAGGACGACGTCTTGTGGACGGCCGCCGACCAGGCGACGCTGCTGGCGGCCATCGAGGAGGGAGCAGACCGGCTCGACGCCCTGATCAGCAACCTGCTGGACATGAGCCGAATCCAGACCGGGGCCGTACAGCCGTTCCTGCGTGCGGTCTCCCTCGACGAGGTCGCGCCCCTGCTCTTGCGATCGATCGACGGCGGAGACCGGATGGGGCTCGACATTCCCGAAGACCTGCCACTGCTGGCGACCGATCCGGGACTGTTGGAGCGCGCCTTGGCCAACCTCGCGGCCAACGCGCTGCGCCACTCGCCGCCGAACGTGCCGCCGACGCTGCGCGGCCGGCTGTCCGGCGACCGCGTCCAGATCGACGTCGTCGATCACGGGCCCGGCGTTCCGTCCGCGGAGCGTGAGCGCATGTTCGCCCCGTTCCAGCAATTGGGCGACGCAAGCACGGGCGGGGTCGGCCTCGGTTTGGCGGTGGCGCGCGGGTTCATCGAGGCGTTGGGCGGGACGATCGCGGCCTCCTCCACGTCCGGAGGCGGGCTGACCATGCGCGTGCTGCTGCCCGCGGTCACGTCCCGCCACATCGCCGCACCCTCCGGCCAGGGATCGTCGGCGTGACGAACGTCCTGGTCATCGACGACGAGCCCGCGATCTTGCAGGCGCTGCGCATCAACCTCACCGCGCGTCGTTACCAAGTGACCACGGCACCGGACGGAGGCGCCGGCCTGGCGGCGATGGCGCGGCACCGTCCGGACGTTGTCGTCGTCGACCTCGGCCTTCCCGACATGGACGGCACCGAGGTGATCCGCGGCATCCGCGGCTGGTCCACCGTTCCGATCATCGTGCTGTCCGTCCGCGGACAGGAGGCCCAGAAGGTCGAGGCGCTCGACGCCGGCGCCGACGACTACATCACCAAGCCCTTCGGCATGGACGAGCTGTTGGCCCGGCTGCGCGCCGCGGTCCGCCGGGCCACTCCCGGCCGTGAACTGCCGCGCGTGGTCACCGACGACTTCACCGTCGACCTCGCCGCCAAACGGGTGACCCTGACCCCGACCGGTGCGGAGACCAGACTGACGCCCACCGAATGGCAGCTGCTCGAGGCCCTCGCACGCCATCCTGGCCAGCTGCTGACCGGTCGCCAGCTCCTGCACGACATCTGGGGACCGCAGTACGAGTCGGAGACGCACTACCTACGCGTGTACATGGCCCAGTTGCGGCGCAAGCTCGAGCCCGATCCGGCGAGGCCCCGTTACCTGATCACCGAACCCGGCATCGGATACCGCCTCGACCACACGAAGTGACGTCCCGACCGGAAAGTCGGTTGGGCGGCGAATCCGATGCGGTTACGGTCGCGCGGTGCCGCGCAACTGGTTCGACGAGGACGTCGCGGCCACCTACGACGACGGCGAAGTTCCACCGCCCGACGCGGAAGTCGACCTGCTCGTCGAACTGGCTGGCCCCGGCGGCCGCGCGCTGGAGCTCGCGATCGGTACCGGTCGGGTGGCGTTGCCGCTGGCCGCACGCGGCGTCCACGTCAGCGGCATCGAACTGTCGCCGGCGATGCTGACCCGGCTTCGCGCCAAGCCGGACGGCGACGAAGCGCACGTCCCGGTAGTCGTCGGTGACATGGCGAGCGTTCAGGTGTCCCGGTCGTTCGACCTCGTCTACCTGGTCTTCAACACGATCATGAACCTGACCACGCAGGATGCCCAGGTCGCGTGTTTCGCCAACGCCGCGGGCCATCTACGGGCCGGTGGCACGTTCGTCGTCGAGACCGGGGTGCCGGCTCTGCGCCTATTGCCGCCGGGACAGCGCTTCGTGGTGTTCGAGCTCACCGCGAACCACGTCGGTGTGGACGAGTACGACGTCCTCAACCAGGGCCTGGTGTCACACCACATCACGACGCGGTCGGACGGTTCGATCCAGCGGTCCGCGGTGCCGTTCCGCTACGTGTGGCCCGCCGAGCTGGACCTCATGGCTCGGCTGGCCGGCCTGACGCTGCGGGACCGTTGGGCCGACTGGGACCGGACCCCGTTCACCGAAGCCAGCCCGTCTCACGTCTCGGTGTGGATCAAAGACGGGAGTCGGCCGTCGGCTACTTCTTCGGCAGGTTGAGCTTCGACAGGTCAGGCATGGCCATGCCCGGCGGCAGGGCGGGCGGCACGCCGCCAAAACTGCCCGGGCCGCCGGGAGCGCCGAACGCGCCCGGGAAGCCGGCGGGCGTGCGCGGTGGCGTGGGCCCACGTCCAGCGCGCGCCTTCTTGCCCTTCTTGCCCTTGGCCGACTTGGTGGTGCGGCGGCGCATGCCCGGCAGCCCCATCGCGCCACCCATCTGCGACATCACCTTGCGGGCCTCGAAGAACCGGTCGACGAGATTGTTGACCTCGCTCACGGTCACCCCGGACCCGTTTGCGATGCGCAGCCGCCGTGAACCGTTGATCATCTTCGGATTGTCCCGCTCGGCCGGCGTCATGCCCCGGATGATGGCGGCGGTGCGGTCGAGATCGCGGTCGTCGAGCTGGCTGATCGCGTCCTTCATCTGCCCCATGCCCGGCATCATGCCGAGCAGGCCGGAGAGCGGGCCCATCCGTCGAATTGCCAGCAATTGCTCGAGAAAGTCCTCGAGCGTGAAGTTGTTCAGGCCGCCGGACAGCTTGGCCGCCATCTTCTCGGCCTCGGCTTCGTCGAACGTACGCTGAGCCTGCTCGATCAGAGTGAGGACGTCGCCCATGCCGAGGATGCGCGAGGCCATCCGGTCGGGGTGGAAGACATCGAAGTCCTCGAGTCGTTCCCCGTTGGACGCGAACATGATGGGCTGGCCGGTGATCTGCCGGACGGACAGCGCCGCGCCACCTCGCGCGTCACCGTCGAGCTTGGTCAGCACGACGCCGGTGAACCCGACGCCGTCGCGGAACGCCTCGGCGGTGTTGACGGCGTCCTGGCCGACCATCGCGTCGACGACGAACAGGGTCTCCTGCGGCTGGACCGCATCGCGAATCGCAGCGGCCTGCGCCATCATCTCGGTGTCGATGCCCAACCGCCCGGCGGTGTCGACGATGACCATGTCGTGCTGGGCCCGCAGCGCGAAGTCGATCGACTGACGCGCCACCGCCACCGGGTCACCACTGGCGACATCCGAAGGTCGCGAGCTCCCTTCGCCGACATTGCCGGGCTCGGGCGCGTACACCGCAACCCCGGCGCGCTCGCCGACGATCTGCAGTTGGGTAACCGCGTTCGGGCGCTGCAGGTCGGCGGCGACCAGCACTGGGGTATGCCCCTGGTAGCGCAGGTAGCGAGCCAGCTTGCCGGCCAGCGTCGTCTTACCGGACCCCTGCAGGCCGGCCAGCATGATCACCGTCGGCGGCGTCTTGGCAAATTGCAGGCGTCGTGTCTCGCCGCCGAGGATCGTCACCAGCTCGTCGTTGACGATCTTGATGACCTGCTGCGCCGGATTAAGCGCGCGGGATACCTCCTCGCCGCGGGCCCGTTCCTTGATCGCCGTGATGAACTCCCGGACGACCGGCAGCGCGACGTCCGCCTCGAGCAAGGCGATGCGAATCTCGCGAGCGGTCGCGTCGATGTCGGCGTCGGACAGTCGGCCCTTGCTTCGCAGCGCGGTGAAGACGGCAGACAGGCGATCGGACAGCGTGTCGAACAACGGGCGACCTTTCGGCAGGGACGGCTCGTCCCAGGGTACGGACTCCGGTCTGCCCGGTCGCCCCCACGCGGTCAGAGCAGGCCGCGGCCGCCGTCCACGTAGACGACCTGGCCGGTCACGTAGCCGGCTTCCTCGGACGCCAGGAACGCAGCCACGGCGGCGACGTCCTCGGGGACGCCACCCCGGCGGACCGGGACCATCGACGCCGTCTGCTCACGCATGGCGTCGATCGTCGTGCCGATCCGCTCGGCCGTCGCCTTCGTCATCGCGGTCTCGATGAACCCCGGCGCGATCGCGTTGGCGGTGACGCCGAAAGGTCCGAGCTCGATGGCCAGAGTCTTGGTGAAGCCCTGCAATCCGGCCTTGGCCGTCGCGTAGTTGACCTGCCCGCGATTGCCCAGCGCCGACGTCGACGACATCGAGATGATCCGCCCGTATTTGGCCTCCACCATGTGCTTCTGCGCAATCTGCGTGGTCAGGAATGCCCCGCGCAGATGCACGTTGAGCACCGTGGACCAGTCGTCGTCGCTCATCTTGAACAGCAGGTTGTCGCGCAACACCCCGGCGTTGTTGACCAGAATCTGCAAGCCGCCGAACTCGTCGACCACGCGGTCGACCGCCGCCTGCACCTGGGCCCGATCGGTGACGTCCGCGCCCAACC
>CAXTNQ010000079.1:7550-12290 GCA_964245745.1 uncultured Jatrophihabitantaceae bacterium
TCCTTGGCCGTCTGCTCGGCCTGCGCCGCGTTGAGGTCTACAACGGCCACTCGGGCGCCGCCCTCGGCCAGCCGCCGGGCGATCGCGGCCCCGATGCCCTGGGCGCCGCCGGTGATCAACGCCACCCGGCCTTCAACTCCTGGCATGCTGCGTCCTCTCCTGTCTTGTCACACGGTATTGGGCCGCGGCGCCTCGGCCGGTGCGAGCGCAGCCAGGATGAGGTCGGCGAGCTCGTCGGCCAGCTGGGCCGGCCGCTGACGCCCGTCGGGGCGATACCACTGCGGCAGCTCGTTGATCAGGCCGAACACGGTGAACGTCACCATGTCGGCGGACGCCACCCGGCGGAACTCCCCGCTGGCCTGTCCGCGCCGCACGAGCCGCCGTACCGCATCGTGGTAGGTACGCCGGTCCTGCCGCAGCTGTGGGTCGCCGTTGCGCTGTAGTTCACGCATCGAGACGAGGGCGGCGCGATAGCTCTCGGCCGTGGTGGTGACGAGATCGTGGATGACCGCGCGCAGGGTGACCGCGGCCGGCTCGCGGGCAGCGACGATGCGGCGCAGGCCCGCGAGCTGGCGGTTGATCAACTCGCCGTAGATGGCCGCCGGCAGGTCCTGCTTGCTAGCGAAGTGGTGGTAGAAGCCGCCCTTGGCCACCCCCGCCCGCGCGATCACCTGCGCCACGCTGGTCGCGTCGTAGCCCTGGTCGGCGAACAGGTCGACGGCCGCGACGAGGATTCGCTCGCGGGTGCGCGTCCCGGCCGACGCGACCGCAGCCGTCACCGGACGGCCGCCACGGCGCGGTCGGCGTACGCCTTCAGCTCCTCCCGGGCGATCGAGCGCAGGTGCACCTCGTCCGGACCGTCAGCCAGCCGCAGCGTGCGCAGCTGCGCCCAACCCTCGGCCAGTGGAGTGTCCGCCGACACCCCCGCGGCACCGAACGTCTGGATGGCCCGGTCGACCACCGCGAGAGCGGCGCGCGGAGCGGCCACCTTGATCGCCGCGATCTCCGTCCGCGCGCCCTTCGCGCCCGCGGTGTCGATGAGCCAGGCGGCCTTGAGGACCAGCAACCGGGCCTGCTCGATGGCCAGCCGCGACTCGGCGATCCATTCCCGCACGACACCCTGCTCGGCCAGTGGGCGGCCGAACGGCACCCGGGTCAACGCCCGCTCGCACATCAGCTCGACGGCGCGCTCGGCCAGCCCGAGGCTGCGCATGCAGTGGTGGATGCGTCCGGGGCCGAGCCGGGCCTGCGCCATCATGAAGCCGCCTCCGGCCGGACCCAGCAGGTTGGCCGCAGGCACGCGCACGGCGTCGAAGCCGATGACGCCGTGGCCGCCGTGGGGGCCGTCGTCGTAGCCGAACACGCTGGTCGAGCGCTCGACCGTGACGCCCGGCGCGTCCATGGGCACGAGCACCATGGAGTGCCGGGCGTGCCGCTCGGCGTCCGGCTCGCTCACGCCCATGACGATGGCCAGCTGGCATTCGGGCCGCAGCGCGCCGCTCGACCACCACTTCGTCCCCGTGATCACGAGCTCGTCCCCGTCGCGCACGATCGCGGTGTGGATGTTGGTGGCGTCCGAGGACGCGACGTCGGGCTCCGTCATCGAGAAGCACGACCGGATCTCGCCATCTAGCAGCGGACGCAGCCAACGGTCGACCTGCTCGGCGGTGGCGAACATGGCGAGCAGCTCCATGTTGCCGGTGTCCGGCGCGGCGCAGTTCAGGGCCTCCGGCGCGATGTCCATCGAGCGGCCGGTCAGTTCGGCGATCGGCGCATAGTCGAGCACCGACAGGCCGGCCCCGTAGCGCTCGTCGGGTAGGAACAGGTTCCACAGCCCGTGCTTGCGGGCGATGCCCTTCAGCTGCTCGATGACCTCAGGGGTGCGAAACGGGCTGCCCTGCGCGCGCAGCCGAGCGACCTGGTCGGCGTACTCCGCTTCGGCGGGATACACGTGCTCGTCGAGGAACTCCCGGGTGGCCGCCTGCAGGCGGGTCGACCGCTCGCTGTGCGTGAAGTCCACGTCCTACCTCCCGAGCGCGGTGCGGGCCCGTTCCAGCAGGCCCGGAGCCATGGATTGGTAACCCTCGAAGCCTGCCCCCACCGTCTTCCCCTGCCGGTGACGCGCGGCGATGCCTTCGACGATCACGGCGAGCTTGAAGAAGCCGAGGGCGATGTACCACTCGATCCGGCTGACGTCCCGGCCGGACGCGCCGGCATACCGCTCGACGAGCCGCGCCGGCGACCGGAATCCGTCGGCCGGGCGCATCATCGGCGTCGTCGCGTCCGACTCCTCGGCCAGCGCGTGATAGACGACCAATAGGCCGACGTCGGTCAACGGGTCGCCGAGCGTCGACATCTCCCAGTCGATGACCGCCGCGATCTCGTTCACGTCCGCCGTGTAGATGACGTTCGACCCGCGGTAGTCCCCGTGCACGATGGATGGCGCGGGCGAGACCGGGACGTCGGCGCCGAGTAACTCGACCACCTCGGCCTCCAGGGACAGCGGACGCGTCTCGGACGCCTGCCACTGCTGGTGCCAACGCCGGATTTGGCGCCGTAAGAAGCCGTCTGGATGACCGAAGTCCCCCAGGCCGACCGCCTCCGGTTGCACCGCGTGCAGCGCCACCAGGCAGTCGATGAGCGTGTCACCGACGCGAGCCGCGTGCTCCCGGTCGAGGGCGTCCACGATCTCGCGACGGTCGAGGACGACGCCATCGACGAAGCTCATGACGAAGAACGGGACTCCGATGACGTCGGTGTCGGTGCACAAGCCGACCGTCTCGGGCACGGGTACCGGCGTCGCGCCCAGAGCGCGGATCACGGTGTACTCGCGCACCATGTCGTGCGCCGTGGGTAGGACATGCGCGAGCGGGGGCCGGCGCAACGCCCAGTCCGTGACCCCGTCGGACAGCCGGTAGGTCAGGTTGGACTTGCCGCCCGAGACCAGATCGGCATGCAGCGGACCCTGACGCAGCCCCGGCAGCGTGTCGTCCATCCATGCGCTGACGCGGCCGATGTCCAGCCCGGGCAGCGTTATCGTCACGCGCCGAATATAGGGACCGACCGGTCGGTCGGCAAGAGGCTTAGGCGCGGGTCAGAGCGAGCACGGGGATCGTCCGCACTCCGGCCGCCTTCTTCTCATACTCGGCGAAACCGGGATACCGACGTGCCTGCTCGGCGTATATCCGGTCCCTCTCGTCGCCGGCCAGGTCACGGACCGTCACCGGATAGGTGTCCGTGCCGACCTCGACCGAGCCGCGCCCAGCCGTGACGAGGTTGTCGTACCAGTCCGGGTTCGTCGGGGCGCCGGCCTTCGACGCGAAGACGTAGATCGTGTCGGGGTCGTCGGCGGCCATGTACATGACCGGCGCCACGTACTCCCGGCCGCTCCGACGCCCGTGATGGTGGACGATCACGATCGGCGCGCCGGCGAAGTTGCCACCGACCTGGCCGGCGTTGGCGCGAAACTCCTCGATCACCTGCGTGTTCCAGTCAGTCATGCCTGGATCAACCCGCCGCCGGGACGACTATTCCCCGCGTCAGCCCACGGCGTGGAACAGCAGGCCCAGGCCGTAGGTCACGAGGGCCACCACGCCGCCGACGAGCAGTTGCCGGGTACCGGAATAGAGCCAGCTCCGGGCGGTGAACCGGGACGTGACCGCCCCCGCCGTGAAGAGCGCGATCATGGAGAGCACGGCCGACACCGCGAGCACGCGCACCCCGAACAGGTACGGCAGTAGAGGAACGAGCGCGCCGAGCGCGAACGAGAGCAACGACGAGAACGCGGCGACCTGCGGGCTGGGTAGCGAGTGCGGGTCGACCCCGAGCTCCTCGCGCGCGTGAATCGCCAGCGCCTGCTGAGGGTCACGCGATACCTGTTCGGCGACCAATCGCGCGAGCGGCGCATCGACGCCGCGCGCTACGTACAACTGCGTCAGCTCGTCGAGCTCGGCGTCGTAGTTGACGCGCAGCTCGTGGGCCTCGGTCGCCACCTCGGCCTGCGTCAGCTCGTTCTGGCTGCGCACCGAGATGTACTCGCCGGCCGCCATGGAGAACGCACCGCCCAAGAGGCCGCCCAAACCGGCCAGGACCACGGACCGGGTGCTCGACGCGGCACCGGCGATGAGCGCGATCAGCGCGAAGTTCGAGACCAGCCCGTCCATCATCCCGAACACCGTCGGACGCAGCCATCCGCCCGACACGTCGCGGTGACTGTGGTGGATCTCGCTCACGGGACGGTGACGGGGACGGGCTCGGCCGGTCGGGCCCGAGACCCGGAGTACAGCGACTCGTCCGGACGGCGCCGGTGCACGAGGAACCAGGCCAACGCAGCGACGAAGACCACCACCGACGTCCACTGGTTGAGCCGCAATCCAGCGACGTGGTGGGCCACGTCGGTGCGCAGGCCCTCGATCCAGAATCGTCCGACGGTGTAACCCATTGCGTACAGCGCGAACGTGTTCCCGCGACCGAGCGTCCACCGCCGCGCCGCCCACACCAGCGCGAACGCCAGGGCCAGATCCCACAGCGACTCGTAGAGGAACGTCGGCTGGAAATACCCGAGCGTGGTCGTACCGCCGGCACCGTCACACGACACGGCGTGCCCGGCGGTCAAGTCGAAGCAGTGAATCTGCAGCCGCCACGGCGCACTGGTCGGTCCGCCATAGAGCTCGTTGTTGAACCAGTTACCCCACCGCCCAATCCCCTGCGCGGCCGCGACGCCAGGCGCCCCGGCGTCGG
>CAXTNQ010000080.1:0-1557 GCA_964245745.1 uncultured Jatrophihabitantaceae bacterium
CGGCGAAGGAGGCCGGCAACATGGTCGACCTCGACTCCGACCCGACCAAGCTGATCGAGATCGTCGAGATCGGCAAGCAGCTGCTGATCACCCGCGGCGCGCTCACGACGTTCTCCATCGCGAACGACGTGGCGAAGTACTTCGCGATCATTCCGGCGATGTTCGCCGCGGTGTACCCCGGCCTGGACAAGCTCAACATCATGCGGCTGCACTCGCCGCAGTCGGCGATTCTGGCCGCGGTGATCTTCAACGCGCTGATCATCATCGCCCTGATCCCGCTCGCCCTGCGCGGCGTGCGCTACCGGCCGTCGAGTGCGTCCACGATGCTGCGTCGCAACATCGCGATCTACGGTGTGGGCGGAATCGTCCTGCCTTTCCTCGGGATCAAGGTCGTCGATCTCCTTGTCCAGTTCCTGCCCGGAGTGCGCTGATGGTGCTACGCGGTGTTCTGACCTATCTGCGGACGGCTTCGGCCGCGCTGCGGATCCTGCTGCTGCTCACGGTGATCGTCGGTGTCGCCTACCCGCTGGCCGTCACCGGCATCGCCCGGCTGCCCGGACTGGGCGCACCCGCCGACGGCTCCCTGATCCGGTCGGGCGGCACAGTGAGCGGCTCGACGCTCATCGGTCAGGGGTTCGTCGACGCCAAGGGCAACGCGCTGCCCCAGTACTTCCAGAGCCGGCCGTCGGCCGCGGGCGGCGCCGGCTACGACCCCACCGCGTCCGGGGCCAGCAACCTCGGCCCGGAGTCCGTCGTCGACACGCTGCCCAACCCGGCGGTCAAGGGCGACACCGGCAAGCCGAGCCTGCTGACCCAGGTGTGCGCGCGCAGCCTGGCCGTCGGCCAGCTCGACGGCGTGGACGGCTCACGCCCGTTCTGCACGCCGGACGGGGTCGGTGCCGTACTCGCGGTGTTCTGGTCGGGTCCGGGCTACCACGGGATAATCACTCGGGTGGTGAGCGTCAACCAGGTGGCACCGGCGATCCCGTTCCTCGCGTCCTACCACGGCGTGCGCGTCGAGGCGGCGGTGTTCGGCCAGGACTACGCGCACGGCCAGATCGTGCCGGTGCGCGGGTCCGCGCCCGCACACCCCGTGGTCCCGGCCGACGCCGTCACCGCCAGCGGGTCCGGGTTGGACCCCGACATCAGCCGGGCGTACGCGGCCATCCAGGAAGCCGTCGTCGCCCGCACCCGGCACGTGGACACCGCCCGCGGCGCCGCGCTCGGCGCCCGTTACACCGCCGGACGCGACCTTGGGTTCCTGGGCGAAGCCCGCGTCGATGTGCTGGACCTGAACCGCACTCTCGACGTGGCCTATCCGGTCACGCGCTAGCCGACCAATGACCAGCCGCGGCGTGCTGCGCGTCTACCTCGGGGCGGCACCTGGCGTTGGCAAGACCTACGCCATGCTCGACGAGGGCCACCGCCGGGCCGAGCGGGGCACCGACGTCGTCGTCGGGTTCGTGGAGACGCACCGCCGTCCGGAGACGAGCGCACGGCTGGCCGGCCTCGAGGCTGTCCCGCGCCGCACCGTCGCGTACCGCGACGCGCAGCTCC
>CAXTNQ010000080.1:1567-8433 GCA_964245745.1 uncultured Jatrophihabitantaceae bacterium
TCGCCCGTGCGCCGCAGGTCGCGTTGGTCGACGAGTTGGCCCACACGAACGCCCCCGGGCTGGAGCACGAGAAGCGCTGGCAGGATGTCGAAACGCTGCTCGAGGCGGGCATCGACGTGATCACCACGGTGAACGTCCAGCACCTGGAGTCGCTCAACGACGTCGTGCAGGCGATCACCGGCGTGCCGCAGCGCGAAACCGTCCCCGACGCCGTGGTCCGGGCGGCGGAGCAGGTCGAGCTCGTCGACATGACGCCCGAGGCCCTGCGCCGACGAATGGCGCACGGCAACATCTACGCCCCCGACAAGATCGACGCCGCGCTGGCCAACTACTTCCGGCCGGGCAACCTGACCGCCCTGCGCGAGCTGGCCTTGCTGTGGCTGGCCGGCAGCGTTGACGAGGCGCTGAACCGTTACCGCGGGGAACACGGCATCGTGGCCACCTGGGAGGCCCGGGAACGGATCGTGGTCGCGCTCAGCGGCGGCCCCGAGGGCGACGCGGTCATCCGGAGGGCGGCCCGCATCGCCGCGCGGACGACCGCTAGCGACCTGATGGCCGTGCACGTCGCGCGCAGCGACGGGCTGGCCGGGGCCAGCCTGGCCGCGTTGGCGAAGCAGCGCCTGCTCGTGGAATCGCTCGGCGGCAGCTACCACTCGGTGGTCGGTGACCACGTGCCCGACGCGATCCTGACCTTCGCCCGTACGAACAACGCCACGCAGATCGTCATCGGGGCGAGCCGTCGCCGGGCGTTGACGGCCGCGTTCACCGGTCCGGGCAGCGGCCTGTCGATCATCCGGGCGTCCGGGCCGATCGACGTCCACGTGGTCACCCACGACTTCGTAGGCCGCGGACGCGTCCTGCCGCGCCTCTCCGCCGGCCTGACCGCCCAGCGGCGGTGGGCAGGACTGGCGGTCGCGGCCGTGCTGTTCGCCGTGCTCACGCCGGTGTGTGCGGCCCTGCGTCCGGACGTCGGGCTGCCCGGCACCATGCTGCTGTTCCTGCTCGCCGTGGTGGTGACCAGCCTGGTCGGCGGCTTCTACCCGGCTCTGGTCGCGGCCGTGGCCGGCAGTCTGCTCATCAACTTCTACTTCGTCCCGCCGATTCACACGCTGACCATCAACCGTCCACAGAACGTGTTGGCCCTGGTTGTCTTCGTGGTCATTGCCGTCCTCGTCTCCCGAGTCGTCGACGCGGCGGCGCGGCGCAGCAGCGAGGCGGCACGGTCCAACGCCGAGGCCGAGACGCTCTCGACGCTGGCCGGCAGCCTGCTGCGCGGCGAGCAGGCCCTGCCCGCGCTGTTGCAACGTGTGCAGGAAGCGTTCGCGGTCGCCAGCGTGAGTCTGCTGAGCCGCCGCAGCAATGCGCCCACCAGTCGCGGTCAGCGCGGTACCTGGACGACGGTAGCCACCATCGGGGACGCTGCCCCGTGCGAACCTGAGCCCGGCGACGTCGAGGTTCCGGTCGGGGACGACCTGGAGTTGGTGTTGCGTGGACGCCCCCTCGCCGCGGAGGACCAACGCATCCTCAACGCGTTCGCCACCCAGGTAGCCGTGGCCTACCAGCAGCGTGGCCTGGCCGAAGCGGCTGCGTCGGCCGCGCCGCTGGCCGAGACCGACCGCATGCGCTCGGCGTTGCTCAACGCGGTCAGCCACGACCTGCGGACGCCGATCGCCGCGGCCAAGGCTGCCGTGTCCGGGCTGCTCGCCGCCGACGTGGCGTGGAGCGCGGCGGACCGCCGCGAGCTGCTCGACACCGCCAATCACGCCCTCGACCGGCTGACCGACCTGGTCACGAACCTGCTTGACCTGTCCCGGGTCCAGGCCGGCGTCCTGAGGGTCAGCGTGACGTCGGTCGTGCTTGACGACGTGGTCAGCCGGGCCCTCGACCACGTGAGTGTCACCGGGCGCCGGGACGGTTCACCGGTCGCGACCGTCGACATCGATCTGCCGCCGACCGTGCCCGAGGTCATCGCGGACGCCGGTCTCCTGGAGCGGGTGCTCGCCAACCTCGTGGACAACGCGCTGCGCTACGCGCCGGCCGAGTGCCCGGTGCGGATCTCGGCCAGCGAGCACGCCGGGACCGTCGAGGTGCGGGTGATCGACCGAGGCACAGGCGTCGCCCCGGCTGATCGAGACACGGTGTTCGAGCCCTTCCAACGCCGGGATGACCGGGCCACCAGCGCGAGCGGCGGCGTTGGACTGGGGCTGGCCACCAGCCGCGCCTTCACCGAAGCCATGCACGGCACGCTCGAGCTCGAGGACACCCCGGGCGGCGGGCTCACCGCGGTCATCGCGCTGCCAGCCGCCCCCGCACCGGTGAGCGAACGCGGTCCCGCACCGACCGCGGCGGCAGCGCCGTGACGCACGTCTTGGTCGTGGACGACGAGCCGCACTTGCTGCGCGCGCTCACCATGAATCTGGCCGGCCGCGGCTACGAGGTGAGCACCGCAGCGACGGGACGCGCCGCCCTGGACGTCGTGCGCCAGACCCCGCCGGACGTGGTGATCCTCGACCTCGGCCTGCCCGATCGCGACGGTATCGACGTGCTCCGCCTCATCCGCGACGGCCACCGCCAACTGCCCGTCCTCATCCTCTCCGCCCGCACGGGCAGCCCGGAGATCGTCACGGCGCTCGAACTCGGTGCCAACGACTACGTCACTAAGCCGTTCGACATGAACGAGCTCGTCGCCCGGCTGCGGGCGGCCCTGCGGCGTGTCGAACCGGCCTCTGCCGATCCGATCGTGCAGCTCGGCGCCGTCGCCGTCGATCTCGCCGCGCGCACCGTCGATCGGACCGACGACGGCCAGCCGCCCGCCCACGTGCATCTGACGCCGAACGAGTGGCGGATGCTGGATGCCCTGCTGCGGCGTCCGGGCATGCTCACCACGCCCACCGATCTGCTCACGGCGATGCGCGGCGATCCCCATCACACTGACCGGAGCTATTTGCGGATTTATATGCAGCAGCTGCGTCGCAAGCTCGAGGCCGACCCGAGCCGACCCCGGTTTCTGCTGACCGAACCAGGCTTGGGCTACCGCTACGTCCCCTGATCAGCGCCGGTGGTACCGGGCCACCGTCGTCAGGTAGGGCATCTCGAACTGGTCCTGGCCGGACAGGTCGGGGTGCTTGTAGGCGAGGTACCGCACCTCGTCGAGGAGCTGCTCACGCTCGTCATCCGACAACGCGATCACGTACGAGCGCGAGGCGACGAGGTCGGCGAGCAGTTCGGCGTCGAGCAGCTGCGTGTGCGGGAACGTCGCCCGCTCCGGCGCGCTGAAGAACGCCGGCACCAGCGGCTCCAGGTCCGCCTGGTCGGTCGGACGAGGTAGGTCGGCGAAGCGTTCGTCGAGGAGCTCGTTGAGGTCGGCGACCCAGGGCACCGAGGCGTCGCGCTGGTTGCCGAAGATGCCGACCACACCGTCCGGGCGCAGGACGCGTGCAATCTCTCGGTCCGCGGCCGGCCGTTCGAACCAGTGGAGTGCTGCTCCGATGACCACGGCATCGAGGCTGTCGTCCGGCAGGCCGGTGTCCTCGGCCGCGCCGACCCGCGCGTCAACCGTCGGCAGCTGGGCGCGCAGCTGGTCGAGCATGGCCGCCGACGGATCCACGGCCAGTACCTGCAGTCCGCGGGTGACCAGCGGCGCGGTCAGCAGCCCCGTCCCGGCCCCGAGGTCGAGGACGTTGTGGGCCGTGGCCGGCAGCACCCACCGCACCGCTTCCGGCGCGTAGCCCGGCCGCGCGCGGGCGAACAGCTCCGCCGCGGTGTCGAAAGTGGCGGCGAGCCGCCGCCGGTCGAGGTCGGACAGCTCGGGTCGCGAGACAGTCACGGTGGGTGAGCCTATCGGCACTCGACGATGATCGGTCCAGTTAAGCGCTTCCGCTTGGCGACGGACTGTCCTTCGGGGACGGGACGTCGGCTCATAACCAGCCGCGCTGGTCGGCCACCCGCACGGCTTCCGCGCGGTTACGCACCCCGGTCTTCGCGATGGCCGCGGACAGGTAATTGCGCACCGTCCCCTCGGACAGGAACAGCTTGGCCGCGATGTCCGCGACCGTGGCGCCGTCACGTGCGGCGACCAGCACATCGCGCTCGCGCCCGGTCAGCGGCGACGCACCCCCGGCCAGGGTCGCCGCAGCCAACGCCGGGTCGACGACCCGCTCGCCGCGCGCGACCCGGCGCACCGCATCGGCCAGCTGCTCGGCCGGCGCGTCCTTCACGACGAACCCGAGCGCGCCGGACTCCATCGCTCGGCGCAGATAGCCCGGGCGGCCGAAGGTGGTCAGCATGATCACCCGGCACGACGACACCTCGTGGATCAGCGCCGCGGCGGCCGCGAGCCCGTCCAGGCCCGGCATCTCGATGTCGAGCAGAGCCACATCGGGATGGTGAGCACGGGCGGCGGCCACGACCTCGTCGCCGCGCCCCACCTGCGCGACGACGTCGAAGTCGTCGTCGAGCTCCAGCAAAGCCGCCAAGGCCGACCGCACCAGCGACTGATCGTCTGCCAGCAGCAGCCGGATCATGCCCGCACAGCCGGCGACGGGGTCGCGATCGGGCGATCGCTCGGCGCCCGTGGGACATCCACGCGCAGCCGCCACCCCGCTCCCGTGGCGCCGGCGTGCACTGTGCCGCCTGCGGCGGTCACCCGCTCCCGCAGCCCGATCAGGCCATGGCCGCTGCTCGTGGGTGCGTCCCGGGCGTCGAGGACGGCAGCACCGTCGTCCACGATCTCGACCCAGTTCGGACCGACCGTCACCGTGGCCCGTGCCGCACGGGCGTGACGCACGATATTGGTGACGCCCTCCCGCACCACCCACCCGAACAGCGGGCGCAGGTCACCGTCCACCACGTCCACGGCGCCGGGCAACTGCGCCGACACTCCCGCCGCACGCAGGACCTCGCCCGCGCTGGCCAGCTCACCGGACAACGTGACCTCGCGGTAACCCGACACGGCGGCGCGGACGTCGGCGAGCGAGCTGCGGGTGAGCTCCTCGACCTCGGCGATCTCCTCCGCCGCACGGTCCGGGTCCCGGTCGGCCAACCGCCGCGCCAGGCCGGCCTTGACGGTGATCGTGGTCAGTGAGTGGCCTAGGAGATCGTGCAGATCGCGGGCGATCCGGGTCCGTTCGTTCTCGGCGGCGAGCCGGGCCACCTCCGACCGTGCCTCGGCCAACTCGCGGTTGGACCGGATGAGCCCGAAGAATCCGAACATGGCCACGGCGACGAGCAGCACGATGAAGCCGGTGCCCCAGTCGACGCCGGAGTGCCAGGCAGGTACGAGCCACGGCCCGAAGGCGGCCAGCGCCGCGACCAGCAGGACGGCGATGACCCGCGGTCGTGCGTCCTCGTCGAACTCGGTCACTCCGACGATCAACACCGCGATGTACACCAGCATGGCGTTGGCCGAGCCGTGCGCGAGGACCGCCTCCAGGACGGTAAGGACGATCAGGGCGGCGATGAACCACCAGCCGACGCGGCGGTGGAACGGCACGGCAACGTTCAGCGCGATCAGGTACAGCGCGGCGAAGACGAGCAGGCCGGCCAGGCCGAGGAGGAGGCCAGCTACGTCGTTGTGCCGCCCCAGGCCGTCCACCGTCTGACCGAGGTAAATGAGCCACAGTCCGGGAAAGACGTAGTCACGCCAGCCAGACGGCCTGTCCCACGTCTGGCGAGTGACGGGACCTCCCGCGGCCTCGACCTGCGGTTCGGCGTTCACGTCCGGCAGCCTAGGTCGGTCACGCCCGCCGGGTGTCCCGCCGGTAGGCCCACCCCGCGAAGGCGATCGCGGCGGCGGACCACACGGCGATGACCAGCCAGCCCTTCGCTCCCCAGGTGTCGCCGGCGCCGAGGCCCACGTGCCCGGCCTGCACCAGCCAGTAGGACGGCAGGAGCTGAACGAACTGCACGAACAGTCCGTCGCCGGTAATCGGGAACCACGTGCCGCCGAGGAAGGCGAGCAGTGACGCGCCACCGCCGAGCAGCGGGCCCATGGCGTCGTCGTTGAGCAGGTGGCCGGCGCCGATGCCGAGCGCGGCGAACGGGATGAGCGCCACCAGCACGAGTCCGGTCATCTCCAGCCAGCTGCTGAGCGGCAGCCGAACGCCCAGCAGAACGCCCGAGGCGTAGAGCAGAACGAGGCTGATCCCGGCCATCGCGTAACCCGAAAGAATCTTGATACGCAGGTAGCGACGCGCGGACAACGGCGTGAGGCGCAGCATGCGGTTCCAACCGACCGTGCGTTCCGCGGCGATGCGGGCGCCTCCGGACAGCACCGCGACCATGCCGCCGAACGACAGCAGCCCGACCATGTAGTACTGCGGCGCGAACAGCCCGGTGTGGTGCGTGTCGTCCCCGCCGAAGTTGTGGTTGTCCTTGTTCGGTCCGGCGAGCAGGAAGTACATCACCAGCGGGAAAGCCAAAGTGAAGATGAACGCTTGCTTGTTGCGCACCGTGCGCAGCAACTCGTACCGGGCGTAGGTCAGGCTCGTCATCTGCTCATCTCCGTAGCTGGTCTCGCGTCGTCCGCGTCCCCGGTGAGCTGCAGGAAGGCCTCTTCGAGGCCGGCGCCACTCACCTCGATGTCGCGCGCTTCGGCGAAGCGGGACAACAGAGCGCGTAGGGCGCTGTCGGAATCCGAGCAGTTCATGATCACCGACTCGCCGCGCGTGTCGGCGTTCGTCACGCCGGGCAGCGCGGCCAGCACACCGAGGTCGGCGTCGGGCAGCGTGGCCCGGATCGTGCGCAGGCCGACCGTCGCCTTGATCTCGGTCGGCGGCCCGTCGGCGACGACGCGGCCGTGCCCGAGCAGCACGATGCGATCGGCGTAGGCGTCCGCCTCCTCGAGGTAGTGGGTGGCGAACAGGATG
>CAXTNQ010000080.1:8443-12240 GCA_964245745.1 uncultured Jatrophihabitantaceae bacterium
TCTTGACGTGTCGCTAGCGCCACACCTCGAGGCCCTCGTCGAGGTCGAGGAGCGCGGGGTTGGTCACCAAGGCGATGGCGATACGCAGCCGTTGGGTCTGACCGCCGGACAGCTTGTTCGTTCTTCGGTTGGCCACGTCGTCCAGCCCGGTGAGCTCGATGACCTCCTCGATCGGCAACGGGCGCGGGTAGAGGCTCGCCATCATGTCGAGGACCTCGCGGACCGAGAGGTACTGGATCACGCCACCGACCTGCAGCATCGCGCCGACGTCCCCGGCGCTGATCGCCTGCGCGGGCGTCCGGCCGAAGATGGACACCGTGCCCGCGTCGGGGGCAAGCAGGCCGAGCAGCATGTCGATGGTCGTCGACTTGCCGGCCCCGTTCGGTCCGAGCAGGGCGACGGTCTCGCCTGGAGCGATGGACAGGTCCACGCCGCGGACGGCTCGCACCGGCCCCTGAGGAGACCGGAACGTCTTGGTCAGACCGCGCAGGCGGATACCCTCGACCGGCGGCGCTGGTGAGCTCATGTCGAGCACTCTGCCGAACGCACCGGCCGGCCGGCAGAGCCAGTCACGCAGCAATTCAGGATGACATTCGTCAGCCGAAAGCGCGCACCGCCCTCGATACGCTGGCGCTCGTGACCGACGCGCCGCCGGACGATCTGCCCGAGCAACTGCGGATCCGGCGCGCCAAGTTCGACCGCTTGCGGGCGTCGCTGTACCCCGTGGCCGTCGAGCGGACGGCCTCGCTCGCCGACGTCCGCGCCGCGCACCCTAACCTCTCGCCGGACGAGACGACGGGCGAATACGTCGGGGTGGGCGGACGGGTGATCTTCCTGCGCAACACCGGCAAGCTCTGCTTCGCGGTGCTGCGCGAGAACGGCGCCGAGCTACAGGTGATGGTCGCGCTGGACCGGGTCGGCCCCACGTCACTGACCGAGTGGAAGTCCGACGTCGACCTCGGCGATCTGCTCTTCGTCTACGGCGAGGTCGTGTCTTCCCGCCGTGGCGAGCTTTCGGTACTGGCGACCCGCTGGCAGATCACCGCCAAGGCCTTGCAGCCGTTGCCGGTGGCCCACCGGCCCCTCTCTGACGAGACCCGGATGCGTCGCCGTTACGTCGACCTCATCGTTCGTCCCGAGGCGCGCGACATGGTGTTGGCCCGCGCGAGTGTCCTTCGTTCGTTACGGACAACTCTCGACGGCCGCGGATATGTCGAACTCGAAACGCCGATTCTGCAGACGGTGCATGGCGGCGCCGCGGCTCGGCCGTTTCACACGCATCTCAATGCGTTCGACCTCGACATGTCGCTGCGAATTGCCACTGAGTTGTACCTCAAGCGGGCGATCGTCGGCGGCTTCGACCGCGTCTACGAGCTCGGGCGCTCGTTCCGTAACGAAGGCAGTGACTCCACGCATTCACCGGAGTACACACAGCTGGAGGCCTATGAGGCATACGGCGACTACAACTCGATGGCCGAGTTGACCCGCACACTCATTCTCGACGCAGCCCGCGCGCTCGGCGTATCCGAGGCGCGCACGCTCGACGATCGGCCCGTTCCGCTAGAACAGCCGTGGCGCACGGTCACGCTGCATGAAGCGGTGTCGGAGGCAACCGGTGAGCACCTCACGCCGGACACCGGGGTCGAGCCGCTGCGCGCCCTGGCCGACAAGCGTGACGTCCACGGCGATCCGAGCTGGACGGCCGGGCAGATCATGCTGGAACTGTTCGAGAAACTCGTCGAGCACACGCTGCTCGAACCCACCTTCGTGCGGGACTATCCGGTCGACGTCCGTCCCCTCGCTCGGCCGCACCGAGACGATCCACGACTGGCCGAGGCCTGGGACCTGATCATCGGCGGCGTCGAGGTGGCGCCCGCCTATTCCGAGCTGGCCGATCCGGTCGAACAAAGGCGTCGCCTGGTCGAGCAGTCGCTGGCGGCGAGCCAGGGCGATCCGGAAGCAATGGAGCTGGACGAGGATTTCCTGCACGCACTCGAATACGGAATGCCACCGACCGGCGGCATGGGATTAGGCGTCGACCGTTTGGTCATGCTGCTCACCGGGAAAGGCATTCGCGACACCGTGCTGTTCCCGATCGTCAAACCTGTGGAATAAGTAGTGCACCTATAGGGTATGGTGCGTGAAAACCCCCTGTAACTGCGCTTGAGGAGCAGTGCCATCATGGCCAAGAAAGTAGAGGTATCGCTTGTCGACGACCTCGACCAGAGCACAGCTGCCGAAACTGTGAGTTTCGGTCTGGACGGCGCGACTTACGAGATCGATTTATCGAAGTCGAATGCCAAGAAGCTGCGTGACGCGCTCGCTTCCTATGTCGGCAACGCGCGCCGGGTCAGTCGTGGGCGGACGTCCGCGCCGCGCGGACGCGGTGGGGCGCGGGCCGACCGCGAGCAGACGCAGGCGATCCGTGAGTGGGCCCGTGGCAACGGATATCAGGTCAGCGACCGCGGGCGCGTGCCGGGCACCGTCCTGGAGGCCTATAACTCCGCACACTGACCGCCATCAACATGCGAACGGCGGCCGCGTGGCACGCCGTCACGGCGGCAGCGGCCATCCTGTCCCTGGGTGTGCAGGTCGTCCTGACCGCGCGCGGTGTGAACGTGCTGGTCACCGACGGCCGTCTGCCGGCGGTGTCGACCCGGCTCATCCGCTTCTTCAGCTACTTCACGATTCAGAGCAACGTCCTCGTCGCCATCACGGCCACCGTGCTCGCGCTGCGGCCGGCCGCGGCCGGCCGGCTCTTTCGGGTACTGCGGCTCAACGCCCTGTTCGGCATCACGGTCACGTTCGTCATCTACTACGTGTTACTGCGCCCGATCGTCGACCTCGACGGCGTGTCGAAGGCCACGGACATCGGCCTGCACTACGTCACTCCGCTCATGACGGTGGTGGGTTGGTTCTTCTTCGGCCCCCGTCCGCGCATCGACGAGAACACTCTGGTGCTGTCGATGATCTGGCCGACGCTGTACGTCCTGTACACGCTGGCGCACGGCGCCGCGTCCGACTGGTACCCGTACCCGTTCATCGACGTTCGGCGGATCGGCTACCTGCACGCGCTAGGCAACGGACTGGGCGTGATCGTCATGCTCGTCGGCGTGGCGGCGCTGTTCATGTACCTGGACCACCGACTGCCGCCGCGGCCGGCCGAAGTGCGTCCCGCCGAGTCGCTCCGGGCCGCCCCGGTGGACTGAGACCAAACTCAGCCGGTCTCGTCCCCACTTTGCCCCCTGGGGGGCTGGCTGGCGCTCGGCGTGCCGTGAGCCTGCGGTAGGCAAACTGGGCGCCGACCGGCGCCACGGTCCCTTTGGCGAGGGGGCCGCGCAGTGATTTCGCTCGTAGCGGATAACCACCCGGCATGTCGGCACCGTCTGCTTCGTTGTAACAGTCGAACGGCGCCGACCCGCGTCCGGCGTCGTCACTCGAACGGTTTCGGCTGAGCAACAGCCACCGGGCGAGAAGGGCTTGTTCGTAACATCCCGGCGCTACAGTCGAGGTGTTTCCGGCACGGTGGCGCGGGAAGGAGCAGCACATGTTCGAGAGGTTCACCGACCGCGCGCGGCGGGTTGTCGTCCTGGCTCAGGAAGAAGCCCGCATGCTCAACCACAACTACATCGGCACCGAGCACATCCTGCTGGGCCTCATTCACGAGGGTGAGGGCGTCGCGGCCAAGGCCCTCGAGTCGCTCGGCATCTCCCTGGACGCGGTCCGCTCACAAGTCGAGGAGATCATCGGCCAGGGCCAGCAGGCGCCGTCCGGGCACATCCCGTTCACGCCACGGG
>CAXTNQ010000081.1:0-12185 GCA_964245745.1 uncultured Jatrophihabitantaceae bacterium
TGACGTGCGGCTTGGTCCGCTCGAACTTCGCCTTCGCCACTGTGGATCCCTTTCCCTCTTTGGATGTGCCGGTTCTTCACGCCGGCTGGTTGGACTATGTGGTGGAAACTCTTACTCGCCTGTCGCCTTCGCGATGATCTCCTTCGAAACGTTCGAGGGGACCTCCGCGTACGAGTCGAACTGCATGGAGTAACTCGCCCGGCCCTGCGTCTTCGACCGCAGGTCGCCGACGTAGCCGAACATCTCCGACAACGGGACGAGGGCCCGCACGACGCGGACGCCGCCCCGCTCCTCCATGGCCTGGATCTGGCCGCGCCGCGCGTTGAGGTCGCCGATGACGTCGCCCATGTTGGCCTCGGGCGTCGTCACCTCGACGGCCATCATCGGCTCGAGCAACACCGGGTGGGCCTTACGGGCGGCGGCCTTGAAGACCATCGACCCCGCGATCTTGAACGCCATCTCGGACGAGTCGACCTCGTGGTAACCACCGTCGAGCAGCGTCATCTTGACGCCCACGATCGGGTAGCCGGCCAGGATGCCGTACTGCATGGCCTCCTGGGCCCCGGCGTCGACGGACGGGATGAACTCCTTGGGGATTCGTCCGCCGGTCACCGCGTTCGCGAACTCGTAGGTCGGCGCGTCCGAAGCCAGCTCCAGCGGTTCGAGCTTGATCTGCACCTTGGCGTACTGACCCGATCCACCGGTCTGCTTCTTGTACGTCAGGTCCTCGCGCTCCACGATCGACTTGATCGTCTCGCGGTAGGCGACCTGCGGCTTGCCGACGTTGGCCTCGACGCGGAACTCCCGACGCATCCGGTCGACGAGGATCTCGAGGTGGAGCTCGCCCATCCCCTTGATGATCGTCTGACCGGTCTCCTCGTCGTTCTGAACCTGAAAGGTCGGGTCCTCTTCGGCGAGCTTCTGGATCGCGATGCCGAGCTTTTCCTGGTCGTTCTTGGTCTTCGGCTCGATCGCCACGTTGATGACCGGGTCCGGGAAGGTCATGGACTCGAGGACGATCGGCTTCTGCGGATCGGCCAGCGTCTCGCCGGTCTTGGTCTGCTTCAGCCCGGCCACGGCGATGATGTCGCCCGCGCCGGCGCGCGGTAGCTCCTCGCGCTTGTTCGCGTGCATCTGGTAAATCTTGCCGATCCGCTCCTTGCGGTCGGCCGTGGCGTTGAGCACCTGGGCGCCGTTCTCGAGCACACCCGAGTAGACGCGGACGTAGGTCAACTTGCCGAGGTGCTGGTCCGTCGCAATCTTGAATGCGAGTGCGGACAGCGGCTCGGACTCGTCGGTCTTGCGCTCGGCGGACGTGGTGCCGTCCATGAGCGTGCCCGTGACGTGGTCGATGTCCAGCGGCGACGGCAGGTAGTCGACGACCGCGTCCAGCATCGGCTGCACGCCCTTGTTCTTGAACGCCGAGCCGCACAGCACTGGGTTCAGCTTGTCGGCGATCGTCGCCCGCCGGATCGCGGCCTTCAGCGCCGTCACGCTGATCTCCTCGCCGCCCAGGTAGGCCTCGAGGATCTCGTCGTCCGCCTCGGACAGCGTCTCGAGCAGCGTCTCGCGCCACTGCGCCGCGTCCGCGGCGAGCTCGGCCGGGATCTCCTCGACCTGGTACTTCTCGCCGAGGGCGGTCTCTCCACGCCACGTCAGGGCACGCATGTCGACCAGGTCGACAACGCCGATGAAGTCGGCCTCGGACCCGATCGGCAGCTGGAGTACGAGCGGGGTGGCGTTGAGCCGCTCCCGCATCATGTCGACGCAGCGGAAGAAGTCGGCGCCCACGCGGTCCAGCTTGTTGACGAAGCACATGCGCGGAACGCTGTACTTGTCCGCCTGCCGCCACACCGTCTCGGTCTGGGGCTCGACGCCCGCAACGCCGTCGTAGACGGCCACCGCGCCGTCGAGAACGCGCAGCGACCGCTCGACCTCGACCGTGAAGTCGACGTGGCCGGGCGTGTCGATGATGTTGATCGTGTGGTTCTTCCACGTGCACTTGGTAGCCGCGGACGTGATCGTGATGCCGCGCTCCTGCTCCTGCTCCATCCAGTCCATCGTGGCGTTGCCGTCGTGGACCTCACCGATCTTGTAGTTGATGCCGGTGTAGAAGAGGATGCGCTCGGTCGTCGTGGTCTTGCCCGCGTCGATGTGCGCCATGATCCCGATGTTGCGGGTCCTGGCGAGGTCAGCGGTGCTAGCCATGTCCTTCTTCTTCTTCTCTCGTAACTCTTCGGGTGGGGTGATTACCAGCGGTAGTGCGCGAAGGCCTTGTTCGACTCGGCCATCTTGTGGGTGTCCTCGCGGCGCTTGACGCTGGCGCCGAGGCCGTTGCTCGCGTCCAGCAGCTCGTTCATCAGCCGCTCGGTCATCGTCTTCTCGCGACGCTGCTTCGAGTAGCCGACCAACCAACGCAGGGCCAGCGTGGTGCTGCGCGGGCCCTTGACCTCGACCGGCACCTGGTAGGTCGCACCGCCGACGCGGCGGCTCTTGACCTCGATCGTCGGCTTCACGTTGTCCAGCGCACGCTTGAGCGTGACCACCGGGTCGGTGCCGCTCTTGTCGCGGGTGCCCTCGAGGGCGCCGTAGACGATCCGCTCGGCCAGCGAGCGCTTGCCGTTGGTCAGGATCTTGTTGACCAGCTGCGTCACGAGCGGCGAGCTGTACACCGGGTCGATGACGAGCGGACGCCGAGCCGCAGGTCCCTTCCGAGGCATGCTAGATCTCCTCCGTCTTCGCGCGAGCGCTCATCAGGACTTCTCCTTCTTCGCGCCGTATCGACTGCGGGCCTGCTTGCGGTTGCGGACGCCTTGGGTGTCCAGCGAGCCGCGAATGATCTTGTAGCGCACGCCAGGCAGGTCCTTCACCCGTCCGCCGCGGACCAGCACGATCGAGTGCTCCTGCAGGTTGTGTCCGACCCCCGGGATGTAGGCCGTGACCTCGATGCCACTGGTCAGCCGGACGCGGGCCACCTTGCGCAGCGCCGAGTTCGGCTTCTTCGGGGTGGTTGTGTACACACGCGTGCACACCCCACGCCGCTGAGGCGATCCCTTCAACGCTGGGGTCTTGGTCTTGCCGATCTTGTCCTCACGGCCCTTGCGGACCAGTTGGTTGATCGTAGGCATCGGGCCGGCAATCTCCTCGTTCGACGTAATCCCGGGTGTACAGCGCGCTTTGTACCACTCTATCCGGTCCCCGCGGTCGGGCGTGTCGCCAGCCGCAGTCCATCCCGGCGGTCGAAACCGCCGGACCGGAGGATGGATCCGCACCGCGATGTCGTCCCCCAGCCCGGCCCACATTCGGGGCCGCCAGCACGGGAGCGTGACGGGCACGGCTCATGGCTCGGATCGCTCCGAGCCCAGACAACGATACTCGCCGCCCCAGACGCGGTCAAAGCGACCTCGGCCTGGGCCAGTCCGTGCCTGGAGAACGACGAGGTGCGGCCGTTTCTTCCCGAAGGCGCGCTTGGACGCGTGCTGGGCGCACTCCCAGGTTCGGCCCGTACCGTTCGCGGGTATCCCGACACATCGGGCGCGACCAGCGACAACCTGACTGGGGAGGGCGCGTGGTCTTCGTGGTCGGCGTCGCGGCGGCCTTCTGCCTCGCGCTCGGTTACGTCTGGCAACAGCGCGTGGCGGCCCGTTCGGCCGAATCGTCGGCCAACTCGTTCCGGCTGCTCCTCGAGCTCATGCATTACAAGATGTGGTGGGGCGGCATCGGCGCCATGGTGGTCGGCCAGCTGCTGGGCGGACTGGCCCTCGGCCTGGCGACGGTGGCGCTCGTCGAGCCGCTCACCTCGTCCAGCCTGCTGTTCGCCTTCGTCATCTCGGCCTTCCTGTCTTCCCAGCGCGTCCGGTGGCACGAGGTGCTGGGCGCACTGCTCGTCAGCGCGGCGCTCGGCGTGTTCATCGCGGTCGGTGACCCGCAACAGTCGGCTCAGCACAGCCGGCACAGTCACGTGGTTGTCCTGGCGGTATGCGTCGTCGCCGGCGTCGTCGCCAGCCTCGTCGTCGCGAGTCACCGCGCCGGTCTCGTCCGCCGCTCGATCCTGCTGGCGACCGGAGCCGGGCTGCTCTACGGACTGCAGGACGTGTCGACCCGCGCCACCCTGCTGGAGGTCGACCGGCACGGCGTCGCGTGGATCTTCGTGCACTTCTGGGTGTACATCGTCATTGCCGCCGGGGTGGTCGGCATCGCGATCTCGCAGAGCGCCTTCAATGCCGCCCGCCTCGACTTCTCGCTACCGCCGATTGCGGCGGCGCAACCCATCGCCGGTATCGGCCTCGGCATCGCGCTGCTCGGCGACACCGTGTCGACGTCGCCGGGAGCCCTCACCGCGCAGTGCTTGTCCCTGGCAGCCATGCTCGTCGGCGTCGTCTTCATCGGCCGCTCACGGACCTTCGCGGACGTCGGTGGCGACGCCGTCCCGACCCCGATCGAGGTCGAGCGAGCTGCCCGCGGCAAGCTGACCGAGGTGGCCAACCGGGCGCGGCACGTGGTCGAGGCGCGGCCGGTCCGGGCCCGTCCCCGATCCGACAACGTCAGCTGAGCGGGCGCGTCAGCTCTGCTCGCGCATGGCGCGCAGGCCTTCCTTGAGCGACCCCATCGTGGCCAGCACGGCGGTCGGCTCGTAGCCGCAGTGCGCCATGCAGTTGTTGCAGCGCGCGTCCCGGCCGCGACCGTACCGGGACCAGTCGGTCGTCTCGAGGAGTTCCTGGTACGTCTTGGCGTACCCGTCGGCCATGAGGTAGCAAGGCCGTTGCCAGCCGAGTAGCGAATAGGACGGGATGCCCCACGCGGTGCACTGGAAGTCGGCCTTGCCCTCGAGGAAGTCGAGGAACAGCGGCGAGTGGTTGAGCCGCCAGCGCTTGCGATTGCCGCCGGCGAACGCCTTGGCGAACAGCTCCCGGGTCTCGGTCACCCCCAGGAAGTGGTCCTGGTCGGGCGCCTTCTCGTACGCGTAGGCCGGCGACAGCATCATCTGGTCGACCTTGACCTCGTCGTTGAGGAAGTTCATCACGTCGATGATCGTCTGCGGGGTGTCCGTGTTGAAGAACGTCGAGTTCGTGGTGACGCGGAAGCCCTTCTCCTTCAAGAAGTGAATGGCCGCCACCGCCTCGTCGAACACGCCCTCCTTCGCCACCGACTCGTCGTGCCGCTCGCGCAGGCCGTCGACGTGCACCGCGAAGGAGAAGTACGGGGACGGCCGGAAGTCGAACCGGTCGAACCGCTTGCGGACCAGCTCGGCGTTCGTGCAGAGGATCACGTACTTCTTGCGCTTGACCAGCTCGTTCACCATATCGTCGATCTGCGGGTGCATGAGCGGTTCGCCCCCGGCGATCGACACCATCGGCGCTCCGGACTCCTCGATGGCCGCCACGGCGCGCTCGACCGGCATCCGCTGGCGCAGCAGGTCGTGCGGCTGCTGGATCTTGCCGCAGCCGTTGCACTTCAGGTTGCACGCGAACAACGGCTCGAGCTCGACGATCAGCGGGTACTTCTCGATGCGCCGAATCTTCTTGTCGAGCAGGTACCAAGCCAGACGCGCCCGCTGACGCATGGGAATCGCCATTTAGTCCGAAACCTCCTTGGGCAGGGTGAACCGGATGTCCTCCCGGGTCACCTCGCGTTCGATGACGTCGACCGAGCCGAGGCCGCGCAGCGTGCCGATCACTTCGTCGACGAGATGGGGCGGCGCCGAAGCACCGGCGGTCAGCCCGATGCGTCGCGCGCCGGCGATCCACTCCGGGCGGATGCTGGCCGCGTCGTCGACCAGGTGGGCGCGCGGGCCGGCTCGCTCGGCCACCTCGACCAGCCGCTTGGAATTGGACGAGTTCTGCGAGCCGAGGACGATGACCACGTCGCACTGCTGCGCGATCGCGAGCACCGCCTGCTGCCGGTTGGTGGTGGCGTAGCAGATGTCCTCGGTCGGGGGCGCTTGCAACCGTGGGAAGCGATCACGCAGCACGTCGACGACGGCGCTGGCCTCGTCGACGGCCAGCGTCGTCTGCATGAGGTAGGAGACCTTCTCGGGGTTCGTGATCTCGAGCTGCGCCGCTTCGTGCGGGTTCTGGACGAGCCGGATGTCGCCCTCGCCCAGCGTCCCCTCGGTCTCGTCGTGTCCCTCGTGCCCGATGAGCACCACGGTGTCTCCCCGGCCCAGGAACCGGCGTGCCTCGGTGTGCACCTTGGCCACGAGCGGGCAGGTGGCGTCGACCACCGTCAGGTTGCGGCGCTTCGCCTCCGTACGCACGGCGGGCGCCACACCGTGCGCCGAGAAGACGACCGCCGTGTGGTCCGGGACCTCGTCGAGCTCGTCGACGAACACGGCACCCTGCCGCTGCAGGTCGGCGACGACGTGGGCGTTGTGCACGATCTGCCGCCGGACGTACACCGGACGGGGGTAGCGGCGCAGCGCCTGCTCGACGATGTCGATCGCGCGGTCGACGCCGGCGCAGAACGAGCGCGGCCCGGCCAGCACGACCTGACGGGGACCGGCGAGATCCGCCCACTCCCGCAACGCCGGACCGGTGCGCCGCAATACGCGCAGCGCCTTGGCGCCGGCCGGCACCGTCCGCAGCCGCCCGAGGGGCGTGTGGGCGGTGTCGACGATCACCCGCACCGCGGCCACGAGCACGCCGGACGAGCGCAGTTCGCGCACGATCGCCGCGGACTCCATGTCGACCGCCAGCGCTCCGGTGGCCGCGAGTCGCCGCCGCTCGTGGTCGGAGTGCACGATGTGGTCGGTACTGACCATCGGCCCCCAGTGCACGCGCAGGCCAGCGGCGCGCAGAGCGGCGACGAGCGGGGCTGCGCCGCGCAGCAGTGTGCGGCCGCTGCCCGAGCAGCCGTCGCGAACCTCGCTGGCCACCACCACGTCGCCGGCGTGCAGCTCGGAGTTGAGGCCGCCGGCCACGCCGGCGACCACGACCGCCGCTGGGGCCGCTTCGCGCAGCGTCGGCAGCCACGCTTCGACCCGCCGCAGGCCCATGCCGCAGCGCTCCATTCGGGCGCCGGGCACCTGACCGGCGAGCGCGGCGTACTCGCTGCGCAACGCAGTGATGACCATCAGGTCGCCCGTAACACCGGTCTTCGCGCGAGCGCTCATCGGTTCACACCACTCTTCGCGCGAGCGCTCATCGGTCGAACCTTCGCGCATAGCGGCCGAGCGCGCTCAGTGGGAAGACGTGCCGGTACAGCTCGTAGTTGATGTAGAAGTCGCCCGGGAAGCCCGTCCCGGTGTAGAGCGCCTCATCCCAGCCGCCGGCCGCCTCTTGGGTATCGAGCAGGTAGCGCGCGCCGCGATGCACGGCGGCGCTCTCATCACGGGCGGCCAGCAGCGCGAGCAGCGCCCACGCAGTCTGCGAGGCCGTGGACGCGCCGCGGCCACGCCAACCGTCGTCCCGGTAGGACCGCAGGTCCTCGCCCCAGCCGCCGTCGTCGTTCTGCGTCGCGTAGAGCCACTGCACCGCCCGTCGGATCGCCGGGGCGTCGACCGGAACGCCTGCGGCAACCAGCGCCGGCACGGCAGCGCCTGTGCCGTACACGAAGTTCGTGCCCCATCGCCCGAACCACGACCCGTCCGGCTCCTGGGCGGCAAGTAACCAATCGACGCCGCGCCGCGTGCGCGGGTGACCGGCCAGCCCGCGAGCGGCCAGCATCTCGACGACGTGCGCGGTGACGTCCGCGGACGGCGGGTCGATGACCGCGCCGAAGTCGCAGAACGGCAGCTTGCGGATCAGCTCGCGGGTGTTGTCGGCGTCGAAGGCCGCCCACCCGCCGTCCGCCGACTGCATGCCGAGCGTCCACGTGACTCCGCGCTCCACGGCGGCCGTGACGTCCGCACCGGGCACGCGGTCGAGGGCCAGCACGACCTCGGCGGTGTCGTCGACGTCGGGGTAGAGGTCGTTCGCGAACTCGAACGCCCAGCCGCCCGCGGCGAGATCCGGACGCGCCACCGCCCAATCGCCGCGCACGGTGATCTCCTCGCCGAGCAGCCAGTCGACGGCCCGGCGCACCGCCGGGTCGTCGGGCGGCACGCCTCCGTCGAGCAGAGCGATCACGGCGAGGCACGTGTCCCACACCGGAGACTGGCACGCCTCGAGACGCCGGATCGGGCCGTCCGGGGTGCTCTCGCGGACCAGGAAGCCCTCGAGCCCGTCGACGGCGGCGCGCAGGACCGGGTGAGACAGCGGGTAGCCGAGCAGGTGCAACGCCAGGATCGAGTACACCCAGGGCGGTTGGATGCCTCCCCAGCCGCCGTCCGCCTCCTGCCGGGCGATGATCCACTCGGCGGCCCGCCGATACGCGGTCTCCCGGCCCGGGTGCACCGGCAGCCGCTGGTAGCGCTTGAGCGCACGGTCGAGGACGTCGAAGGCCCGGCCGATCCGATCACGCGGCGGACGCGGTGGCGTACGGCCGCTGCGCAGCTCGTGCAGGGTGAACGGCAACGGACGCACCGGGCGCAGGGTGGCCACCACTGTGACGGGCACCACGGTCTGCCGGGCCCAGCACGCCCAGTCGTAGACGTTCAGCGGCACTCGGGAGGGCAGCAGGATCAGCTCTGGTGGCATGGCCGGCAGGTCGTCCCAGGACCACTCACCGAACAGCGCCAGCCAGAGGCGGGTGAACACCCGGGTGGCCTCGAGCCCACCCTGAGCCAGCACGAACGTGCGCGCGGCACGCAGGTGTGGCGCGTCTAAGGGGTCGCCGGCCAGGCGCAGCGCCGCGTACGCCTCCACGGTCGTCGAGAGGTCACCCGGGCCGCCCTCGAAAGTGGCCCACGTCCCGTCCGGACGCTGCTGCGAACGGATCCACCGCGCGGCGGCGTAGAGGTCGGTGGAGTCGAGGATGCCCAGGAACTGGCGCAGGAGCAGGTCCTCCGCGTCCATCGTGACGTTGGTGCGCAGCTCGCCCTTCCACCACCCGGCCGCGGCTTGCCGCCCGAGCAGAAAGTCCCGGGCACGCTGCCCCGCCCCCGTCACGACGGAGACGTGTGGACCGGCTGCCGTCTCCACCTGCATGGTCATGACGTGCGCGCCGTTTCCCCCTGTGACACCTGGTGCTAATGATCGCGATCGACAACGTAGCGTGCCAGTGAAACGAGTTCGGCACGGGACTCGCTGGGTAACGAAATCGTGTCGAGATGGCCGAGGGCGCGGTCCAGGCAGGCGTCCGCCTCGGTGGCCGCCCAGGCGACACCGCCGGCCGCGACGATCAAGGCGGTCGCGCGCTCGACGTCCGACTCCGAATCGGGCCGCCCGGACGCGAACAGGGCGGCGAGCTGACGTCCCTCCGCGGTGTCCGAGGTCAGCGCGGCCACGACGGGCGCGCTGCGCTTGGCGGCCCGCACGTCCGATGAGGACGACTTGCCGGTCACGTCCGGATCGCCGGTGATGCCGAGGATGTCGTCGACGAGCTGGAAGGCCATGCCGAGGTCCTCGCCGTAGCCGGCCAGAGCGCTCGTCACGTCGGACGGCGCTCCGGCCGCGAGCGCGCCGATCGAGGCCGCGCACGCGAGCAAGGCTCCGGTCTTGCCGGCCTCCATGCGCAGCACCTGGTCGAGGCTGACGTCGGGCGCACCCTCGTAGGCCAGGTCGTCGGACTGCCCGCTGATCAGCCGTTGCACGGCCCCGCTCAGGCACGGCAACGCGCGGGCACCCGCATCACCGTCGGCGAGCAGTACGGAGAACGCCGCGGTGAGCATGGCGCTACCGGCGAGGATCGCCTGGCCGTCACCGAAGACCGTCCAGCCGGTCGGGCGATGGCGACGTTCGAGGTCGCGATCCATGAGGTCGTCGTGCAGCAGCGAGAAGTTGTGGACGAGTTCCACGGCAACGGCCGCGGGCACGCCGTCGGAGGTCCGGCCACCGGCGGCCTCCGCGGACACCACCGCCAACGTCGGACGCAGCGCCTTGCCGCCGGCGTGCGCGATCGGAGCTCCGTGCTCGTCGTTCCAGTTCAACTGGTAGCCGGCGATCAGCGCCATGCGCGGGTCCAGGTCGGCCACGGCGGCGCGCAGGGCCGGGAGGACGACGGCCTTGGCCCGTTCGATCGCCACGGGCACCGTTGCGCGGGTCATGCGGGAGCCTCCGAAGGGCTGACGTCGCGGCGGCCGGGCGGCCGCCCACCTGGTCGGTCGGCAGTATCGCGCAGGACGGCGTCCGCGGCCGCGAGGCCGCTGCGCACAGCGCTCTCCATCGTGTCCGGCCACCCGGTTGCGGTCCAGGCGCCAGCCAACCAGATGCCGTCGAGGCCGGTGTCCGCCGGCGGCCGCAGCGCCGCGCTGCCCGGGCTCTGCCGGAAGGTGGCCCGTCGTTCCCGGGTGACGAACGCGTCGACGACTTCGGCGCGGCCGGCGGCCGGCACCAGGCGCCCCAGCTCCGCGACGAACCGCTGCTGCACATCCCGGCTCGGGGCATCGACGAGAGCGTCGGCGGCCGACACCGTCACGGCGAGGTACTGGCCCCGGCGCAGCCCGGAGGTGTCGGTGCGGTCGAAGAACCACTGCACCGGAGAGTGCACGGCCGCAGCGAAGGGCAGGTCGGTCACCCGGCGGTCGTAGACGATGTGGACGTTGACGATGGGACTGGCCCCCAGCCCGGCGGCCCGGCCGGCGGTCGAGTCGCGCAACGCCGGCGCGACAGCGAGGGCGTCACGGTGCGGCAGGGCGAGGACGACGTGGCCGGCCGACCAGGTCCGGGCGCCGTCCCGGCCCCGGGCGCGAACTGCCCCGCCGACCTCCACCTGCTCTATCCGATGATTGAGCAGCACCTCGACGCCGGCGTGCTCGAGCGCCGCCGCCGTCGCCGTCGAGTGCAGCGCCCCCAGCGGGACGGCCGCGTACCCGACGTCGGCCGCGGCGGCGTGGTCAAGCAGTCCCGTACGGAAGACCTTGGCCGCCAGGGCCAGCGAGCCGTCGTCCGGCGGGAGGTTGAGCGTCGCGGTGGCGATGATTCCCCACAGCGCGTCGATGGTGGCGTCGTTCTGGTGATGGGCCCGCAGGTAGCTGCCGAGCGACGTCGCGTCCAGGGTGGGGTCGGCGGGATCGAGGCGCCGCAGGGCAAAGGCGCCCACCGCTGCCCGCAGCCGGTCCGACGGGGCCAGCAACGGGTACCGAGCGAGTGTGGTCGCGAGGTGCAGCGGAGCGGGCAGGCCCGGCGGCCGGCGGAGCCGGGCCTGCTTGCCGGACGGGTCGAGGACGGGGATGTCGAGCCTCGGCTGCAGCACCACGTCCCCACCGACCCCGAGCCGGTCGAGCAGCCCGCGGTAGGCATCGCAGCAGCGCAGGAACACGTGCTGCCCGTTGTCGATCGACAGCTCGCCTCGGGTGAACGAGAACGCCGCCCCACCCAGCCGCGGCCGTCCTTCGAGCAGGGTCACCGACTGCCCGGCGTCGGCGAGGCGCAGCGCCGCGGTGATGCCGGCCAGTCCCCCGCCCGCGACGACGATGTTGCCCGTCACCGTTGCGCCAGCGAGCGCACAGCCACCCGGAGCTTCGTCGCGGTGGAGAGGGACGCGCGACCGTGTCGCACCACGTCGGGACGCGCGGCGATCTCGGCCAGCAGCTGGCGGTAGATGCCGGCCAGGGTGCCGCAACAGGCGGCGCTGCGCCGGTCGAGCAGACGGACGAGTTGCAGTCCCTCGTCGTAGCGACCCCAGGCGCGCGCCGCCTCGAACCGGATGAGTTCGGCGAGCCGGCCCTGCTGGGCGTCGAGACTGCCGTCGTCGTCACACCGCAGGTCGACGTCGAAGAGGTCGAGGTCCCGCTTCGGCAGGTAGACCCGTCCGTTGCCGAGGTCCTCCCGCACGTCACGCAGGATGTTCGTCAGCTGCAGCGCGACGCCCAGTGTGTTGGCCAACTCCGCGGCGTGCGTCCGGTCGGCGTTGGCGAGCGGCGGGTCGAAGACGCCGAGCGAGAGCCGCCCGATCGAGCCGGCCACGCACCGGCAGTAGTCGACGAGGTCCGCCAGGTCGTCGTAACGCCGCCCGGTCACGTCCATCTCGCAGCCGTCCACCAGCTCGCCGAACGCCTCGAGCGGGATCGGCAGCCGGCGCGCTGCGTCGGCCAGCGCGCCCTGGACGGGGGCGTCAGGGTCGTGGGGGTCGGTGGGGGGCGGGCGCCCCGCCGCCCGCCCGCGCAGGGTCGCCGCGGGCGGGCGCTAGCCCGCGCCGCGGTCGGG
>CAXTNQ010000082.1:0-9216 GCA_964245745.1 uncultured Jatrophihabitantaceae bacterium
AGCTCCCGGGCGAGGTACTCCAGCTCGGCCCGGGCCTGCCGGTGCTGCCCGCGGTCCTCCTCGAGGTTGATCCGGTCCCGGTCGTCCTGCCGGTTCTGGGCCAGCAGGATCAGCGGCGCCGAGTAGGCCGCCTGCAGCGACAGGATGAGGGTCAGGAACAGGAACGCGTACGGGTCGAAGTGCGGTAATCCCGGGACCGTGTTGAACAAGATCCAGCAGATGATGACTGCCGTCTGCACGACGAGGTAGCGACCCGTCCCCAGGAATCGCGCTATCCGCTCGGTGAACTGGCCGAACGCGTCGGGGTCGTAGCGCGGACGCAGGCTACGACGTGCCTCCCGAGGCAGGTCGAGCCGGTCGCGACGCTCAGCCACCTCCGACGTCCAGTGGCATCGGTTGGTCGATATCTCGCCAGTCCTCGGGCAGCAGATGGTCGAGGACGTCGTCTACGGACACGGCGCCGAGCAGCCGCTCGTTGTCGTCCACCACGGGCGCGGCCACCAGGTTGTACGTCGCGAGGTGGCGCGTCACGTCGGTGATCGGCGTGTGGGGGCGCAGCGGCTCGGTGTCCTTCACGGCGATGCCGCTCACCAGCGCCGACGGCGGCTCGCGCAGCAGCGCCTGTAGGTGCGCGGTACCGAGAAAGCGACCGGTCGGTGTGGCCTGGGGTGGACGGACCACGTACACCTGGGCGGCCAGGGCCGGCGAAAGGTCCGGGTTGCGCACCAGAGCGAGAGCCTCGGCCACAGTTGCGTCCGGCAAGAGGATCACTGGCTCGCTGGTCATCATGCCGCCGGCGGTCGAGTCGCCGTAGCTGAGCAGTCGGCGCACCGGTGCCGCCTCTTCCGGCTCCATCAGGCGCAGCAGCCGCTCCTGCTCGTCGGCCGGCATCTCGCCCAAGAGGTCGGCGGCGTCGTCGTCGTTCATCGCCTCGAGGACATCCGCGGCGCGCTCGTCGGCCAGCGAGGTGATGAGCTCGACCTGGTCGTCGTCGGGTAGTTCCTCGAGGACGTCGGCCAGCCGCTCGTCGTCCAGGGCGGCGGCGACCTCGCGGCGCCGCTTCTCCGGCATGTCCTGCAGCGCTGCCGCCACGTCGGCGGGACGCATGGTGGCGAGCACCGAGAGCAGCGAGTCGGTGCCCTGCGTCGACTCGGACAGCGACAGCCCGTCGACCTCGTCCCACTCCACCTGGAACGTGTGCCCGCGCCGGGACAGCCGATTGCCGTTGCGGCGCACGGCGAGACGGGTGATCAGCCAGTCGCGCGCCCGGTTCTGCTCCATGGCCGCGTCGACGATGCTCACCCGCGCGCCGTCCTCGCTGAGCGTCACGTTGCGGTCCAGGAGCTCCGCCAGGACGAGCAGCTCGTTCGGTCGGGGCTCGAAGCGCTTCATGTTGATCGTGCCGCTGGTCAGGACGACGGCGTCCGGCTCGATGCGGGCCACGCGTCCCATCGGCAGGAAGATCCTGTGCCGATGCGGGAGCTCGACGACGAACCCGAGCACCCGGGGCGCCTGCCGTCCGACGCGCAGCGTCGCGACCGTCTCGCGCACCCGGCCGAGCGGATCGGCCTGCGGATCGAACACGCTGATGCCCGACAGGCGAGCGATGAACACTCGAGAGGCCCCGGACACGACCGCAGCCTATGACCTTGTCGTCCCCCGCACGCGGGTGCGTGCGTTCGCGGCGGAGCCGCGACAGGACGACACGAAAGATGTCAGCGCGGCAGCACGCGTTCGCGGCGGAGGCGGTCTTTCGCTCGGTGTTGCGCTGGCAGGATCGGGTCGTGGCCGAGGCAGACGCGCTGGCGGTGCCCTCGGGCGTCGATGCCGTGCTCCTCGCGGTCGCGGTGACGGGCGTGTCCTTCTCCGGTCCGATCATGGCGGCGACCGCCGCGCCGGCGCTGGCCATCGCGTTCTGGCGCAACGCGTTCGGCGCCGTCGTCACGTCGGGCGTCGCGGTCGTCCGGCATCGACGGTCCTGGACGTGGCCGCGCAGCTGGCCGCTGCCGGTGTTGGCCGGCGTCGCGCTCGCTGCCCATTTCGGCACCTGGGTCCCGAGCGTGACGATGACGACCGTCGCGTCGTCGGTAGCGCTGGTCTCGACGCAGACGATGTTCGCGGCCGTGATCGCCCAGCTGTCCGGACGACGGTTGCCCGGTCCGGCGTGGGTGGGTATTGCACTGGCCACGGTGGCGGTGGGGCTGATCACCGGCGCCGACGTCGGCCTGTCCGGTCGCGCCGTCGTCGGGGACGCGCTTGCGGTCGTCGGCGGGTTGTGCGCGGCGATCTACGTGACGATCGGCTCCCGCGCCCGCGCGACCATGACCACCGTCACGTACACGGCGGTGTGTTACAGCACGTGCGCTCTACTGCTGCTCGCCGTCTGCCTCGTCGGTCGGGTCCGGCTTACCGGCTTCTCGGGCGACGCGTGGCTCAAGATCGCGTTGGTGACGGTGTGCGCGCAGCTGCTCGGCCACACACTGATCAACGTCACGCTTCGGTCGACCAGCCCGACGGTCGTGAGCATGGCCATCCTGCTCGAGGTGCCGGGGTCCGCGTTGATCGCGTTGGTCTGGCTCGGCCAACGGCCGCCGCTAACCGCGGTACCGGGTCTGGCGTTGCTCCTCGTCGGCCTCGTGCTCGTCGTGCGCGCCGCGGGACGCGACGGCGCCGTCGACGTCGACTGAGCCAGCGATGCGCAGTTGGCCACACCCGCCTTGGCGGGTAGGACGCCGGTGGGCATGCTCGACGATATGATCGACCCTCGCCCGCGCCGTTCCTGCCTGGCCGTGCCCGGTAGCAACCCGCGCTTCCTGGAAAAGGCACGTACCCTGCCGGCCGACCAGGTCTTCCTCGACCTCGAGGACGCGTGCGCGCCGCTGGTCAAGCCGCAGGCCCGCAAGAACATCGTGGCCGCACTGACCGAGGGCGGCTGGGGTGAGCGCATCCGGGTGGTGCGCGTGAACGACCTGACCACGCACTGGACGTACCGCGACGTGATCGAGGTGGTCGAGGGCGCGGGCCCCGAGCTGGACGCGATCATGTTGCCGAAGGTGCAGAACGCCAGCCAGGTGCAGTGGCTCGACGTCATGCTCACGCAGATCGAGAAGACGATGGGCTTCGAGATCGGCCGGATCGGCATCGAGGCGCAGATCGAGAACGCCGCCGGACTGATCGCCGTGGACGAGATCGCCGGCGCTTCGCCGCGCATCCAGACCGTCATCTTCGGCCCGGCCGACTTCATGGCCTCGATCAACGTGCGGTCGCTGGTCGTCGGCGAGCAGCCGCCGGGTTACGACGTGGGCGACGCCTACCACCACATCCTCATGTCGATCCTGCTCGCCGCCCGCAAGCACGACCGGCAGGCGATCGACGGGCCGTACCTGCAGATCCGCGACGTCGAGGGCTTCCGCCGGGTGGCGCGGCGCTCGGCCGCGCTGGGCTTCGACGGCAAGTGGGTGCTGCACCCGGGGCAGATCGACGCCGCGAACGAGATTTACGCGCCGTCCCAGCAGGACTACGACCACGCCGAACTGATCCTCGACGCCTACGACTGGTCGACGTCCGAGGCGGGCGGCGCGAGGGGATCGGCCATGCTCGGTGACGAGATGATCGACGAGGCGTCGCGCAAGATGGCCCTGGTGATCGCCGCGAAGGGACGAGCGGCGGGTCTCCATCGGACTTCGACCTTCACCCCACCCGAGGCGTCGTAGCCGGGCGCCGTACTGTCGGTCGGACGTGACCTGAGGGGGGAACGATGCTGACTGCGCGTCGGGGTTTCGCCGTAGCCGCAGCCGCGGTACTGCTTGCGGGCGGCTGCTCGTCCTCCAAGCTCACTCAATTGAGCACGAGCGCGGCGGCCAGTTCCAGCGCCGCCTCGCTGGACGGCCTGTCGGCGACCCAACTGCGGGACCGGGCCAAGCAGGCACTGATCGCGGCCAAGAGCTTCCACCTGGCCGGGACGACAGTGTCGGACGGCCAGCCGACCACCCTGGACATGGGCTTCTCCGAGCACGGCGCCGACGGCACGGTCGAGTCGAGCGACGTGAAGATCACGCTGCGGTCGGTCAACGGCGTCGTCTACTTCCAGGCGCCGGACAGCTTCTGGGAGAAGGAGCTGGCCAGCAGCGGCAACGCCGCGCAGGTCCTGCCGCTGGTGTCCGGCAAGTGGGTGAAGGTGGCCCCCGGCGACAAGAACTTCAGCGACTTCTCCACGCTGGCCAACAAGCAGTCCTTCGTCGACGAGCTGACCAAGGACGACAGCCCGAGCCAGACGCCGTCCAAGGCACCCGGCAAGACGATCAACGGCGTGGACACCCTGGCCGTCCAGACCTCCGACGCCGTCCTCTACGTCGACAAGTCCAACGCCCGGCCGATCCGTATCGAGTCGAGGGGCGACACCACCGGCGACACCGGGGCGTTGACGTTCTCCTTGTACGACAGCGTGCCCGACCCTCAGGTGCCTCCGTCCAGCGACGTCATCAGTTCGGACCAGGTCCAGATCTGAGAGACCGGTCACCGACCTTCTCGCCACCGCCGCCGCGGCGCCGATACTCGCTCTAGCCCCTGGAGCCCTGAGCGAGAGGACCCGCATGGCGCGCCTGGCCCAAACGGCCGGACTGACCGACGTCCAGACCGAGATCGTCGCCACCGTACGGTCGTTCGTCGATCGCGAGATCCTGCCGTACGCAACGGAGTTGGAGCACAAGGACGAGTTCCCGGACGCCATCGTCGAGGGGATGCGCGAGATGGGCCTGTTCGGGCTCACCATCGACGAGCAGTACGGCGGCCTGGGCGAGTCGCTGCTGACGTATGCGCTCGTGGTGGAGCAGATCGCCCGGGGCTGGATGTCGGTGTCCGGAGTGATCAACACCCATTTCATCGTGGCGTATCTGATCGCTCAGCACGGCACCGAGGCGCAGAAGCAGCGTCTGCTCCCGCGGATGGCCGCCGGCGAGTTGCGCGGGGCGTTCTCGATGAGTGAGCCGGCGTGCGGCTCGGACGTCGCGGCGATCACCAGCCGGGCCACCCTCGACGGCGACGACTTCGCGCTCAACGGGCAGAAGATGTGGCTGACGAACGGTGCGCGCGCCGGGGTAGTGGCCACTCTCGTCCGCGACGATCAGGGCGCCGACTCGGTGTACCGGAACATGACCACCTTCCTTATCGAGAAGGAGCCGGGATTCGGACAGACACGACCGGGCCTGACCATTCCCGGCCGGATCGACAAGATGGGCTACAAGGGCGTCGAGACCACCGAGATGGTGCTGGACGAGGTACGGGTGCCCGCGTCGTCCGTGCTCGGTGGACCGTCCGGCCGCGGCCGCGGCTTCTACCAGATGATGGACGGTGTCGAGGTCGGTCGGGTGAACGTCGCCGCGCGCGGATGCGGGGTGGCCCTGCGGGCGTTCGAGCTCGCGGTGAGCTACGCCCAGCAGCGGGTGGCGTTCGGCCGCCCCATCGCAGAGCACCAGGCGATTGCCTTCAAACTGGCCGAGATGGCCACGAAGGTCGAGGCGGCGCATGCGCTGATGGTCAACGCCGCCCGGCTCAAGGACGCCGGCGCGCGCAACGACGTGGAGGCCGGCATGGCCAAACTGTTGGCCTCGGAGTACTGCTCGGAGGTCACCCAGGAGTCGTTCCGCATCCACGGCGGATACGGCTACTCGAAGGAGTACGAGATCGAGCGCCTCATGCGCGAAGCGCCGTTCCTGCTCATCGGGGAGGGCACATCGGAGATCCAGAAGACGATCATCAGCCGTGGCCTGCTGCGCGAGTACCGGCAGTAAACGCCCATGCGGTGACGTAGTCGGCGCCGTCTGACCCGGCCATGGCCCGGGGTACGGTGGCGCGCGACATCGTGATCAAGGAGACTCGCCATGCCCGGATCGCTCGCCAGTCCCTACGACGCGCTACCGCACGTGCCCGCGTTCGAGTTGGCCAGCAACGACATCGCGGACGGCGTCCTGATGACGCCGGCGCAGGTCAGCGGCCTCATGGGCGCCGGCGGTCAGGACATCTCGCCACACCTGTCGTGGCAGGGCTTTCCGGCCGAGACGCAGAGCTTCGCGGTGACGATGTACGACCCGGACGCGCCGACCGCGAGCGGCTTCTGGCACTGGGCGGTGGCCGATGTGCCCGTCTCGGTCACCGAGCTGCCGACCGGCGCTGGGTCGTCCGATGAACCGGGTCTACCGCCCGGGGCGGTGACCTTGGAGAACGACGCCAGCCTGCGCCGCTACGTCGGCGCCGCACCACCGCCCGGGCACGGGCCGCATCGATACTTCGTCGTCGTGCACGCCGTCGACGTGCCCAGCCTGCAACTGGCCGAGAACGCGCACCCAGCGGTACTCGGGTTCAACCTGTTCACGCACACCCTCGCGCGGGCCACCCTCGTGCCGATCTACGAGGCGTAGCGCCCTACGAGCGTGACGTTCGTCGCCCTCGGCTCGCCCCGAAGATCAGGGTGATCACGAAGAGCACGCAGGCCACCAGGAAGAGCCAGAACAGCCCCTTCACCACGAAGCCGATCAGGCCGAGCACGACCCAGACCAGCACCAGAAGCAGGATGAACGCCAGCACGAGGGTCCGCCTTTCGACTGCATCGCCGAGCCAGATATGCCCGCGCGAGACCGGCCTCAATCATGGTCGCGGCCTAAGATCCGAGGACGACCAGCCGGGGAGGGGTATGCGCACGGCGGCACCGGGCGAGGGGGCCGGTCAGGCGCCTCGGGACGACGCGGCCGCGCTCATCGATGTCGCGTCCCTGCACCGCTTCGACGTCTTCCTGTTCACGGCGATCGGGACGGTCCTGGTCGTGCGCGGTTTTCTCGCCCTGACCGGCTATCCGAAGATCGGCGGTGGCGGCCTGCACGTCGCCCACGTGCTGTGGGGCGGCCTGTTCATGGGCGTGGCCATCGTCATGGGCCTCATCGGGCTGGGTACTCGTATCCGCACCGTGGCGGCGTTCTTTGGGGGTATCGGGTTCGGGCTGTTCATCGACGAGATCGGCAAGTTCCTCACTACGGACGTCAACTACTTCTACCGTCCTGCGGTCGCGATCATCTATCTCGTCTTCGTCATCTTCTACCTGGTCGTGCGTCAGCTGTTGGTGTGGCGCAAGCTCACCGACCGGCGCCGGGTCGCTCTCGTGGCCGACGCGATCGGCGACCAGGCACTGGGGCAGCTGAGCGCCAGTCACCGAGACTTCGCTCTGGAGCTGCTCGACGGTATGCGTGAGCCGAACGAGGCAACACCCGCGCTGCGCGCGGCGTTGCTGTGTCAGCCCGTCGCGAAACGTCGCGTGCAGGTCTGGCTCGAGACCGCGCACGACCGCAGCGGGCGCGTCTTCGGTCGCCTGGCCGTCAATCCGGTCGTGCAGTTCGTCACGCTCGGCCTGCTCCCCTCGCACCTCTGCGCCACCCTGCACGCCTACGTCGACTACCTGAACATCACCATCCACCTCGAGCGGGACAACGCGGAGTTGGGGGGCGGCACGCTGCCAGGCTTCGGCTTCAAGTTCTGGTACGAGCTGGTCGCCAACCTGGCGGTGGCCGGACTCGCCGCGGTGGGCTGGATCCTGACCGTGTTGCCCTGGACGCGCGTTGCCGGGTTGCGCGTACTGGGCGGCGCTCTGATGCTCGACATCCTGTTCAACCAGTTCAGCACCTTCGAGTTCTCGCAATTCAACGCCCTGATCGGCTTCGGTGTCGAGCTGGTCATCCTCGTGGGGATCCGCTATCTCCTGCGTACCAAGCAGATACCGCACTGGGGTCGACGGACACGTCCGGGACCGGCGGTGGCCACGTCCGTACGCGGCCGGGCTCCGGCGCCGTCCTGAGGCGCACTTAGGGCGCAACGGCCACCGCTGGCGCGCCCAGCACCCGCCCGGGCACGACGATCCCGGTGTCGGCCACCCGGCTCACCCCGTGCCTCCAGAGCAGCAGACGGGTGCCGCCGTCGACTTCCACGCCGATGACCAGCCAGCGTCCGTCCGTGGAGAACAGCAGGGCCACCTGGGCGTCGGGTGCGAGCTCGATCCCGGGGATGCGTTCGATCCGGCCGGTGTCGAGCATGAGCACCGCGAGATCGAGTGGCCGGCCCACTTGATCGGGCGAGAACGCGGGATCGGAGGTCGTCGTCGGCGCGTACAGGACGAGCTGGTGGCCGTCCGGGCTGAACGGGCCATGGACGCTCGTCGCGTCCGGCACGGTATAGGTGCGCACGGCTGAGGAACCCGGCGACCGCACGTCCAGGCGGCAGCTCCCGGACGCGCACGGCCACGGCGTCCAGGCCACCAGGGCGGCGCCGGCGAAGGCCGAACCGGCCGGTCCGAGATCGTCGCGCACTCCGCCGGTGGCGGGATCGCGCAGCAACAGGTCGAAGCCCACACCGTCGGCGGCCGGTTGCTCCAGGGTGGCCAGCCGACCGCCGGCGACGCCGACGACGGTGTCGGCGTTGGGCACAAGTGCCGGCCGGACGTCGGCCAACCGACTGACGACCAGGGGCGCGCTCGCCGCGGTGGGATAGGCGACGCCCCACACGTCGCGGCCGTCGGCGTACAAGTCACCGACCCGATTGGCCACGATCGTCGTGACCGGCCCGTCCCGGCCCATGCGCACGACACGTGGGGCGGCGCGCGCCGACGCGCAGTCGGCGACGATGCCGTACGCCTGGTCGCCAGCCGTGAGGAGGGACGTCAACACCTCCTGACCGGCCAGCACCGAAGGCCTCGGGGGGGAGATCGTCCGGCGGTCGACGTCGACCGGGCGCGGCGGGGAGCCGGCCAGCAGCTGGACGCCGGTGGCTTCGGCCAACGGCGCCGCATTGATGCGCGCGGCGTCGGTGGTGCGCCGGCACGCGTCCACGGCTCCGGCGGCTGAGGTCGGTGTCGCCGGCCCGCTCGGCGCCGCCGAGGTGGGGTGGCTCGGCGCCGAACGGTGCGTGACGATGACGGCGGCGGACACCGCGATCGCCACCGCGGCGGTGGTCGTCCACAACCTTCGGCGCGACGTCGGTGGGCGGCGCCGACCGCCGACCAACAGCTCGTCGGGCCACGACTCGGTCGCCTCGTCCGACGGGTGTACGTCGACGGGGCGCGCCACGATCCGCGGGTCGCCGGCCACCTGTCGAGCATCCCCTTGGGCGCCAGAGACCGCGAGGTGGGCGCGGGGCGGAGCCCCCCAAACAGGGGGCGCGGCAGCGCGCGGGCGCCCC
>CAXTNQ010000082.1:9226-12103 GCA_964245745.1 uncultured Jatrophihabitantaceae bacterium
CCATGGCGGGACAACTCGACGGCACGGTGGCCCTCGTCACCGGAGCCAGCAGCGGGATCGGGGCCGCGACCACGCGGGCGTTGGTGGCGCAGGGCGCGCGCGTCGCCGCCGTGGCTCGGCGGAAGGACCGGCTCGACGAGCTGGTCGGCTCCCTCGACGACGGTCAGGCAATCGCCATCGAGGCGGACGTCACCAATCAGCAGCAGGCGGTCGACGCCGTCGAGCGGGTGGCGAGCGAGCTGGGCCGGCTCGACACGGTCGTGAACAACGCCGGCGTCATGCTGCTCGGTCCGATCAGTGATGCGCCCACCGAAGAGTGGGACCGCATGATCGCGATCAACCTGCAGGGGCTGCTCTATACGACGCACGCGGCGTTGCCGCATCTCAAACGAGCGGCGGCCACCGCACCTCGCCGGGTGGCTGATTTGGTAAATATCAGCTCAGTGGCGGGACGGGTGGCCCGCTTGGGCAGCGGCGTCTACAACGCGACGAAGTGGGGCGTTGGCGCGTTCTCCGAATCGCTGCGCCAGGAGGTGACCCGCGACCACGTGCGGGTGTCGCTCGTCGAGCCGGGAGCCGTGGACACCGAGCTGACCGATCACCTGCGACCCGAGATCCGCGAGCAGAGCGCACAGCGCTTCACCGACGTCGTCCGGTTACACGCCGACGACATCGCCGACGCGATCACCTACATCGTCACGCGCGACCGGGAGGTCGCCATCAACGAGATGCTGATCCGGCCAAGCACGCAGGCGAATTAGCGGCTCGACGGCGTGGCTATGCCGTCGACCTCACGCGCAGGGCACAGTGCATTCGTGCAGACGACCAATCGGCGGCGCGGTGGTCCGCCGATCGGGGCCATCGTGCTCGTCCTGGGCTCGGTCGCCGTGTCACTGCTCGTCGCGATCGGTCTGTACGCGCTGATTCGACACCTGGTGCCCTTCGGCCACCACATCACGGTCCGCGCGACGGTGACCAACGCTCCGGTGCCCGTCGGAGGCGGCGGCGGCACGGTGACCGATCCGCTGGTCATTGGGCGCGACACGTTCCGCACCGCCCAGGCACTGGTCACCGTGCTGTCCTACGAGCCCCGCTCGTCCGCGACCGCGCCACCTCCGGGGGGCGCCACGTGGCAGGCGATCGAGGTCCGGGTCTGCATCACGGCGGAAGCGACCGGGCGGCGCTACTCGGTCTCCAACGATCCGTGGACCTTGCTCGGTCCGGGCGATTCCGCGTACGCGCCGAGCAACGTGACCGATCCCCGCTTTCCGCAGCCGCAGTACCCGCTGACCGGCGAGGAGGTGGCGGCCGGCCACTGTGAAACCGGATGGGTGCAGTTCCAGGTGCCGGCGAACACCACGATCCGCCTGGTGCGCTACTCCGTCGACCGTCCCGTGGGAGGCGGCAAGGACACCGCCTACTGGCGCGCCGACTGATGCACCCGATGAGGCTACGTCGCGAGAAGCCGGCGCGCGGCCGCCTCGATGTCGCTCTCCGAAAGCAGGACCAGACGGGCGGCGTCGCCTAGCGGGACGAACGAGTCGGCGCTCGACACCCGCGCCATCCGGCCGGTGAAGCCGTTCTCGACCAGGGCCGTGACCACGCCTTCTCCGACGCCGGCGGCGTGCCGGGTCTCGTCGGCCACCAGCACCCGTCCGGTGGTCGCCGCGTGGGCCAGGACGTCCTCGACGGGTAGCGGTGCCAGCCACCGCAGGTCCAGGACGCGCGCACGGATCCCGTCCGCGGCGAGGCGAGCGGCCACGCGCAGGCTCATGCGCAGCCCATTGCCGAACGTGACGATCGTCAGATCACGGCCGTCGCCGTGCACCGCAGCTCGGCCGACCGGCACCGCATCGTCGAAGTCGGGGTAGTCGTCGAGCCAACCGCGGTCGCCCGGCTCGTACAGGTCGCGTTCGTGGTAGAGCGCGATGGGCTCCAGCAGGACGCTCACCTGCCCGTCCACCACGGCGGCGGCGAGCAGAGTTCGGAGCAACCGCGGGCCGTCGGCCGGCCGGGACGGCACGGCTACGACGAGCCCCGGGATATCGCGCAGCACCGCCACGGCGTTGTCGTTGTGGAAGTGGCCGCCGAAGCCCTTCTGGTAGGCCAGCCCTGCGACTCGGACGACCATCGGGTTGCTGAAGGTGCCGTTGCTGAAGTAGCGCAGGCTGGCTGCCTCGCCGCGCAGCTGATCCTCCGCGTTGTGCAGGTAGGCCAGATACTGGATCTCGGGGATGGGCAGCAGACCGGACACGGCCAGGCCGAGGCCGAGGCCGAGGATCGACTGCTCGTCCAGCACCGAGTCGAACACCCGGGTGGACCGGAACCGCTGCTGCAACCCGCGGGTGACGCCGTAGACGCCGCCCTTACGACCCACGTCCTCGCCGAGGACGACGGCCTCGGGCCGGAGCGCGAGCGCGTCGACCAGGGCGGCGTTGAGGGCCTGGGCCAGCGTCAAGGGGCCCGCGGCCTCGGGCCGGCGCCCACCGAACACCCGATCACGGTCCGGGTCGGCGGCCCGACGGCGCGCCTCGTGCGCGATCCGGTCGGGACGCCGGGGGGCGAGCGGGGCCATCACCTGGGCGGCCGACCGCAGGGTTGGTGCGCCCAGCAGGTCGTCGGCGATGTCGGTCAGCAGGTCCCCGATCTCGGCGTAGCGGGTGGCCGCCACGGGGCCGAGCTGCGCGGCCTGCGCGAGGAGCGGATCCTGGTCGAGGTCGGCGGCAATGGCCGCAGTCTCGCGGTAGCCCGACTCAACGTCGGTCCCGGCGTGGCCGAGGTAGCGGACGGTGCGCAGGTGCAGCAGCGCCGGGCGGCGGTAGGTGCGGACCCAGTCCGCGAGCTCGTCCGCCACCGCGGCGACCTCGTCGGGATGGT
>CAXTNQ010000083.1:0-3665 GCA_964245745.1 uncultured Jatrophihabitantaceae bacterium
GTTCATCGGCAGCACGGTGGTGGACACCCTGGTCGAGCGCGGCGCACAGGTGCGGGCGTTCGTGCACTACAAGCCGTACGCCGAACGCGGCAATCTCGCGCGCTACCTGGGAGATACCGATTCGCCCGTGACCGTCAGGGCCGGCGACCTGCGTGACGCCGGCCAGTTGATCGATGCGGTCGAGGGCTGCCACACGGTGTTCCACCTCGGCGCCCTCATCGGCATCCCGTACAGCTACGAAGCCCCCGACTCCTACGTGCAGACGAACGTCGGCGGCACCCTCAACGTCGCGGACGCCTGCCGCCGCCACGGCGCGCGGCTCGTCCACACGTCGACGAGCGAGACGTACGGCACGGCGCTCACCGTCCCGATCAGCGAGACGCATCCCCTCCAGCCGCAGTCGCCATATTCGGCGTCGAAGATCGGCGCGGACATGATGGCGCTGTCGTACTGGCACGCCTTCGACCTACCCGTGTCCGTCGTGCGCCCCTTCAACTGCTACGGGCCGCGGCAGTCGGCCCGGGCGGTCATCCCGACCATTCTGGGGCAGCTGCACGCCGGCGCGACGGAGATCAAGCTGGGCGCGACGACGCCGACCCGCGACTTCACCTTCGTCACCGACACCGCCGCCGGCTTCCTCGCGATTGCCGACGCCGAGAAGAGTGTCGGCGAAGTGATCAATATCGGCAGCGGTCAGGAAATCTCGATCGGCGACCTCGTCGAGCTGCTTATCGAGGTGTCCGGCCGGGACGCCAAGGTCGTCACCGACACCGAGCGGCTGCGGCCGGCGGGTAGCGAGGTCGAACGGCTGCTGGCCGACAACACCAAGGCGCGCGAGCTGACCGGGTGGGTCCCTCAGGTGTCGCTCCGGGAAGGACTCCAGCGCACCTCCGACTGGATCCGCGAACACATCGACGCCACCGCGGCGCTGCGCTACCAGGTGTGACGTAACGGCTTGACGAAGGCGTCCCCTGCCCTAGGGTGACGGCCATGACGGCGGCGGCCGCAATGCCTAGGGTGTCGAGCCGCAACGCGTGGATCACGCTCGTCGCGATGACCTTGGCCAGCAGCATGATCCTGGTCGACCAGACCGCGGTGCCGCTCGCCAGCCCCGACGTCGTCCTCGGCCTGCACGGCAATCTGGCCGACGGCCAGTGGATTCTGACCGCGAACATCCTGCCGTTGGCGGCATTCCTGGTGTTGGGCGGCCGGCTCGGCGACGTCCTGGGGTTGCGTCGGGTGTTCCTTGTCGGGGCCGTCACGTTCGCCTGTGCCACCGCGCTGGCCGGCGCCGCCCAGGACATGACGTGGGTCATCAGTGCGCGGGCCCTGCAGGGACTCGCGGCCGCCGTCATGATGCCAACCTCGGTAGCGATCACCAGCGCCGTCTGGCCGCGAGAGCGCCGGGGTTACGCCCTCGGCATCCTGGCCGGCGCGTCGGCATTCTTCGCCGCTCTCGGACCGGTACTCGGCGGCGTCCTGACCGCCATCGACTGGCGGCTGGTCTTCCTGATCAACGTGCCCCTCGCCGTGGGTGCGATCGTGCTGACGTTGCTGGGCACCCCGGACCTCACCCCGGATCCGTCGGCTCGCCGCGGCATCGACTGGTTCGGCGGCATCACGTTGGCCGTGGCCATGGTCGGACTGGTGTACGGCCTGTCCGAAGGTCAACCGGAGGGTTGGGCGAGCCCGATCACGGTCGGCCCTCTGGTGCTCTCCGTGGTGGCCTTCGCCGTATTCGCGTGGTGGCAGGGACGCGCGCCGGTGCCGCTCATCGACCTGCGTCTGTTCCGACGCCTGAACCTGTTGGCGTCGACGATCAGCCAGGTGCTGGCCGGCATGCTCGAGCTGGGGCTGGGCTATCTGCTGCCCTTCTACCTGCTCCTGGTGGTGGGCGTCGGTCCGGTGACCGCCGGCCTGGCCCTCATCCCCGGCACGATCCCGATCATCCTGGCCGGCCCCCTGGCCGGGCGCGCATTCGACCGCTTCGGTGGCCGCTGGCCGCTCACCGCGGGCTTCCTCGTCCTGGCCGTCTCCGGAGTGCTCCTCGCCCTCGGGGCCGGCGGCGAGAGCGCCGTCGGCCTGATCCCCGGCCTGCTCGCGCAGGGCCTGGGACTCGGGATCGTGCTCACCGTCAACGACCCCGTGGGGATGAACGCGGTCGACGACAACGACCAGGGCATGGCCGCCGGCGTGATCAACACCGCAGAGCAGGTCGGCGGCGCGATCGGCATCGCCGGCCTCGCGGCCATTCAGCTCGGCACGTACTTCCATCTGCTCTACCAGCGGCTCGCCCGGGCGGATATCGCGGTGACCCCGGAGCGAGCCCAGATCGCGAGAGACTTCATCGCCCAGGCCGAGGTGAGGGGGCTGCGCAACGTGCCGAACAACGGCACGCCGAATCAGGTGATCCACATCCTGATCGACGCGCACGCGCGGTCGTTCCAGGCGGCGTTCTACGTCTCGGCAATCATCGGTGTGCTCGGTGCCGTCGCGTTCTTAGGCCTCGTCCGCAAGAGCCCGCGCACGCTCGACCATCCCATCTTCAGCCGGCGCTCCCGCTGGACGCTGGCCAACGCCGGCGCCACCACTCCTGGCCTCACGCGCGTCTCGCCCGTCGACCAGCCGTCCGCCTGATGGGACGGGTGGTGTCGGTCAACGTCGCGGCCGGCGCCGTCGAGTCGGGCCGGCGGGGACGGCCGTCCGGCATCGACAAGCGGCCGACCCCGAGCGCCGTGTGGGTGCACGATCCCGGGCCGAAGGGATCCGGTAGTGGACTGGCCGGTGACCTCGTGGCCGACGGTCGCCATCACGGCGGCTCGAGCCAGGCGGTGTACGCGTACGGGCGCGAGGATCTCGATGTCTGGGAGCGGGAGCTCGGCCGCGCGCTCCGTTCCGGCGTCTTCGGTGAGAACCTCACGACGGCGGACGTCGAGGTCAACTCCGCACGGATCGGCGAACGGTGGCGCGTCGGCGAGCAGCTCGTCCTGCAGGTGACGTCGCCCCGCATCCCGTGTCGGACCTTCGCACGATGGATGGGCGAGCCGCACTGGGCGAAGAGGTTCGTCGCGGCGAACCGGCCGGGCGCCTACCTGCGGGTGATCACACCTGGCCACGTCCGGCTCGGGGACCGTGTCGAGATCGTCCACCGGCCGGACCACGACGTCAGCATCGCGCTGTGCTTCCGGGCCACCGTCAGCGAGTTCGACCTGCTCGACGCGCTCCGACCGGCGGGCGACGACCTCGACCCGGAGACCCGCCGCCTGATCGAACGGCGTCAGTCGATCGCGCTGGACGGTCCGCCCGAGCCCTAACCGTTGATGAACAGAGCGCCCGCTTCAGACTCCGAGGCCGACGCTTTGTTGATCATCCGCCGGAGCAGCCAGATCGCCAGGCCGGCCACGGCCGCGAGGACGTACGCCACGGTGCCGCGCATGGGGACGTCACCGAAGTCGCCCTGCACGAGGTAGAGCACGGTCGGGGCCAGGACGACGGGCAGCCACTCGAGCGCACCGGACATGGCGATGAGCGCGAGCAGCAGCAGGGCGTACCACCCGAAGGTCGGCGTGCTGATCAACAGAGCCACCCCGACCGTCACGACGGCGGTGCGTTCGGGTGCGGCCGGGTCGGTACGCCGGGCGGCCCACACGGCGACGCCGAGCAGC
>CAXTNQ010000083.1:3675-6584 GCA_964245745.1 uncultured Jatrophihabitantaceae bacterium
GTCGCGATCGCCGACGCGCCGCGCTCGCTGAGCACCGTGGCGGCCCGGTCGGGTAGGACGCTGCCGAGCAGCAGATTGCGCGAGCTGCGCTGCTCATCCAAGGAGCCGGGCAGGAAGCCGATCACGTCGCTGCCCACCGCGATCACGTGCGGCACGTACACCAGCACGACCACCGCGGCCGCCGCACCCACGACCCGCCACGGCCGCCGGCGCAGCAACGACGGCAACAACAACGCCGGATAGACCTTGACCGCAATTGCGGCGCCGGCCAGCGCTCCGGCGAGGCCCGGACGCCGCGCCACCGTCATGACGGCGAGGACGCCGAGGAGAACGGCCAACCAGTCGATGTGCGCGTTGTTGCCGAGTTCGAGCACGGTGGTCGGGCACCACGCCCACAGCGCGACCGTCCAGAGCGGACGTCCGGCGGCGAGCGCACGGTACGCCAGCAGCGCGCTGACCGCACATGCGCCGAGCGCGGCCGCGATCTGCAGGGGCAGATGTCCGCCGTGTCCGCCGAGGGAGGCCAGCCGGATGAGGACGAACGCGGCCTGCGCCACCGGTGGATAGACCGTCGGCACCTGCGGACGGTTGATCGCGCTGCACGTCCCGTCCGGCAACGGCCACGGGCAGCGCGGCCGAGGGTGGAAGAAGAAGCTGTCCCGCAGCTGCGCCAACTCGGGCGCCTGCGGCACATACCGGTACGGGTCGATGCCGGCCAGCTGCACCTTTGCGTCCCAGGCGTAGCGGAAATCGTCGTCCGTCGACGCGGGCCGTACGGTCAACGCGACGATCTGTAGCAGTGCCCCGACGCCGAGGACAAGTAGCAGCGTCGTGCGGGTCGACAGCCGGGCTTGAGCGAGCACGGCCACGGCCAGCAGGTACAGCGGGATGGCCGAGGCCTGCAGCCATAGCACGTGGTGCCGGACGTGCGGGTGGTGCAGCAGCACGCCGTACAGCGCGACCAGAGTCGCCAGCAGGGCGGCGAGCACGATCCGACGTTGCACCATCACCGTTGAGCCTGGCAGGCGTTACTCAGGTATGCGCGGCGAGGTCACCGGTGTTTCCCGCTCCGTAAGGGTCAGGGAGCCATTTCGCCAGCACACTCGACAGGTGCCTCGTCGCCGCTCGCTGCGCGCCATGCTCGCTGCGGACGCTCCGCCACCCGCGCTGTGGCCGCGTTTCACGGGCCGCCTCCGTTCGGTCGCGCTGACCGCCCGACTCGGACGCGCGCTCGGGATCGCCTTCGGGGTCTGTTTCCTCACCGGACTGATCAGCCACTACCAGTACGCGCCGTTGAGCGCCTTTGCCGTTCCGGCCACGCCGTCCTGGCTGTACCGCCTGACCCAGGGCATCCACGTGATCACCGGCATCGCGAGCATCCCTCTGCTGCTCGTCAAGCTGTGGTCGGTGGTTCCGCGCCTGTTCGAGTGGCCGCCGGTGCGTTCCGTGCCGCACGCGCTCGAGCGGTTGTCCATCGCCGTGCTGGTCAGTTCGGCGCTGCTCGAGGTGTTCAGCGGGTTCGCCAACGTCCTCAACTGGTACCCGTGGCCGTGGTCGTTCCTGGACGTCCACCACTGGCTGGCCTGGGTCGTCGCGGGGTCGGTGCTGCTGCACCTCTCGGTCAAGCTGCCGCTGGTCAAGACCGGCCTGGCCGAGCCGCTACCCCAGCGGGCGGTTCCGGGTCGACCCGTCAACGGCATCAGCCGCCGCGGTGTCCTGATTGCGACCGCGTCCGGCGTCGGCATCGTCGCGGCCACCACCGTCGGCCAAACCGTCACGCCACTCGCGCCCATTTCGTGGCTGGCCCCGCGTCGACCACGCAGCGGGCCCCAGGGTGTGCCGATCAACCGCACCGCCGCCCAGGCCGACGTGCGGACGAGTGCCATGGCGGCCAGCTACCGGCTGACCGTGCTCGGGCCAACGCCGTACGAGCTCGACCTGGCCGCCCTCGAGGCGCTGCCCCGCGTCGACCGCGACCTGCCCATCGCCTGCGTCGAAGGCTGGAGCATCGGCGCGAGGTGGTCCGGTCCGCTGCTGCTCGACCTGGTCCGGCGCGCCGGCGGCGACCACGACCACAACGTCACGCTCGTCTCGCTCGAGCGCGCCGGGTCCTACCGCGCATCCACGATCAGCGGACCGCAGCTGAAAGCGGCGCTACTCGCCACCCACCTCAACGGACAGCGTCTCGACCTCGACCACGGGTATCCGGCCCGGCTGATCGCTCCGGATCGCGCCGGGGTGTTCAACACGAAGTGGGTCACGCGAATCGAGGTCGCCCGATGAGCCAACGCGAGAAAGCGCCCGTCGTAACGCGACTGCTTCTGGGCGTCGTCGGCGTCGCCTTCATCGGCTACGGCGTCGCGCGCATCTTCCAGTTCTCGGCGGCCACGCAACCGAGCCACCTGTTCGTGTGGCTGGCTGGTGCGGTGATCCTGCACGACGGGGTGCTGTCGATCGGGCTGATCGGGCTCGGCTGGTGGCTGACCCAGTTCATCCCCGGACGCGCGCGCGCCTATCTGCAGGGCGGCCTGATCACCGGCGGCCTGGTCCTGGCCATCGGCGTGATCTTGGTCTATCGCCGCGGTAAGTCGGCGCCCGGGCAGACCCTGCTCGTGCAGAACTACGCCCTGCACCTCGCGCTCATCCTGCTGGCGATCACCGCCGTGACGGCGGCGGCCTACGCCGTACGCGTGGCGCGGGACGCTCGCCGCACCGCGGCGAACGAGCGCCCGGCCTCCGCCCACACCTCGGACACCGCACAGCCGGACGTACCGGCGTAACGCTCGAGGCCGGCCAGGCCCCAGCCGGCGCCGAAGGCGGCACCGGCGTCGTCGAGGACGGTGGCGGTGCCGGCGATCGTCGTCGTGGTGGTGGTGCCGCGGATGTCGCCGACGGCGACGGAATAGGCG
>CAXTNQ010000083.1:6594-12096 GCA_964245745.1 uncultured Jatrophihabitantaceae bacterium
GACGTACCGGCGTAACGCTCGAGACCGGCCAGGCCCACCCGAGCCCAGCGGCACGTCGGTCCGAGCGGTCGGCCGGCGTGCAGGAACCGCACGTCGAGACGCTCGTCGCAGTGGTCGTCGGGATCGACCTCGACCAGCGCCTGTCCCGCGCCGTGCAGCAGCCCGGCGATGCGGCACAACAGCCGCCCGGGGTCCGCGCCGATGCCGATGTTGCCGTCCATGACGAGGACGGTCGGCCACCGGCCCTCTCCGGGCAGCGGCTCGAACACGTTGCGGCGCAGCGCGGAACCGCCCTGATCGCGGGTGAGCGCCACCGAGACGTCGGCGATGTCGACCCCGAGCGCCGCCACGCCGCGCTCGCCGAGGGCGCGCACGAACCGGCCCGGGCCGCATCCGACGTCCAGGACGGGCGGCGCGCATCGGGCGAGTACGGTCGCGTCCGCGCCGTCCGTGGGCGCGTGCCAGCGCGCGACGTCGATCGCCAGCGTCGTGTCGGTCACGCGCCCGAAAAGGTGCCCGAAAAGTTGGCCAGCGCTGCGGCGAAGGCGCCGCCCGGGGCCAGCGCCGCTACCCGGCGCGCTACAGGGTAGGTGTCCACGTCCGCGAGTGTTCCCAAGACGTGGGTTCGTAATCGGGCGTCGCGCAGCCGGCGCAGCTGCTCCGCCCCGGTCGTGGTCGTCGACATCGGCACATCGGAGATAACGTCCCGGGCCCGGTTCGGGGTACGCAGCCCGATCGCCCAGTACCCGCCGTCCTCGGCCGGTCCGAGGCAGGCGTCGTGGGCGGTCGGGTCGAAGCCGGCCAGGTCGTGTGGACGGACCTGCGGGGTGTCCATGCCGACGAGCACGGCCGGTCGGTCGGGGTCGGCGTGGGCGAACGCGTCGACCAGGCGGACGTCCAATGGCCCGTCGGGCTGCGCGACGACCTCCCAGCCCGCCGGCACCCAGCCGTCCGGCGTGCCTTCCAGGGCCAGCAGGTGCCGTCCGGCCGGCACGTCGCTCATCGCGTGCAGAGTGTCCGCGATGGCGGCGGCCGCGACCTCGGCGGCCTGTTCGTAGGTCAGCGGCGGGCACAGCCGGGTCTTCACCCGCCCCGGCACCGGCTCCTTCGCGATCACGATCAGCGTCCCGAGCGCTGCCGTCATTGCGCGAGCACGGCACTCATGTCCCGAACGGCACGCCAGTTCCCGCGCAGCGTGCCGGTGACCTTCGACCGGCCGACCCGGGGCCCGTACGGCACGTCCATCGCCCGGATCACCCAGCCGGCGTCCGCCGCCCGCACGATCGTCTCCACCGGGTAGCCGCAACGCCGGTCCTGCAGGTCGAGCGCCAGAAGATCGCGCCGCCGGGCCACCCGCAGCGGCCCGACGTCGCGCAACGTGGCGCCGGTGCGCCGCCGGACCCGCCGGGCCAACTCGGCGTTCGCGACCCGAGCGGTCATCGACCAGGCACCACGTCCCGTCGGCCGGCGCCGGGCGATCACCAGGTCGGCGTCGCCGGCACGGATCAGCGCCGCGGCCGCCGTGACGTATCCCGGGTCGATGGTCGCGTCGCAGTCGCACACGGCGACCAAGTCTGCGGTCGCGGCCACCAGACCGGCGTGCACCGCGGCGCCGTATCCCCGCTGGGCGCAGCGCACCACGGTGGCGCCGAGGTCGGCCGCCACGTCCGGCGATCCGTCGCGCGAGCCGTTGTCCACGACGATCGCGCGGGCCTCAGCGGGGATGCGGCGGAGCACCCACGGCAGGGCGTCGGCCTCGTCGAGACACGGCAGGACAATGTCGATCACGGTGTCGACGGTAGGGGCCGGCGCGCACGACCGCCTCTCGAGTGCCTTACGGACCACGGAACGCGGGCCACTCCGGCGAGCCAGCACGGCCCGCGAACCTAGACTGCCGACATGTCGCAGGTGCTGGTGGTGGACGACGACCAGACCCTGCGCGACGTCCTCTCCGGCTACCTCGAACGCGCCGGACACGAGACGCGGGTCGCCTCCGACGGGACGGGCGCCCTCGCGGCGGTGTCCGCCTCGCCCCCGGAGCTCATGGTGCTCGACCTCATGCTGCCGGGGCTGGACGGGCTCGAGGTGTGCCGACGCGTCCGCGCGAGCTACCCTGACGTGCCGGTGATCATGTTGACTGCGCTGGGCGAGGCGGAGGACCGCATCGCCGGCCTCGAGGTCGGCGCTGACGACTACGTCACCAAGCCGTTCTCGCCTCGCGAGCTCGTGCTGCGCATCGACTCGGTGCTCCGGCGGGCGCGTCGCGCCCCACGGCCGGCCGAGGTGCTGACCGCAGGACCGTTGCAGGTCGACGTCGCCGCTCGGCGGGCCACCCGGCACGGGCAGGAACTCGCGCTGACCGTTCGCGAACTCGACCTGCTGATCTACCTGATGGCCCACCCCGGGCAGGCTTTCCGGCGCGCCGAGCTCATGCAGGAGGTGTGGGGCTGGACGTTCGGCGACCAGTCGACGGTCACCGTCCACGTCCGCCGGTTGCGCGAGAAGATCGAGGATGACGCGGCCGACCCTCAGCTGGTACAGACGGTGTGGGGGATCGGGTACCGCTTCCGGACCGACGACGAGTCATCGTGAACGAGCCTCAGCCGTGAACTCGACGGTGTGGAGCCTCGGCGTGGCCCTGCTGTGGGCGGCCGGGGCGGGGCTGTCGTTCTGGGTGCTGACCTGGCCGTTCTACCGGCGGTCGCTGGCGTTCCTGCTGGCCCGCATCGTGCTCACCGGCACGCTGGCATCCATCGCCGCGATCATCGGCAGCGTCCGGTCGATGTTCATCTCCGGCAGCGACCAGGCCGCCATCGTGTGGGTGGCGGTGGTTGCGGGTCTGGTCACCGCGCTGACCGCAGCCGTCGCCGCGCGGCGGCTGACCCGGGACAACCGGGCCCTGCGCCAGGCCGTGACGGAGGTCGGTTCGGGTCAGGTGCCGTCGGCCAGCCGGCGGGCGTTGCCCGCCGAGCTCGAGCAGGTCCGCCGCGAGCTCAACGAGACGGCGCACCGGCTGGCCGAGTCCCGCGACCGGGAGCGCGCTCTCGACTCGTCGCGGCGCGACCTGGTGGCGTGGGTCAGCCACGATCTGCGCACGCCGCTCGCCGGCCTGCGGGCGATGGCCGAGGCGCTCGAGGACGGAGTGGGCGAGCCGTCCACGTACGTCAAGCAGATCCGCGCCGAGGTCGACCGGCTGTCCACGATGGTGGACGACCTGTTCGAGCTGTCGCGGATCCAATCCGGGCGACGAGTGCCGCCGACGGTCGAGGTGTCACTCGTCGACCTGGTGTCGGACTGCGTGGCTTCCCTCGAGCCGCTGGCCACCGTGCACGACGTGCGGTTGTCGGGATCGGGTGCGGGACGGGTCACCGTGCACGGCAGCGGCCACGAGCTCAACCGCGCCGTGACCAATCTGGTGGCCAACGCCATCCGGCACACCCCGGCCGAGGGCACGGTGGTGGTGACGGTGCGCCGTGACGCTCCCGGCGTCCTCAGCGCGAGCGGCCACGTCGCCGAGGTCGCGGAGGTCGTCGTCCAGGATGAGTGCGGCGGCATACCCGCCCACGACCTCGAACGGATCTTCGAGGCGGGCTATCGCAGCGAGGCCGACCGCACCCCGCGTCCACCCGACGGCAGCGGCGCGGGACTGGGCCTGGCCATCACGCGCGGCATCGTCGAGGCGCACGACGGGACGGTCACCGTGCGCAACGTCGGTCCCGGTTGCGCCTTCACGCTGCGCCTACCGCTGGCCGGCTGACCCGTGGCTACTAAGTCGCCCGCGCGAGGGGGGCGACTAATCCATGTCTCCTGAGTCGCCCGGTCGCGGCTCTCGCCGCGAACTCGCGCTGACGCACGAGGGGGGCGACTAACCCGGCTGACGCGGGGGCGCCGGGCGGCTTGGCGTACGGCGTACGAGTGGCGCTGCGAAGCTCGGGAACAGCTGCGCTATGGTGCGCCCGCGGGGTGGCGGACACTTGGCCGGCTGCGATCGCCCGCGGAGCAGAAGAGGTGGGTCCGTGCTCGCAGCTCAGACGCAGCAGGCCGTGGTCGGCTGGGTACTCGTCGTCATCATCGTGATCATCGTGCTCGCCGTCATCGGCCTGCTGTCGCTCATCCGGCGGCGCTAGCCGCACCTCTGGCGGCCGCTCAGGCGATGGAGACCGCAGCCCGCGTCCGACGCCGGCGCCAGACGCCGACCAGCACCCAGGTGTACTTCGCGGCGACCAGGACGAGCAGCACGAGTTGTACCCAGCGGAACCAGGTCGGGACGAACTGCAGACCGACCCGTGGCTGTGGATGGGCTCGCGCGTAGGTCAGCGCGGCAGATGCGCTGACGACACCGTGTCCGAGGATGTCCGTACCGGCCACCGGTCGAGCCGACTTCAGTAACGCCTGCTCGGAGGCCGCCGCGCTTGCCCCGTCGGCGCGCAGCAAGGCCGCTACTCCGCTGACGAACGGTGTGGCCATCGAGGTGCCGTCGAGAGCACCCTCGCCATCCGTGCCCTGCGGGAAGAGGGTGGTCGGATAGCTCGGCGCGGTCGACCAGATGCCCACGCCCGGCGCGGCGACCTCGGAGGGCCCACCCCAGTTCGTGAACGAGGCGGGTTGCCTGTTCTGGTCGACCGCCGCGACCGTGACGACGGGTACGCCGGATCGGTAGACCTGCAAGTTGACATGATCGTTGCCGGCCGCCGACACGAGGACGACGCCGCGGGCGAAGGCGTACTTCGCGGCGTCGTTCAGCACTCCCTCCTTCTGGATCTGGGCCAAGACGCCGCTCTCGTCGACCGAGAGGTTGACGACGGTGGCGCCGTGATCGACGGCCCATCGCACGCCGGACGCGATCCGCGAGACGCTGCCTCGGCCGTCCTTGTCGAGCACCTTGACGGGCATGATGCGCGCGTCCGGTGCGGCTTGCGCGACGATGCCGGCCACGTGCGTGCCGTGGCCGAGCTCGTCCTTCGTCGATCCGGTGTCATCGGCCAGATCCTGACCCGCGACCAGGCGTGGCCCGAGAAAGGCGTTGCCCGAGTCCACGCCGCTGTCGACAACGGCGACCGTGACCCCGTGACCCGTACTGGACGCCCACGCCGCAGGGAGACCCAGCAGCTCGACGCCGTAGTCCTCACCGGTGAACGGCGTCGTCGGCGCGGCCCCGGCACTGGCCACCACACTCGCGCCGAACGCGACGGCAATGCCGAGTATCTGAAAGGTTCTCATCGTTACGCGTCGAGTCGTCGATCTCGGTGCGCGCTGCGGTCTGGCTCGCCGATCCTGCCGACGACGGATCCTTGCTCGCATGCGATCGCCGACGGGCCGAACGAGCAGATACGCCAGCGCACCGAGCGGCAATAGCGCACCCACGGCCACTCCGGTGAGCAGACGCCGCGGCCAAGCGATGTCCCGGCGTACCGCCACGTCGAGCAGCACGGCGAGATGCGCTAACACCATCGCGGTGGCGGCCACTAAGGGCGGCAACCGGGTCATCGTCAGCAACACCGC
>CAXTNQ010000084.1:0-4720 GCA_964245745.1 uncultured Jatrophihabitantaceae bacterium
ACGTGATCGCCGAGCCGTGTGTCGACCTGCTCGACAAGGCGTGCATCGAGGAGTGCCCGGTCGACTGCATCTACGAGGGCGAGCGGATGCTCTACATCCACCCCGACGAGTGCGTCGACTGCGGCGCCTGCGAACCGGTGTGCCCGGTCGAGGCGATCTTCTACGAGGACGATCTGCCCGACAAGTGGCGGGACTACACCCAGGCCAACGTCGACTTCTTCGACGACCTCGGCTCCCCGGGCGGCGCCGCGAAGGTCGGTAAGACCGACCGGGACCCGGAGCTCGTCGCAGCCTTGCCGCCGCAGGCGGGCGAGCACGCGAGCTGACGGCCCGCGCGCGTCAGGTGTGGACGGTGGCCACGACCGCGCCCGCTGAGGCCTTTGAGTCGGCTGACCAGCCCTTGGCTCGGTTCCACGTCTGCCCGGCGTAGCTGACCGTCTCCAGTCCGAGGCGTTGTCCGTTGGCCACGAACCAGGCCGCTGTCGGCCAGCCCGCACCGGGGACCGTCACGGTGGTCGGACCGAGCACCGGAGTGCGGACCGGCAGGTCGCCGACCAGAGCCGTGCTGACGTCGGCGGGCGTCGCCACGTGGTCGGGCGTCGGATAGGTGCACGAGAGCCCCGCCGGCTTGCGGCCCAGGAAGGCGTCGGCCAGCGCCTGTGCCTCTCCTTCCCAGCGGGCGTATCCCTCGGGCACGGCCGAGATCTGCACCGCCTGCACCACCTTGGTCAGCTCGCCGGTCTGCCAGTTCGGCACCTTCTGTACCGCGTCCAAGAACGCGCCGGTGGCGTAGTGCACGTCCGCGAGCTGCTCCTCGGTGCCCCAACCCTGCGACGGGCGTTGCTGCAGTACGCCGACGGAGTCCCGGTCGCCCGAGCCGGACGGAAGGTTGCGTAGCTTCGTCTCCTGCAGGCCGGCGGCCAGCACGAGGACGGCCGCGCGGTCAGGAAGGTTGCGTTGTATGACCACACCGGTCATGGACGCGGCGACGACAGCCTGGTCCGGGGTGAGCTCGTACCCGCCGGCGCTGCATTGCGTGACGGTGCCGTGCCGTCCGGCCGCGTCCCAGACGAGCCGCACCGCCACCGCCACGACCGCGATCGGCACGAGCACGACGAGAACGGCGACGGCGACGCGGCGCAGAGCGGTCATGGCCGGCGATGTGCGGTCGGCGTTCAAGCAGGGTCAGGCGTTGGCGTGCAGGGTCGCGTTCAGCTGCACGCCGGTGCCGGAGCGGGGATGGACCTCGAGGGCGCCGGAGAGGCTATTGCGCCAGAACCGCAAGCCGGAGATGCCGGACAACTCGCGAGCCCGGGTCACGGTCCCATCGGGCTGGAGCACCTTGGCCCCCGCGGTGACGTAACAGCCGGCCTCGATCACGCAGTCGTCACCGAGACAGATGCCGACCCCCGCGTTCGCCCCGATCAGGCAGCGCCGCCCGATGGAGATCTGCTCCGTGCCGCCGCCGGAGAGTGTGCCCATGATCGACGCGCCACCGCCGACGTCCGACCCGTCTCCGACGACCACGCCGGCCGAGATGCGGCCCTCCACCATGGAGCGGCCGAGCGTCCCGGCGTTGTAGTTCACGAAGCCCTCGTGCATGACCGTGGTGCCCGGCGCGAGGTGGGCCCCAAGCCGGACCCGGTCGGCGTCCGCGATGCGCACGCCTGAGGGCACGACATAGTCGACCATGCGCGGGAACTTATCCAAGCCCAGTACCTGCACGGCACCTCGTCGCCGCAGGGCGAGCCGGGTCGACTCGAAGTCGTCGACGGCGGCCGGGCCGGCCGTGGTCCACACCACGTTCGGCAGTACGCCGAAGACGCCGTCGAGGTTCGCCGCATGCGGCGGCACCAGACGGTGGCTGAGCAGGTGCAGGCGCAGGTAGGCGTCGGGCACGTCCTCAGGCGGCACGTCGAGATCGACCTCGCGCAGCACGAGGTCGAGGCGCACCTGCCGGTCGGTGGCGGACTGCGAGGATCCGGTCAATTGGGTGAGCTCGCGCGGCGGAGCCGCCGCGGCCGGCGCCGGACCGAGCTGGGGGGCCGGGTACCAGGTGTCGAGCACGGCTCCGTCCAGCGTGCTCGTGGCCAGGCCGTACGCCCACGCCTTCCGATCGCTCGATACCTCCGGCTCTTCGCGCGAACGCTCAGTCGCCCCGCGAGCTCCGCTCCTCACGCCTTCGGCGCTTCGATGCTCGCTCACGACCGTGCACCCTAACGGCGCCGGCTGTGCTCGAGCTCGGCGGCGCGACCGGTTGGGGGCGCGCTAGCGTCAACGCGTGCTCGACCTGGACACCGACGGGGCGGCCCTGACCGCGGCGCTTGTGGACGTGCCGTCGGTGTCCGGCGACGAGGGCGCGCTCGCCGACGAGGTCGAAGCCGCCCTGCGCCGGTACACCGCGCTCGCGGTGGAACGAGATAACAACGTTGTGTTGGCGCGCACCGACCTGGGACGGTCCGAGCGGGTCGTTCTGGCCGGGCATCTCGACACGGTCCCGGAGGCCGGCAACCTACCGTCGCGGCGCGCCGGTGAGCGCCTCTACGGACTGGGGACCACGGACATGAAGTCCGGCGTGGCCGTGCAGTTGCGGCTCGCCCATCTCGTGGGTACCGGGTCGCTCGTGCCACGGGCGGACCTGACCTGGGTGTTCTACGACGGCGAGGAGGTCGAGGCGGCGCGCAACGGGCTCGGCCGGCTGGCCCGTGAGCGGCCGGACGCCTTGCGGGGCGACCTGGCCGTCTTGCTCGAGCCGACCTGCGGGGCCATCGAGGGCGGCTGCCAGGGCACCCTGCGGGCCATCGTCCGCACGAGCGGGCGACGCGCCCACAGCGCTCGATCCTGGCTCGGCGCCAACGCCATCCACGGCCTGGCGCCCATCCTGACCCGGCTGGCCGAATACTCGCCACGCGTCGTCGACCTCGACGGCCTGCGCTACCGAGAGGGGCTCAACGCGGTGTTCGTCGACGGGGGGGTGGCCGGCAACGTCATCCCGGACGCGGCTTCGATCACGGTCAATTACCGGTTCGCACCGGATCGGGACGAGGCCGCTGCCGCCCGTCACGTCGAAGCGGTCTTCGACGGCTGTGCGGTGCAGGTCGTCGACTCGGCGCCGGGGGCCCGGCCCGGCCTCGACGCGCCGCTCGTCCGCCGGCTCGTGGACGCAGTCGGCGGCACCCCTCAGGCCAAGCTGGGCTGGACGGACGTCGCCCGCTTCGGCCACCTGGGCATCCCTGCCGTCAACCTGGGGCCCGGAGACCCCAACCTGGCGCACGCGCGGGACGAATACGTGGAGGTCGCTCGGATCGACGCCGTCGAGCGCGCACTCGTCGACTACCTCACATGACGGCTGACCAACCGCCCGAGCGGCAGCGCGGGCCCGCGATCCTGCGTCGCAACCAGATCGCTCCGGGGACGACGGACCAGCGGCTGCTCGACTCGCGTGGGCCGACCGACTGGGTGCACACCGATCCGTGGCGTGTTCTACGCATCCAGGCTGAATTTGTCGAGGGTTTCGGCATCCTCGCCGAGCTGCCCAAGGCCGTGTCCGTCTTCGGTTCGGCCCGCACGCCGCGGACGCATCCCGAGTACGCCGCCGCCCGGGCGCTGGGCGCCGCGCTGGCCGGGGCCGGTTACGCGGTGATCACCGGCGGCGGCCCGGGCTCGATGGAGGCGGTGAACCGTGGCGCGTCCGAGGCGGGCGGGGTTTCGGTCGGGCTCGGCATCGAGCTGCCGTTCGAGCAGAAGCTCAACGACTGGGTGGATCTCGGGGTCAATTTCCGTTACTTCTTCGCCCGCAAGACGATGTTCGTGAAGTACGCGCAGGCGTTCGTGATCCTGCCCGGCGGCTTCGGCACGTTGGACGAGCTGTTCGAGGCGCTGACCCTTGTCCAGACCCGGAAGGTCACCCGGTTCCCGGTCATCCTGTTCGGCTCGGCGTACTGGAGCGGTTTGATCGAGTGGATCCGCACAACCGTGCAGCCGGGCGGCAAGATCGGGCCGGCCGATGCCGACCTGCTCCACGTCAGCGACGATCCTGACGACATCGTGGCCCGCATCGTCGCGTCCGCCAGCGTTGCCGACCCCACGGCGGCGATCGCCCAGGCCGACGCCGTCGGCTAGTCCGCTTCGTGGCCACTATCTGCGTGTTCTGCGGGTCCGCCGACGAGATCGATCCCGCGTTGCTCGACCTGAGCGGACGGGTCGGCGCCCGGCTGGCTGCGGGCGGTCATGCGCTGGTGTCCGGCGGCGGGCGGGTCTCGATGATGGGCGCCGTCGCACGGGCGGCCCGAGCGGGGGGCGCCCACACCCTCGGGGTGATCCCCCGCCGGCTGATGACGGTGGAGGTCGCCGATCGGGACGCCGACGAGCTCGTCGTCGTCGAGACGATGCGCGAACGCAAGCGGGCGATGGACGAGGCCGCCGACGCGTTCCTCGCCTTGCCCGGCGGCCTGGGCACCGCGGGATCGGCCACCGCGACGTTCGCTGATCCCACCTCGAACCCTGGCACCGTCGCGGCCTGGACCGCCGGCCCCAAGCACTCCATGACACAACCGAACCATCCCGCTTGCAGGCCCCTGCGGACCGCCGCGTTGGTGATCGCCATCTACCGCTCTCCCCGAAGAATCCCCCCTGCCAGCGAAACCTAGCATAGACATCCATCCGTGTCCGGGAGCGCGTCCCCGGCTCAGCCGTGTGAATGATCCCGAACATATTGCAT
>CAXTNQ010000084.1:4730-6518 GCA_964245745.1 uncultured Jatrophihabitantaceae bacterium
CTCGAGGAGCTCTTCGAGGTATGGACGGCGGGCACCCTCGGTATGCACGACAAGCCAGTGGTCGTGCTCGATCCAGCCGGGCACTACGACGAGCTCTGGGCCTACGTCGAGCGCCTACGGATCGCCGGTTTCGTCCGGACGGACGCCCTGGATCGCCTCGCGCGCGTCGCGACCGTCGAGGACGCGTTCCGGGTGATCGAGACGTCTGCACCGCGCTGACCCACGACGCCCGCATTACCTCCGCGCCAGCCAGCGTTCCCGAGCCGCCCAGTACGGTTGCACGTCTCGGACCAAGGTCAGCGCGAGCTCGCTGAGGGCGACGCCGCGGGCCAGCACCGTGACCCGCACCGCCCGTCCCGACACGGGCACCTCGACCCGAGCGGCGCTGAGGTGGTCCTCGGTCCGCGCAGTGGCGGCCAGCCAAGTGTCGGCGACGGGCAGTTGGCCGATGCTCGTGGCCACCTCCGTCGGCTCCCGTTCGTCGACGCCCGCGTGCTCGAAGGCGCGCTGCCGTTCGTCCTCGAGGAGTCGGCGCAGGCTCGGCTCGCCTGCGGCGGCTGCCCAGCTGGTACGGACGCAGACGAACGGCCCGTCGGCGCGCGCAAAGGAGCCGTAGGCCAAGGTGAGGGTGCGCAGCCGATCGGCTCCGAACTCCCACTCCGCCACGATCGCGGGCGATAACCGTGGATCCCGTACGCCAACGTACGGGCCGCCGACCAGCACCGCCTCGCGCTGGCGGGCCATCGTGGCTCGTGCCTCTCGCGTCAGCCGGTCGCGGTCCGGACCGGGCGGCACAAGCTTCACCTGCCGTATCTCCTTCGTCGCCGTCGCGGCTCTCGCCGCGAACTCACGCTGGCGCGCGAAGGAGCGACTACATCATGGTCGGTCCCCAGCGCCTCGTGCCACGATCGCAGGGTGACGTTCGTGCTCTTCACGCTGCTCGCGGTGATCGTGGTCGGCGTGCTGTTCGTGGTGGTGGCGGTCGTGTTGCCCAAGGGCGAACAGATATCCCCGCCCACGCCGGACGTCAAGCCGTGGGCGCAGCTCCCGGATCGGCGGCTGGCGCCGGAGGATGTCGTCGCGGTTCGGCTGCCGGTGGCGCTGCGGGGGTACCGCTTCGCCGAAACCGACCGGGTGCTCGATCGGCTCGCCGAGGAGCTGCGCCGACGGGACGAGGAGATCGCGACTCTGCGGGCCACGGGCGCGTCGGTCCCGTCCGACTCCGATGGCTGAGCGGGTGCGCTGCGGCTGGGCCGAGTCCGCTCCCGAGTACATCGCCTACCACGACGACGAATGGGGCTGGCCGCTGCACGGCGACCGCGCGCTGTTCGAGAAGCTCAGCCTGGAGGCGTTCCAGTCCGGGCTGTCATGGCTGGTGATTCTGCGCAAGCGGGCGGCCTTCCGGCGCGCATTCGCGCAATTCGAGCCGGCGAAGGTGGCGGCGTTCGACGACGCGGACGTCGAGCGGCTGCTGGCCGACGCCGGGATCGTCCGTAACCGCGCCAAGATCATCGCGACGATCGGCAACGCGCAGCGGGTTCTCCACGCGGTGCCCGAGGGGCTGGACCCGCTGATCTGGTCGTTCGCGCCACGGGAGCACCGCCGGCCTCGCACCCTGGCCGACATCCCCGCGACGTCACCCGAGTCGGTCGCTCTCGCGCGCGAGCTGCGCGGTCGGGGCCTGCGCTTCGTCGGTCCGACGACGGCCTACGCGTTGATGCAGTCGGCCGGCCTGGTTGACGACCACGTGACGACGTGCTGGCGAGCCGCGGTCCGATCTGGTTGATC
>CAXTNQ010000084.1:6618-8145 GCA_964245745.1 uncultured Jatrophihabitantaceae bacterium
TGGTTGACGACCACGTGACGACGTGCTGGCGAGCCGCGGTCCGATCTGGTTGATCATGTCGCGACGACCGCGCCAAACCGCGTGTCGGACGTGACGTGATCAGGTCGGGCTGTGCAGGTCATTCACCAGACCACATCGCCAGCGACGCCTACCGGCCGGTGAACACGGGCTTCTGCTTGGCCAGGAATGCCGCGACCGCGCCCTGGTGGTCGGTGGTCGAACCCAGGCCGGCCTGCCGCTCGGCCTCGTAAGCCAACGCCTCGGGCAACGTGCTGCCGGCGGCGTAGCCGAGCTGGGCCTTGATCGCCGCGTACGCCGCAGTCGGCCCGGCGGCCAGTCGGCCGGCGAGCTCCGCCACGGCGGGCATGAGCCGGTCGGGCTCGACGACGGCGCTCACCAAGCCCATCTCGAGCGCCGCGTCGGCATCGATGGGCTCGGCGAGCAGGCTCAATGCGGTCGCCCGTCCGTGGCCGACGAGTCGGGGCAATGTCCAGGAGGCACCGCTGTCCAGGGCCAGGCCGACGTTCGCGAAGGCGAGCAGGAACTTCGCCTGGGAGCTGGCGAGTCGGAAATCCGCGGCGAACGCGAAGCCGGCGCCGGCGCCGGCGGCCATGCCGTTGACAGCGGCGATCACCGGCTTCGGCATGGTCGCGATGCTGGTCGCGATCGGGTTGTAGTGCTCCACCACGGTGTGCAGCGGGGCCGGGTCGCCGGCCGAGATCAGATCGGCGTGCTCGCGCAGATCCTGGCCGACCGAGAACGCCCGTCCGGCCCCGGTCAGCACGACCGCGCGCACCGCCTCGTCCGCCGAGACGTCGGCCAGCGCCTGCACGAGCTCGTCCTTCAGCTGCGCCGACAACGAGTTGAGTGACTCCGGACGGTTCAGGGTGAGGGTGGCGACGCCATCCGTCCGGTCGAGCAGCAGGACGTCGGACATGGATTCACCCTTCGGCGTGCCGGATCTGTGGGGTCGACTTTGGCACAGGTTGGTTCGTGCGGGAGAATGAACGGCAATCGCAAGACGGACCGCGCGCAGTGTGGCGCACTGGAGGAGGCAGGAATGGCGGCCATGAAGCCGCGGACGGGTGACGGCCCGCTCGAGGTCACCAAGGAGGGACGCGGCATCGTCATGCGCGTCCCGCTCGAGGGTGGTGGGCGGCTCGTCGTCGAGATGTCAGCCGACGAGGCATCGGCGCTCGGTGACGCACTGAAGACAGCCATCAGCTGAGCGACCACACGCCGGCGTCCGGCCCCGGCTCCTCCACGCAGGGACGACCGGGGCCCGCTGGTGTTTCGGGATAGCCGTCCGGGCCGTGCCGCGTCGGCGGGCGGGCCCGCCGCGGGTTCGCCCCCCGCCACCGCCCCGCGCCCGCTCTCGCCCCAGGCGTGCAGGGCGAGGAAGGCGATCTTCGAGGGCCGGAAGCCGTGGCGCAGGGTGTAGTACAGGGTGAAGTCCTGGAGCGCGTAGGGCCCGACCTTCGCCTCCGTGCTCTGGAGTGCGCCGCCCCCCTCGACGGGGACGAGCTC
>CAXTNQ010000084.1:8155-8798 GCA_964245745.1 uncultured Jatrophihabitantaceae bacterium
GCGGCGACGCCCTCACCACCCCCACCAGCTGCGCGATCACCCGCCCCCGTCCGGCCCCGGCTCGTCCTCGCCGGGACGACCGGGGCCGGCTGGTGTTACGTGATCGCCGTCCGGACCGTGCCGCGTCGGCGTGCGGACACGGTGGTCGTGGCGCGCGGCCGACTCGACGACGTTCCCGACGAGCTGCTTGCGCCCCACCTACGCGGGGTCGTCGAGGCCTTCGTTTCGGAGGGTGACGGACGGGCTCGTGTGTTGGCGCTGCCCGGCGATCGGCCGGGACGGGTGGTGGTGGCCGATCCGACCCACGACACCGCGACCGAGTGGCGGCGCACCGGCGGAGCCGTCGGCCGGCTGCCTGGTCTGCACGACCTCACGGTGGCGCTGCGGTTCACCTCCGCCGACTGTGCCGCGGCGTTCGTCGAGGGCTTGGTGCTCGGCGACTACCGGTTCTCGGTGTCGTCCCCGCCGCCCCGCCGGACGGCGTCCTGGCCCGAAGCCGACGGTTCGGCCGTGGCCCGTGGTCTGGCCTCGGCGCGCGCGACGACGTGGGCCCGCGATCTGGCCAACACCCGGGCGTCGACCAAGACGCCGGCGTGGCTGGCTGCGGCCGTCACCGATCTGCAGACGATCGACGACGTCGAAC
>CAXTNQ010000084.1:8846-11979 GCA_964245745.1 uncultured Jatrophihabitantaceae bacterium
GAGTCCTGACCCCGCTCGGCGTCGAGGTGCAGGTCCGCGATCCGGCCTGGCTGCGCGCTGAGGGCTTCGGGGGCGTGCTGGCCGTGGGTAGCGGGTCAGCGGCCACGCCGCGACTCCTCGAGGCGCGATGGTCGCCACGCGGTGCGCGAACTCATCTGGTGATCGTCGGCAAGGGGATCACCTTTGATTCGGGCGGCCTCAACCTCAAGCACGGGCCGGCCATGACGCCGATGTTCACGGACATGGCCGGCGGTGCGGCGGCCCTCGCAGCGCTGCACGCCGTGGCCGAGGCGCGCGTCCCGGTACGCGTGTCCGTACTCGTGCCGGCGGCGCAGAACTCGCTGTCCGGTACGGCCATGCGGCCCGGTGACGTGATTCGGCACTACGGCGGACGGACGACGGAGATCCGTAACACCGACGCCGAGGGCCGCCTGGTGCTGGGCGACGCCCTCGCCTATGCGCAGCGCCGGCTGCGTCCCGACGCGATGGTCGACGTGGCCACCCTGACCGGTGCCGCCAAGGTCGCGCTCGGCCTGCGCACGGCGGCGCTGCTCTCCACCTCCGACGAGGTGGCGACGGCGTTGCTCGCGGCGGCGGAGCACACCGACGAACCGCTCTGGCGTCTGCCGCTCGCGCCGGACTACCTGCCGAAGCTCGATTCCGAGATCGCGGACGCTCAGAATGCGCCCGGTGATCCTGGGGTGCTGACCGCCGCACTCTTTCTCCGGCCCTTCGCGGGGGACGTCCCGTGGGCGCACCTCGACATCGCCGGCCCGGCGCGAGCCGGTGCGGACGACGGTGTGATCGCCAAGGGGGCGACCGGCTTCGGCACCCGGTTGCTCGCCCGGTGGGTCGAGGCCCACGCCGAGTGACGGACGACGCGCCGGACGTCACCGAGCGGGTCCTGCCGCTGGTCGTGCGCATCGAGCGCGCGACGCCGCCGATGCGCACCGACGCGCTGGAGGCCGCCGCACGTGCTGTGCTGCTTCTGCTCACCGACGACCGGCCCGAGTGGCAGGAGGCCGTCTCGCAGTGGGACGGGCAGCGCATCCGTAAAGTCGTCCGAAGGGCTAGGGGCGCCGAGTGGCGCCGGGCGCGCGAGCGGCCCGGCTTGACCGGCCGGCACGAGACGGCGCAGATACGCGTCTATCCGCCCATCCCGATCGACGGGTGGCCACGCGACCTGGCTCGGCTCCAGGTCGGCGGCACGGACCTCACCGACGACGCCGCCCCGCTGCGAACGCCGCACCCGGATGCACCGCTCATCCTCCTGTCGCCCTACGAACAGCTCACCGCCGGTAAGGCTATGGCGCAGGCGGCCCACGCCAGCCAGCTCGGCTGGCGAGCGACCTGCGCGGACCGGCGCGCCGATTGGCGGGCGGCCGACTTTCCGCTCGCCGTGCGGACGGCGACGCCGGCGAGGTGGACACGAGCCGTACGCGACGGTGCGCCCGTCGTTCGCGACGCCGGGTTCACCGAAGTGACGCCAGGGACGGCGACGGCGCTCATCGTCCTGCCGTGGGCCTGAGCTTCGACGGCGCCGGTCAGCTCAGCGAGCGGTAGAGCGCCACCGTCTGCTCGGCGATGGCCGGCCAGCCGAACTCACGCACCGCCCGGTCTCGCCCCGCATTTCCCATGGCCTGCGCGCGGCCCGGGTCGCCGGTCAACCCGTTGACCGCCGCGGCGAGACCGGCTTCGAACGCGTCGGGCTCGTCCGGGTCGTAGTGCACGAGGGTGCCGGTAGTCCCGTCCGCCACGACCTCGGGGATACCTCCGACATCACTGGCCACGACCGCAGTCCCGCAGGCCATCGCCTCCAGATTCACGATGCCGAGTGGCTCGTAGACCGACGGGCACACGAACACCGTCGCTTGGCTCAGCAGGGGCACCACGTCGGGCCGCGGCAGCATCTCGCGCACCCACACCACGCCGGGCCGGCGACTGCGCAGATCGCTCACCGCCGTCTCGATCTCTGCGGCGATCTCCGGAGTGTCGGGCGCGCCGGCGCACAGCACCAGCTGTACGTCGGGCGCAAACGCCGCAGCCGCCCGCACGAGATGGATCACCCCTTTCTGCCGCGTGATCCGTCCGACGAACAGGACGCTGGGCCGATCGGGGTCGACCCCGTAGCGGCGTAGCACCTCGAGGTCCGGCGTCGGACGGTAGAGCGCGGTGTCGATGCCGTTGTAGATCACGTGAACGCGATCGGCGTCGACGAACAGGTAGGCGGCGAGGATGTCGTCCCGCATGCCAGCGCTAACGGCGATGATCGCGTCGGCCGACTCGTAGGCCTGGCGCTCGGCCCAGGACGACAGGCGATAACCACCGCCCAGCTGCTCGGCCTTCCACGGCCGGGCGGGTTCCAGCGAGTGCGCGCTCAGCACGTGCGGACGGCCGTGCAGCTGCGCCCCAACCACCCCGGCCAGGTTCGCGTACCAGGTGTGGGAGTGCAGGACGTCCGCATCACCGAGCGCCGCGGCCATCTCCAGATCGACGCCCAGTGTCTGCACCGCGGGATTGGCGTCGGCCAGGGCCGGGGGTGGCCGGTACGCGAACACGCCGGCTTCGGCCCGGGGAGCCCCGAAACAGTGCACATCGACGTCGATGAGGTGGCGCAGCTCGCGGACCAGGAACTCGACGTGCACGCCGGCGCCGCCGTACACCTCTGGCGGGTACTCGCGGGTCAGAATGGCGACGCGCACGGGCTGACCATAGCGGCGACCCTGACTAGGGTGAGGCAGCGTGAGCGTTGAGCGCAGCCCGAAGGGTTAGGCCGATGGCGCGAGAGCCTCGAGTGCTGGGCATCGTCCTCGCCGGCGGTGAGGGCAAGCGCCTGTGGCCGCTCACCGCCGACCGGGCCAAGCCGGCCGTGCCCTTCGGCGGCAACTATCGGCTCGTCGACTTCGTGCTGTCCAACCTGGTCAACGCCGGGTACCTGCGCATCTGCGTGCTCACCCAATACAAATCCCACTCGCTCGACCGGCACATCACGCAGACATGGCGGATGTCGACGATCCTCGGCAACTACGTGACGCCCGTGCCGGCGCAGCAGCGCCTCGGCCCGCGGTGGTACACGGGCAGCGCCGACGCGATCCTGCAGTCGTTCAACCTGATCTACGACGACAAGCCGGAC
>CAXTNQ010000085.1:0-11977 GCA_964245745.1 uncultured Jatrophihabitantaceae bacterium
CTGGAACGTGGCGGGATCGGGTCGGGCCAGCATGTCGCTCTCACTCGCCCGCGCGAAGCCCTCGATCGCCGAGCCGTCGAAACCGATGCCTTCCTCGAAGGCCCCGTCCAGCTCCGCGGGCGCGATGGCGACCGACTTCAGGGTGCCGAGGACGTCGGTGAACCACAGACGCACGAAACGGATCTGCCGTTCCTCCAGCGTGCGCAGAACGAACTCCTGCTGACGATCCACGGCCCTGAACTCTCCCGCTCGGCGATTACCGGGGTGTTTCGTCCATCGATCGTAGGAGCCGTCGCGTCGACCACCTCAGGGCGCGACCGCGGCACCGTCAGTGCAGGGCGCTGCCCTTCTGCCAGGTGGCCCAGTCGACCGTCCAGTCGCCTGAGTTCCACACCTGCAGCTTCTGCGGCGTGCCTTCAACGTCGACGATGTCGCCGGGCAGGCTGTAGTTGTAGAACCAGGCCGAGTTGTCGGGGCTGACGTTGAGGCACCCGTGGGAGGTGTTCTGCTTGCCCTGCGCCCAGACCGACCACGGCGCCCAGTGGACGTACTCACCGTCCGACGAGATCTTCACGCCCCACTTGATGAAGACGTTCGCGTAGCCCTCGGGCGAGCGCGAGGACAACCCGAAGGAGTCCGAATTCATCTTGAAGTCGTGTTCCTTGTCGATCACGATGTGCGGCCCCGAGTTGGTGAACAGCGAGATCTGCTGGCCGTTGACCCCGGCGACGTATCCGCCCTGCCCCATCGACGTGGGCATCTGCTTGACCAGCTGGCCATTGGTATACACATTGATGATCTTGCCGGCGTTGGTCACCTTCGAGACGTGCGAGTCGCCGATTTTGAACGTGACGGTCTGGTCGGCCTGGCCGTAAAGCCCCGGACCGACCTGCACCCCGTACAGGTTCGCGGCGACCGTGACGGTCGTGTGCGCCTGGAAGTAGGTCTGCGGACGCCAGTGGACGTTCTGGTCGTCGAACCAGTTCCAGGCACCGACCTGGGGGGGGTCCGTAGTGACCGTCAACGCCTTCTCGGCGGCCGCCTTGTCCGGGATCGACTCGTCGAAGTGCACGTCGATGGCCTGGCCGACGCCGTAGGTGCCGTTGTTGCTGAGCGAGAAGCCCGCGGCCGTGTTGATGTAGGGCATCGTCATGTTGCCGGGGGTCAGCGTGGTGAACTTCGAGGTCGCGCTGGCCGGCTGCCCGTCGGCGTTGGCCGCTTTGGCAACCAGCGTGTAGCGCTTGCTGTAGCCGAGGGCCTCGGACGCCTTCCAGGACGTCTTGTCGGGCGACATCGCGCCGGCCACCGCCTTGCCGTCCTCGTTCGTCAGTGCGACGTCGGTCAGCGTGCCGTTCGCCGCGGCCACGGTGATCGGCGCAGCTGGGTTGACGTTCTGGGCCGAATTCGCGGGACTCACCGTCAGCGCGGCGGCCGGCGCCGCGGGCGGTGACGTCGAGGTGGGTGCGCTGCTCGACAGCGACGCAGCCGACGACGTCGTCGGCGACGTCGTCGGCGCAGAGCCGGAGGACGCTGACTTGGCCGTACACGCGGACAGGGACAGGGCTCCGGCGATCAGGCCGGCCACAAGTCCCCAGGACGCGCTTCGCATCCGGCGCGCTCCAAACACAGTGCCTCCCCCACGCGGCCGCCCGCACGGCGCGCGCCATTCAGTCTGACTGATCAAGCTGTGTGCCCCGGCCAGCGCCACGTCACGAATCGCTCACGATTCGTATCGGTTTCGCCCGGCTTGAGGGGCGTTGAACGCCTCTAGTGTGCCCCACGTCGCCGCCCGGCCGTTGCGCGACCCGGGACAATGAACCTGTGAGCGCACTGCGTGTCGGGGTGGCCCAAATCGACCTGACTGTGGGTGATCTGGCCGGCAATGTCCGCGCACTGCGCGATCGGGTGCGCGAGGGGGCGGAGCGGGACGCCCATCTCGTCGTATTTCCGGAGATGGCCATCACCGGCTATCCACCGGAGGACCTCGTGTTCCGGCCCTCCTTCCGCGCTGCGTCCCGCGCGGCTCTGGCCCAGCTCGCCGGTGACCTGGCAGACGACGGCCTCGGCGACATCGGCGTCGTCGTCGGCTACCTCGACGACGGCGGCGGCCCACGCAACGCCGCGGCGTTCCTGCTCGAAGGACGGGTCGTCGCGACCTACTACAAGCACCACCTGCCCAACTACGGCGTATTCGACGAGGACCGCTACTTCGTGCCGGGCGATCGATTCGTGGTGGTGCGGTTCCGGGACGTCGACGTCGCGCTGACGATCTGCGAGGACGTGTGGCAGGACGGTGGGCCGTTTGCGGTCGCGGGTCAAGCGGGCGTCGACCTGATCGTCAACATCAACGGCTCGCCGTACGAGCAGGCCAAGGACGACGTCCGGTTGGCTCTCGTCCAGCGCCGGGCGCGCGAGGCCGGTGCGCCGGTCGTCTACGTCAACACCGTCGGCGCCCAGGATGAGCTGGTATTCGACGGCGACTCGTTCGCGGTGGCCGCGGACGGCCGGCTGATATTCCGTGCGCCGCAGTACCGCGAACAGGTCTACGTCACCGATGTCACGGCGCCGACCGCGCGCGCAGGCCGCGCGCCGGACGGAACGGTGGTGCTCGGCATGACGATCGAGCGGTACGACACCGCGACCGCGCCGGCACTCTCGTTCGAGGCCGTCCCGACGGTCATCGCGCAGCGCATCCTGGACGAGGCCGAGGTCTGGGGTGCCCTGGTCATCGGCACCCGCGACTACGTCCGCAAGAACGGCTTTCGGTCGGTCGTGCTGGGCCTGTCCGGCGGTATCGACTCGGCCGTCGCGGCGGCCGTCGCGTCGGACGCCATCGGCGGTGATGCCGTCTACGGCGTGTCCATGCCGAGCGCGTACTCGAGCGAGCATTCCCGGTCCGACGCCGCTGACGCCGCGCGGCGGCTCGGTGCGCACTATCGCGTGTTGCCCATCGCACCGATGGTCGACGAGTTCGTCGAGACGCTCAAACTGACCGGGCTGGCCGAGGAGAACGTGCAGTCGCGGGTGCGCGGCACGACGCTCATGGGCCTGTCGAACGCCGAAGGCCACCTCGTCCTCGCGACGGGCAACAAGAGCGAGCTGGCCGTGGGCTACTCGACGATCTACGGGGACGCCGTAGGCGGGTTTGCGCCGCTCAAGGACGTACCCAAGTCGTTGGTGTGGCGACTGGCGCGCTGGCGCAACGCGCAGGCCGAAGCCGCGGGCGAGGTGTTGCCCATCCCGCCGAACTCGATCACCAAGCCGCCGTCGGCCGAGCTGCGCCCGGGACAGCTCGACACCGACTCGCTGCCGGACTACGAGCTGTTGGACGCGATCCTCGCGCGTTACGTCGACGGCGACGAGGGCGTGGCCGAGATCGTGACGGCCGGTTTCAACCCGGACGTTGTTGCGCGCGTCGCCCGGCTCGTCGACACCGCCGAGTGGAAGCGCCGGCAGTACCCGCCCGGGCCGAAGATCAGTCTGAAGGCGTTCGGTCGTGACCGCCGGCTGCCAATCACCAACCGGTGGCGCGAGCACAGCTGATCCGAGGCCCTCGCGTCGCCGACGGTGACTCCGCTCATATGGACACCTCCGTCGGGACCGAGCGAAAATCAGGCGTACCAACCAGGTGCCCGGGGACCGGCCGAGCCGGCCTCGAGGAGAGAGTGGGTGCGTCATGAGTTCTGTTCTGTACGGGGGCGTCGCCAACCGACGCGTCACCATCCGTGACCTGCAGCAGGCCACTGAAGCGGGCGAGCGGTGGGCGATGCTCACCGCGTACGACTACTCGACGGCCCGGGTCTTCGACCAGGCGGGAATCCCCATCCTGCTGGTCGGCGACTCGGCGGCCAACGTCATCTACGGCTACGACTCCACCGTGCCGGTCACGGTGGACGAGCTGTTGCCGCTCGTGCGCGGCGTCGTCCGCGGCACGTCGCGCGCCCTCGTCGTCGGCGATCTGCCGTTCGGCAGTTATCAGACCTCGCCGGCGCAGGCGCTCGACACCGCGGCGCGCTTTCTCAAGGACGGCGGCGCGCAGGCGGTGAAGCTCGAGGGCGGTCATCGCGTCCTGCCGCAGGTCGAGACGCTCGTGGCCGCCGGCGTGCCGGTGATGGGTCACCTCGGCCTGACTCCGCAGTCGGTCAACGCCTTCGGCGGCTACCGGGTGCAGGGCCGCGGTGACGAGGCGGCGCACCGTCTGGTGCAGGACGCGAAGGCATTGGAGCAGGCCGGTGCGTTCGCGGTCGTCCTCGAGGTGGTGCCGAGCGAGGTGGCTCGAGCCGTGACCGCTCAGTTGCACATTCCCACGATCGGCATCGGCGCCGGCCCGGACTGCGACGCCCAGGTGCTCGTCTGGCAGGACATGGCCGGACTGCGCACCGGCGAGCACCGCCCGAAGTTCGTGAAGGAATTCGCCGACGTGGGCGGCGTGCTGCGGCTGGCGGCCGAGCGCTACGCCGCGGAGGTGCGCGCCGGCACGTATCCGGCGGCGGAGCACGCTTACAGCTGATCTGGGCACCGCATCCGCGCACGCTCCTGCGCTAGGTGCGCTCGAACTTCACGCTTCGGGTCGCGACGTCCGCGGCGACGAGCCGGACGCGAATGTGCTCGCCGATCGGCAGGTCGTGGCCGACGCAGCTGGCTCGTACTGCGGGATCGTCGAGCGTGACCGTGCCGTGGTGGTCGTCCGCGTCCAGGACGATCGCATCGAACGACTCGCCGATCCGGTCGGCCAACAGCCACGCCTCTGTTGTGTCCACCACGGCACGATCGGCGGCATGGGCGGTCTTGTCTGCGCTCTGCATCCGTCCGGGCAGTTCGGGAACCGTGGCGCGCACCCAGTCGGGCACGGGCACATCGGCTTTGGCTGACAGGCAGATCTCCGCGCCGTACCGGTCCACAAGTCGTCGCAGCGGAGCCGTCACGTGGGCGTACGGCGCACCGACGCCCGCGTGGTCGGGCTGATCGGGCCACGCGGCGTCGAAGGCGGTGTACCCCGAACCGCGCAGCAGCGCCGCAGCCTGCTCGACGAAGGCGGCATGCTTCGGGTTCGCGAGGTCCAGCGTCGCGATGACGTCGCCCGGCCACGCGCCCTCGGGCCACGCGACGTCCAGAGCGGGCGCGACCCGGCGTAGCTTCTGCACGGCGCGGGGGTCTGGCGGCGGCACCGTTCGCAAGATGCCGAAGCCGGCGGCATGCATGAGTTGGGCGGCACACATCCCGGTGAGCAGGGAGATCTGCGCGTTGTAGGCCTCGACGGGCGTGGGTCGCCGGAGACTGAGTGTCCACGCGCCCGACGCATCCCGCTCGACGTGTTGTTCCGGCAGTTCGAGGTCGATGGCGTGGCGCTCGCGCGCGAGCGCCAACCGACGCTTACCGACGGCCGGCAACGACGTGACGGCGTCGGGCGCGCTGCCGTCCGCCAGTGCTCGAGCGAGTCCGTCGTAGTCGAGCTGCGCGCGGCTGCGAACGAGCGCGCGGCGCACGTCGACGGTCAGGATGTCACCGCAGTCGTCGAGCGTGATCTGCCACAGCACGGCAGGACGATCGATCCCGGGCAGCAGGCTGGCGGCGCCCTCGCTGAGCACCGTCGGGTGCAACGGCACACGCAGGTCAGGGAAGTACAACGTCTCACCGCGACGGTGCGTTTCGGCGTCGAGCGCCGATCCGGGCCGGACGAAGGCCGCGACGTCCGCGATGGCGTAACTGACCAGGTATCCCCCGTCGGTCGTCCGCGCGATGTGTACGGCCTGATCGAGATCACGACTGCCCGCCGGATCGACCGTGACGAACGGGATGTCCGTGCGGTCGAGGCCACGCGGCGGAGGCGCAGCGGCGGCGGCTTCGGCGTCCTGCTGGGCGTCCGACGGAAACTCGCCGGGCACCGACAACTCGCTGCGCAGGGCAGCGAAGTCGAGCGGTGCTCCGGCGAGCCGATGACTGACCACGAGCGCTCAGCCGGTACGCCGACCGGTCAGGCGCTGCGCGTTGTCGCCTTGCGGGCGGTCGTCTTGCGAGCACTGGCCTTCTTGGCCGGTGCCTTCTTCGCCGCGGTCGTCTTCGCGGGTGCTTTCTTGGCGGCCGTCTTCTTGGCCGGTGCCTTCTTCGCTGCGGTCTTCTTCGCGGGTGCTTTCTTGGCGGCCGTCTTCTTGGCCGGTGCCTTCTTGGCCGCGGTCTTCTTCGCGGGTGCCTTCTTGGCCGCTGTCTTCTTGGCCGCAGTCTTCTTCGCGGGCGCCTTCTTGGCCGCCGTCTTGCGTGGTGCGGTCATGCCGTGCCTCCTCGTGGGCAACGTTGCGCAAAACGTCGACGATCAGTGGACGATGAGACAGCAGTGATCGTCAATACGCCACGCCGACTAGTTTGCGGCGCCGCGTCACGCGCGTACGAGCAACGTCCTCACGACTCGTCGCCGTTCCAACGAGAATCCTCTTCCTCATAAAGCTTTTCTCGATCGGCGATGGTCTGTAAAGCGTTCGCCGCCGTCGTCGGATCATCGAACGGTCCGATGCGATTGCGCGAGTCGCTGTCCTCCCATCGTTCGACCTGATGGGTGTCGACGTTGTACCAGTAGGTGCCTTGCAGGTCCTTGGCCATCGTTACCTCGCTCGTTGCATCGCGTCCACGTACATCCCACGTGATCACCGCACGACTTGCAAGATGCCCGCTCTTGTGGATCAGGGCGACGGACGAGCCGACCTGTAAGCCGGGTCCTGTGTGCGACGTCGTGACGTCGCACGGCGACCATCCATCTCGGCCTGTCGTCGCCGGCAGGCTCTTGCGGTCCACCCGCAGACTCGGGCGGGCCGCCCTCGAACGTCTGCGCAGATCCACCCGCGAACGGGTAGATCCTTTCGACCTTGCTCCGAGTGGGGTTTACCGAGCCGCTCCGGTCACCCGGAACGCTGGTGGTCTCTTACACCGCCGTTTCACCCTTACCGACAAGCACGAAACTCGTCGGCGGTCTGTTTTCTGTGGCACTGTCCCGCGGGTCACCCCGGGTTGCCGTTAACAACCACCCTGCCCTGTGGAGCCCGGACTTTCCTCGGCGGGATCTGAGATCCCGACGCGGCCGCCCGGTCGACTCGTCCGTCGCGTCATCATCGTACGACGTACAGCGCGCGGCGAGCCGCGGAGACGTTGCTATTGCGCGATGAGCGACGACGTCTGGTTGACCAGCCGGACCGACACCTGGCCGTCCGCGAAGTAGTCGATGACCGTGATGGACGCCGGATCCAGATGGAGCCGGAACATCATGGACGGCCCGGCGTCCAACGCCATGCGCAGCAACGCTTTGATCGGAGTCACGTGCGTGACGACCACAACGGTCGCGGCGCCGTACGCGGTCAGGATGCTGTCGCGCGCCCGACGCGCCCGACGTTCGACCGCCGCGACCGATTCGCCGCCAGGAGCTGCGACGTTCGGATCGGCGAGCCACGCCAACAGCTCGCGCGGCCAGCCCGCGCGCACCTCGTCCAACGTGTGCTGCTCCCACGCGCCGAAGTCGGTCTCCGCGATGCGGTCGTCGTCGACCACCGTGACGTCGAGTTCACCCGCTATGGCGTCTGCGGTCTGCCGCGCACGCCGCAACGGTGACGACACGATCGCTGCGAACGGGCCGAATACCGCCAGCCGCGCGCCCAGGGCCGCGGCCTGACCGCGGCCGGCCTCGTCGAGCGGCGTGTCGTTGCGTCCGGAGAATCGATCTTCGCGATTGTGGGCGGTCGCGCCGTGCCGGACGAGCACGAGTCGGGTGGGCGTTCCTACCGGAGGCGTCCACGAAGGCTCTGCCGGCAGCAGTTGCGCAGCGCCCGCTCGGCGCGTGCCGGCGTCCATCGCCAGGTTGGCCAGCCGGTCGGCGCGCCGATTCTGCTCACGCGGTATCCACTCGTAGGCGACCCGGTCGAAGCGGCTGGCCGCGTCCCGGCCCTGCGCCGCAAGCCGGCGCAGGGTCTCGTGCTTGATCTGCCAGCGTCCCGACATCTGCTCGACGACGAGTTTGGAATCCATGCGGACGGTCACCTCGGACGCACGCAGCTCGGCGGCCGCCTCGAGACCGGCGAGCAGACCGCGGTACTCAGCGACGTTGTTCGTCTCGATGCCGAGGTAGTCCCGACGTTCGGCCAGCACGTCGCCCGTGTCCGCGTCGATCACCACCGCCCCGAAACCGGCCGGACCGGGGTTGCCCCGCGACCCACCGTCCGCCTCGACGACGACCCGGCGCGATCCGTTCGTCACAGTCCCGAGTCGGAGGTACGCACGAGGATGCGGCGACAGTTCTCACACCGCACGACGGTCTCGGGTGCCGCCGATCGCACGGCCGCGAGCTCGTTGCCGGCCAGCTCGATGCGGCAACCCTCGCACCGGCGCTGTCGCAGCGCAGCGGCCCCGACGCCGCCGTTGGCCGCCCGAATCCGGTCGTAGAGGGCGAGCAGGTCGTCGGGTAGTTCGCCCGCGATGCGGGTGCGCTCAGCTGTGCGCTGTGCGGTGGCGGCATCGACGTCGGCGAACGCCCCGTCGCGGCGTGTGGTCAGCTGCGACGTCTCGTTCTCGACCGCAGCGCGCTGCTCCTGTAGCGCGACGAGCTGCGTGTCGAGCGTCTCCCGCGCCTCCATGACGTCGAGCGCGTTGTCCTCGAGCGCCGACTGACGACGGACGAGAGTCATGATCTCGTGCTGCAGACCTTCCAGCTCGCGTGCCGGCAGCCCGCCCGTGGTCAGGCGCTGGTCGTCACGCCGTGCGCGGCTGCGGACGGTGTCGATCTCGGCATCGAGGCGGCGCTGCTCCGCGTCGGTGTCGTCGCGGTTGGCCGTCACCTGGGCGATCTCGTGCCCGAGGTCGGTCAGGCGGCGGTCGGCGTCGACGATCGCGGCAAGTTCCGGAAGCGACGACCGGCGATGTGCGAGTTGCGCCAGCGCGGTGTCCGCGGCCTGCAGATCGAGCAGGCGCAGTTGTGCGGCGGGGTCGGCGTTCACGATGCGGCAGGGCTCGATTCCGTTGAGGGCACATGCAGCGTCCAGGGGTCGGTGCGCCGCATGGACACGGTCACCCTAAGACCCGCGGACGCGAAGCGAGCACGCAGACGGTCGGCCACGACGTCGAGCCACGGGGCTTCGGTCGCCCAGTGCGCGGCGTCGACGAGGCCCATAGCGTCCGGGCCTCGTTCGGTCACGGCCTCGACGGTCGCATGGTGCTTGAGGTCGGCGGTCAGGTAGGCGTCCGCCCCCGCCGACCGTGCCGCGTGACTGAACGAGCCACCCGATCCCCCGCAGACAGCGACTCGACGCACCGGGCGATCGGGGTCACCGGCCGCGCGGACCCCCCACACCGTCGCGGGCAGGCGACGGGCGGCGAGTCCGGTCAGGTCGCGCAACGTCGTGGGAGTCGCCAGCTCGCCGACCCGGCCCGTTCCGGTGTCACCACCGAGGGGCGCGAGCACGAGCAGATCGAAGGCCGGCTCCTCGTAGGGATGCGCGGCTCGCAAGGCACGGACGACGTCCCCGCGCATCCGGCTGGGCACCACCATCTCGACCCGCGTCTCGTCGACCCGTTCGACGTCCCCGACCCGTCCGAGCGCCGGATTCGCCCCGGGCAGCGGACGGAAGGTCCCGGCACCGGCCGTCGTCCAGGCGCACCGTTCGTAGTCGCGGATATGTCCCGCGCCCGCGGCGGCCAAGGCGTCGATCATCTGCTCGGCGTCGTCACGGGGCACGAAGACGACCAGCTTGTCGAACGCCTCGCCGCTGTCGGGGACGAGCGGCGTCGTGTCGTGCAGCCCGACCCGGTCGGCCAGCGCGTCGGACACCCCTGGACGTGCCACGTCGGCGTTGGTATGCGCGACGAAATGCGCCACGCCGTGACGGATCATGCGGTGGACGAGCGCGCCCTTGGGATCGGACGCCGGCACGCCGTGCACCCCGGTCAGCAACAGCGGGTGGTGGGTGAGCACCATCTGCGCGCCGATCTCGAGCGCTTCGTCCACAGTGGACGGCACGAGATCCACCGCGACGAGCACATGCGCGACGCCGTCCGCAGGGTCGCCGCAGACCAGACCCACCGCGTCCCAGGACTCGGCCGTGCGGGGGTCGTACCACTCGTCCAGTGCGGTGATCACATCCGCGAGCGTCGGCACCCCGCGAGGTTATCTAGTAACGCGCCAACCGCTGGGTGGGCGCTACTGGGATCGAACCAGTGACCGCTCGGGTGTAAGCCGAGTGCTCTCCCGCTGAGCTAAGCGCCCGCCCGGCCGCCGACCGGTCAGCCGAAGCAGCGTTAGGGTACCGGCTGGCGCGGCGCCGGATCGCCGTACCGTGAGGACGTGCTCCGGACGCTGCGCGAGCCGAGATACCTGACCCTGACCGTGGTCATGGTCATCGTCGCGCTCGGCTGCATCGCGGCCGGTACCTGGCAGATCGCCCGCGAGGCCCAGAAACACCAGGCCAACGCCGAGCTGCGCGACAACGCGCACGCGCCCACCACGATGGTTGCGAGCGTGTTGCCCCTCGTCGGCGGCGCGACGCCCGCCTCGCACCAGATTCAGTACCGCACCGTCACGCTCAGCGGCAGCTACGACGCCGCGGGGCAGGTACTGGTCCGGCAACGGACGGTCAACGACGACACCGGATACCTCGTGCTGACCCCGCTTCGCTCGGCCGAAGGAATCGTCCTCGTGGTGCGCGGCTTCGTGTCCGGGACGCACAGCGAGTCGGTCAGCGCACCGCCCCCGCCGACCGGATCGGTCACCGTGACCGGACGCGTACAGCCGGCCGAGACTCGCGACGACGCGGTCCGCACCCTGCCTGCCGGCCAGGTCGAGTCGATCAACCCTCCGGAACAGGCGCGTCGCCTCGGCGCCCCGGTTCGCAACGGTTACGTCGAATTGCTGGACGGCCAGTCGGGGACGGACGGGCTCACCCCGATTCCGGCGCCCGACCTTTCCAACCCGGCCGGCGGCGCTGTCGAGCCGCAGCACGTCGCCTACATCGTGCAGTGGTACTTGTTCGCCGCGTTGGCGCTCGCCGCACCGTTCGTTATGGCCCGCGCCGAACGCCGGCGCGACACCCGCGAACTGGGCGAGGAGTCGGCGCCGGTTCCCGCAACCGACACGGCGGCCCGGATGGCCGACCGCTACGGCCGTCCGGTGCGCTGAGCCGCCGGCCACGCCGGCCGCGGTTCAGAGGGACTTGATCGCAGCGAGCCAGACGTCGGCGTCACGGCCGACTCCCGGCTCGTTCATCTCGGCGAAGCGCACGACGCCGTCACGGTCGACGAGGAAGGTGCCGCGGTTGGCGATACCGGCCGCCTCGTTGAACACGCCGTAGGCCGAGGCCACCCCACCGTGCGGCCAGAAGTCCGAGAGCAGAGGGAACTCGTAGCCCTCGCGTTCGGCGAACACCTTGTGCGAGTAAGGCGAATCGACGCTGATCGACACGACCTCGACGTTGTCGTTCTGGAACTGCGCGAGATCGTCGCGGATGCGGCACAGCTCGCCGGTGCAGATGCCGGTGAACGCCAGCGGATAGAAGACGACCAGTACGGCCTTGGAGCCTCGAAACGACGAGAGCGTGAACTCCTCGTTGTTCTGATCGCGCAGGGTGAAGTCGGGCGCCTGGTCGCCCACCGCGATCGTCATCGCTTGTCGGCCCGGGCTTTGCGGGCGACCAGCCGCGCCGCCGACCAGTCCGCGCCGAGCGTGGTCAACGACGTCTGCGACAAACCGGCGGTGGGCGCGGCTTCGGAGATGTCGGACGGCTCGACGTAGCCCGACCGGCCGCGCTTGGGAGTGGCCAAGCAGATGAATCCGTTGTCGGCCAGTGGAGCGATCGCGTCGACCAGCACGTCGACCAGATCACCGTCGTCCTCGCGGTACCAGAGCAAGACGGCTTCGACGATTTCGTCGGCCGACTCGTCCACCATGTCCTCGCCGGTGAGGTCCTCGATCGCGGCACGCACGCCGTCGTCAACGTCCTCGTCCCAACCG
>CAXTNQ010000086.1:0-11942 GCA_964245745.1 uncultured Jatrophihabitantaceae bacterium
ACCGCCGTGCAGGGCACGCGGATGACGTGGGTAGACGCTGCCGTCGTCAGCCGATACGCCACGTACCGCGGGGGTTCGCAAGCGATGACTTCGCCGGTACCCGTCCGTGCGCCGACCCGCACTGGGAAGGCGTCATCGAACGAAGTAGAACCAGGGGCGCCCTCCTGCGGCCCGTTCACCTCGCTCAGCCACGTGGCCAGCTGAGTGGGATCGGCAAGATGTGCGAAGACCCCCGTCAAGGCGCGCGGCAGCGTCACGGTGTCGTCCACGATCAGCTCCCGCATGCCTAGTCACGCACGGCGAGCTCGAGTCCGACCGCCGCCCCTGGTTCACCAAGACGCTAGGACGACGAACGGTGCGTCATCGACCAAGACGATGCTCGATTGATGCTGCGAAAGTGCTCGAAGCGAGCGCGCCTACGGCTGCGTGTGCTTCCTGATCCAGTCGGCGAGCTCCGCGTCGCTGGCCGACGCGATCGCGGGTGACGCCATCGACATCGCCGCTGAGATCGCGTCCGGCAATGGCACGCTGCGGCCGCGAGAGAGCACGGCGTCCCGGTCCGGCACCGAGAAGAGGTTCAGCGTCGGCGCCAGGACCACCTCAAGCGCACGCACATCGACCGGGGGCAGCCGGGACCCGACCTGGTCGCGCGTTGCCCACGCCACACCCGCGAACGTCAAGGCCCGTTCGTGATCTCCCGCGATGCTCGCCATGCTGGCCAGCCCCTCGAAGGCACCGGCAATAGGGCGCATATTCCCAATGGTGGCCCCGATGCGCAGAGCAGCGCAGAACATATCTGTCGCTGTCTGAGCGTGTCCGACGTCGCGTTCGACTTCACCAAGGCTGTGCAGGGCGGCCGGCACAGCGCTGGTCATTTGTGCCACCTGAAATATCGACACCGCGCGACGTAACAGGGTCGACGCCTCGTGCAGTCGGCCCTCGTCTCGTGCGAGTTGCCCGGCCATATTGGCCGCGCTGGCCTCCAGGGCTGCATCACCGCTGCGTCGAGCGGCCGCCAAGGAGCGCTCGAACAGACCGCGCGCCGCGGCGAGGTCACCGCGGGAGTACGACGATTCACCCCGGTACCGATAGGCCCGCGCCAAACCCTGTTGATCGTCGAGCTGTGAGAACAGCTCAATGGCTCGCTCACTGCGCGCGGCCGCCATCTCGTAGTCCCCGGCGTAACAACCCTGAGCGGCCAGTGTCAACGCCGCCGCCGCTCGCACTCCGACGTCCGCAATGGGTCGCTCGTCCTCTACGGCCAGCAGACGTTCGAGATGCAGCCGACCCTCCGCCAGCGGGCCACGCAACGACCACATCGGGCCGACGGCCGCCGCCAGCCGGAGCCCGTCGACCAACGACGATTCGTCTGTCCGACCATGGCGCCCAGCGAAGTCGAGCGCCACGCGAATGTTCGGATAGGCCCGCTCCAACGTCGAAATTGCCTGCCCGTGCGCCGCGCCAGCAATGTCGTCCTGAAGTGCCGCTGCGAGGAGGACATGGTGGCGCAAGTTCCGCTGCTCGGCCGCGTCTTCGCCGCCACTTTCGGCCAGACGAGCCGAGGCATACTCGCGAACCGTCTGCAGCAGCGCAAAGCGTGGGTCCGACGTGGTTCCGGCTTCGATCATGCTCTGGTCGTGCAGCTCGGTGAGCAGCTCACGGGTGACGTACTCGTCAGCCTCGTCGCTGACCGCGCTGGCGGCAGCAACGTCGAAGCGGCCAGCAAACACGCTCAGGCACGCCAACACGTGCTGCGCGGACGGCGACATCAGCGTGTAACTCCAGTCGAGCGCGGCGCGCAACGTCTGTTGCCGATCCGGCACGTCCCGTGGGCCGCCGTGCAGCAGCGCCAACCTCGAGTCGAGCAGCGGCAACAACTCGGTCGGCGAGTAGAGGCGGACCTTCGCGGCCGCCAGCTCGATGGCCAACGGCAGGCCGTCGAGAGCCGCGCAGATCACGGCGATGGTGCGCAGCTCGTACGGACCCGGTTCGAAATCCCGTCGGGCGGCCCTCGCCCGGGCGATGAACAGCCGCACGGCATCACCGCCGTCGCCTTCAAGACTGAGCGGCGGGACGCGCAGCGTCTGCTCGCCGTACAACCGCAGCGGGACCCGGCTCGTCGCCAGCACACGGAGCCCGGGAGCAGCCGCCAGGACGCGGCTCAGCAGCGGAGTGCCCTCGACCAGCTGCTCGAGGTTGTCGACCACCACCAGGACGTGCCGATTGTTCAGCACGTCGATGATCATCACTTCGGCCTCGTCCGCCGTCGACGGTGACAGGCCACAGGCGGCGGCGATTGCCGTGGGCAGCAACGCCGGGTCGCGCACCGAGGACAGGCTGACGAAGGCGACGCCGTCGGCGTACCGGTCGGCGACGTCGGCCGCCACCTGCAAGGCGAGCCGCGTCTTTCCGGTACCCCCCACTCCGGTCAGGGTGACCAACCGCGCCGCGTCCAGGGCGGCGGCCACCTCGGCGCGCTCGCGCTCCCTTCCGATCAACGAGGGGGTCGGTACCGAAGGCGGCGCCAGCTTCAGGTTGCCCTGTCGCGGCGCCCGGGCAGCCGGAGGTCCGGGCGCGGCGACGGCGTCCGCGGGCAGCACCGACAACGGAGGTTGCTTCCAGAGCGCTTCGGCGGCGTGCGGCCGTACGCCGCCCAGATGCAGCAGTCCTTTGGCGTCCTCGCGACTCGGCAGCGCACCCCAGTCGGCCAGTGTGGTGACGATGCCGACGACTTCTCGCGTCGTCAAGGTTGCCTGTCCGTGGCCATTCAGCTTGTGGCTGAGGACGTTCGGATGGAGTCCGAGGGCGTTGGCCAGCTGTTGCTGCGAACGCCCGACGATCCGGCGGTGGGTTCGCACTGCCTCGCGGAAGCGGACCAGCTCGGTCATCCGCGTCTCCATAGCCACATAGCGGACACTCAGGCAAACCTTATCCCCCGATGCGGCGGCGAAGCAGGTTGCTGAGGCCGTGCCGGTGGTGCGGGAGTCCACGACGCAACGCAGCCGGGGACCATCCTCCTGACCTCTCCACCGCGATCGGGAGCGGATCGCGAGCACCCAGGCGTTGGCCGTGCCGATGACTTCCGACCATAAGACGGCCAGGACCAGCCGTGCCAGGTCGACGCTGGCGTCGGCCCAGAGGCAGCAGCGCCGCTGGGCCGCAAGTGTCAGTTGTCGGCTCGCCCACAGTCGACGACAAAGTCGTGGCGGCGCCGCGCCTGCCGGTGAGCCCTGTCAACGGCTGTGCGATCTCCGATCGCCGAACGAGGCAAACTTCGAGTCCACACCCGAAATAGTGCTGTTGCTAGGAAAGGGAGTATGAATGTCAGATCCGACCGCGAACGCGGTGCAGTCCGAAAGACGCCGTCGACTGGCCGCGGCGCGTGTCGTCGAGCTGTTGCTGATACTGCTGGGCGTCCGCTTTGTGGTTGGTGGTGACGACTCAACGGCTAGTGCCCTGGTGGTACTCCTGCTATGGGACCTTCTGGCGGCCGCGTACCTGACTGCGGGTCTGGTCTCGGCACGTCGCCACTACTCAAGACCGTCGACAGGTTTACCTCTTCCGGCCTCCACGTTTACCTCTGGCGCCTCACGTCTGAACCGCACTCTGCAGAGCTATCGCTTCAAGACGCTGTTCACGGTCACGGCCAGCCTCACCGGTCTGACCGCGGCCGCCACCGTCGTTATCAATCGCGACGACGACCGGCTCGGCGGCGTCATTACGGCAGCTGGAGTTGCAGGAATCCTGCTGGCCTGGGCTCTCCTGCATGCCGCTTACGCGCAGTTGTATTCGGCGCTGTATTTCGCTCCGACCCCTTCGGGTGGAGGTTTGCAATTTCCCGAGACGGTCGAGCCAACCCAAGTCGAGTTCTTATATTTCGCGTTCACCTTGGGTACAAGCTTTGCGGCGTCAGACGTTACCGTGACCGGTCGTGAGTTCCGGTGGCGCGTAACGGTGCACAGCGTAGTTAGTTTCTTCTACAACGCCATCGTCTTAGCTCTCGCCATCAACATCCTCATTAGCCTGTAGCCCATCGGCGCCCAGGGTCGCGCGGCCCGCTCACTGACCGGAGAGGTGCTGTGCGGACCGTTGACATGAATACATGACCAGGGGCTTTATCAGGCCAGTGCGTTGGACCCCAACGTCGCGGTCACGCTCGACGGAGGCAGCACCGCGACAGACCCGGAGGTGACAGTGAGCGACGGGCGGCCGCCGGCCACTTCCCCGCCTGGGGGAGATGCTGTTAACAATCTCCGCAACCAAGACAAGCGGGGTTGGCGTCGCCTGTCCCGCCCAGTGACACACGCCGGGCAGGCCGTCGGACGTGCGTTGCGACGAGCCGGGCAGCCGCGCTTCGGTCGCTGGGCGACGCGGCTGATTTCGCTGGTCGGCATTGCGCTCATCGTTGTGAGCGCAACCGGATGGTGGCTGGCGACTCGGGTGCTGGATGACGACGGCTTCGCGGACGTGGTGGCGCAGACCTCGCAGCGTCAGTCGGTACGGGACTACGTTGCCGACCAAGCGACCCTGCGGCTGGCGAAGTCCTCCAGCTTCGTATCGAGCGCGCGGCCGGTGGTACGCAAGGCTCTGTCCGAAGTCCTCGCCCAACCTGCCGTGACCGAAGCAGTGCGCGCATTCGCCCGAGGGGCGCACGAGCAGGTTTTCGAGATCAATCGCGCCCGCCGAGTCAACCTGGACGCCCAGCAAGCTTCCGTGACCATCAGTAGCACTCTGGAAACGGTCGACCCCGATCTGGCCAGCAAACTACCCGCTCAAGTCCTGGACATCGCGACCACGGTGTCCCAGTCACGCGCGGTCGACACCTTGGCGCGGTCCACCGTTTGGATCGACGCCCTGTTCGTGCCGGCCGGCGTACTGGGCGTCGTCGTGCTGGTGTGTGCGGTGGCGTGGGCCCGCGACCGCGTCCACGCGATTAGGTTCACCGGACTCGCGATGATGGTTGCTGGCTCCTTCCCGGTCGGACTTGGTGCCGCCTCACCCTTGTTCGCGGCGGTAGGCGGCACCGACCAGCCCGGGCGCGGTGCGGCTGTGGCCGCGTTCGTCCTCGTGCTGCTCGGCCGTCTTGTCGGCGCAGGTGCCGCGTTCATCCTCGTCGGCTTCTTATTGGCGTTGGCGCCGGCGCGTGACGGTGCTGACCTGAGGACTCGAGCGCTGCGCGTCCGCGGGTGGTTCCAGCGCTCGTGGACGCGTCCGTTCCGACGGTTCGCCGCCTACGGCGCCGTGACGGTCATAGGCGTACTGCTTCTGACACGGCCCGTCAGTCTGGGCTACCTCGTCATCTGGATGGTGGCTGTCGGCGTCCTGTACATCGGCATTGTGGGCATGCTGCGGGCGACCGGCGCGCTAACGTCACAGCAGATGGTCCGGCGTATCCGAAAGCGCCAGTTCGCCGGTGTGGCCGCGCTGATGCTTGTGGCGTTCATCGGCATGACCACCGCTACCGCGGCGGCCGTCGCCTCCACAGTGCCCAAGCCGAAGTCCGATCCGACGGCCAACGGGTGTAACGGCTATGTCGAGCTGTGCTCGCAACGGCTCAACCAGATCGTCTGGCCCGCCACGCACAACTCCATGTCGTCAACGGCCTACAACTTCTACAGCGCCGAGCACACGCTAAGCGTCGGCGAGCAACTCAACGCTGGCGCCAAGGTGCTTCTGCTCGACGTGTACTACGGCTACGAGCAAGACGGCCTAGTACGCACTAACCTGGCCGGCGCTGCCGACCGAGCCGACCTTCAGCGCGACGTCGGTGCGAGCGGCGTCGCGGAACTCGACCGGCTCGGCGCACTCACCGGCACCGTCGACCTGTCGGGCAAGAAGAAGGACCTGTACTTCTGCCACGACTACTGCGAGCTCGGCGCCGTCAAGGCCGACGTCGTCTTCGGCGAGATCCGCAACTACATCCAGCGGAACCTCAACGACGTGCTGATCCTCGACTTCGAGGACTACGTCGCACCAGAGGATCTCCGTCGAGCGTTGGAGCACGCTGGCTTATTCGACCGCATCTACACGCCGGACCTGTCCAAACCGCTGCCGACGCTCCAGGAGATGACCGACACCTCCGACGGTCAGAAAGAGAACCCCCGACGCCTCATCACCACGTCCGAACGGCACGGCGGCCAGGAGTCATGGCTTCCCGGCACCTACACCGGCCTTATGCAAGAGACCCCGTACACGTTCACGAGCGTCAGCCAGTTCAACTGCCAGCCGAATCGAGGGGAACCAGACAACCCGCTGCTGCTCGTCAACCACTGGCTACGACCAAACGGCCCACCAGACCCCGTGGCGGCGAGCAAGGTGAACTCGGACGCGACGCTCACGGCCCGCATAGCACAGTGCATCACCGATCGGCAGCGGCTACCCAACATCCTCGCCGTCGACTTTTCGGGTATCGGCGATCTGTACAAGACCGTTAATCGCTATAACGCTGCAGTGGCTGCCGTTACCGGAACCACCAACCTGTGGAACCGTGCCATAGCCGAATTGCAAGTCGATCCCGAAGTGACGCCAGCCGAGTTACGGGAGATCAACGGCCTGCACCGACTACCTGCACTCAGCACCGCGGAGGCCACCGCGCTGCTGGGAGCCGAGGTCAGTCGATTACGTACGCCGCGCGACGTCACCGACAATCTCCGTCCCGTCGACCCCCAGCCACTTACGCCCGCAGAAACCCCATAGCGTCACCGCGAACCAAGATGTGGTGTAGACGGACGACATCATTGACGTCGATTGCTGCTGCGGCGCAGCGCACGGGCAACGCTACGGCTGAGGAGTACCGCTGCGAAGCTGAGGCCGGCGAACCCAAGAATCCACAGCGCAGCCCGTACGCGGTCGTCGCTTGTCGCCGATGCGGCGATCAGCAGGAGCGCAGATGTCACTGCGCCGAGGCCACCGGCCGCGGCGAGTACCGCCCGGTCGACCCATTCATCCATGACATGTCGGTCGGAACCGGAATACCGCTCGGTGCGGACGGTCATCCGTCCGACCCTGAGTTGATTGGCTAACGTCTCCGCGTGGTCGGGCAACGTACGAAGAGACGGCAATGAGCGCAGTACTTCCTTCTGGAGCACCTCCCGTGGTGACCCGAAGATTGCTTCCCTTTGCGTAGCGACCATGGTCGATGACGCGTCAGCGATGTTCAGGTCCGGCGCCATCAGCCGGATGGTGCCCTCCAGCGTCAGCAGCGATCGCGCGAGCAGTGTGATCGATGCCGGTGGGGTCATCTCGTGACGTTCCAACACCGCCAGCACCTTTCCTATCGTGGCCGCGTCGAAGCCCCCGCCGGTGGCGCCTTGCGTGAGTTGAGCCCCGAGGTCTGCCTGCAGCGAGCGCAGGTCGGGCGCACCGTCAGCCGCTGCAAGATCCCGAGCCGCCCGGGCGAGGACGGCGGGATCCTTTGTCGCGATGCCGAGCGCGATCCCCCGCAGGCCCTCCATCGCGATGGGATCAAGTCGGCCGACTGAGCCGAAGTCGAGCAGCCACACCACTCCCGCTGTGTCGATGAGCAAATTACCCGGGTGCGGATCGGCGTGGAATAACCCGTCGGTCAGGATCTGACCCATGAATGAAGTCAGCACACGTTGTGCGATCTCGGCCCTACCGATTGGCGCAGCGTCCATAGCGGCGTCGTCGGCAACCGTGCGTCCCACCACGCGCTCCATGACCAACACGCGGTCGGTCGAGATGTCGGAATACACGCGCGGAATGGCGATGCCCTGATCCTTCGCGCGGTTCTCACGCAGCTGCGAGCCCAGCGCCGCCTCTAGTCGGTAGCGGAGCTCGTCCTCTAGGCCGTTAATGGTCTCCTCGACCACCCGCTGGATACCGATCGCGTGTGCACCCTCGACCCGGCGGTCGAGCTGTCGGGCGACCAGCCGCAGCGCCGCGGCGTCGCGTGCGACGGTCTCAGCAATGCCGGGGCGTTGAACCTTTACGACTACGTCCTGTCCGTCCGGAAGGACGGCCAGATGTGTCTGACCGATCGAGGCAGCGGCCAGCGGTTGCCACTGGAACGAAGCAAAGATGTCGGCGACAGGCCGACCAAGTTCGGTTTCAAGCACGGTGCGCACCTCGTCAGCTGCTACGGGGCGGACATCTGCGCGTAGCTTGGCTAACTCGTCGATGAGCTCAGCCGGCAGCACGTCCGAGCGTGTCGACGCGATCTGACCGAGCTTGACCATCATGCCGCCCGAGTCCTCCAAGACCGTGCGGACGCGCACTGCGAGTTCCGGGGAGTCGAGTGCAGAGCGGGACCTGAAGCGAAGGGAGATCAATCCCACCCGCCGTGCGCGGCCGATAATCTCGCGTAGGCGCCCATAGGGCGCCCAGGCGGTGCGGACGGATCGCAACGGATGCCACAGCCACCTGCGTCGGTGACGACGAGACATTGCCGATCCTCGACGCGTCAACAGATCAAGTGCAATAGCGACCGGCATCGCTGCCAAGACACCGAAAAACACGATCGTGGCGACCGCATCGATCCAGTCCCCGAACGTCGACACCTCGAGATGTAGTCCACCGCGTCCGTTCCGCCCGATCGTCGCGTACGCCGCCGCAACGCCCACCAGCCAACCGATGAAACCGACTAGCACCCCGCGTACCGCGCCAAGCCGCACACCGAGCAGCCGACCACAGACCTTGCCAATCGAAACCACAAAGAAGATCAACAAGACGACCCCGACGAAGACCGCCACGTTTCAGCTCCCATCCGGCACGGCCCGGTGCAAACGGCCAGTGTGATCGGCTAGATCCTCGCCGTCATGTGCGAACAATGCGCGTGCGCGCGACGCCGATACAACATGAGTAGCACCGCGCCGGGATCAGGTCGGGCCGGCCGATGTCCCCGAGTCCTCGCAGCGCCGGTCGAGCACGGTGCTGACTGGTTTTGCGCGATTCTGCTAGATCCCCATCGGTCCCGGCTACTAGGGTGTCCGTCACCGCGGGTCATGTCACGCGTCCAGGAGGCGAGCGTGAGCACAGTCCAGGACGGGGCAACTGTCCAGCCGCAACGAGCAGAGGCGTACGTGCCCGTCGAAGACCGGCTGTTGGGGTTCGATCGACGCACGATCCTGCCATCGGTGATCGTTCTTGTGATCGTGGCTCTTGCCGCGTTGGTGCTGCCTGGCATCAACTCGGCGACGAAGTACGACGACCAGGTTAAGACCGGCGACGTCATGAATCTGGCCGAAGGACAGTTGATCTTTGTTCCGACGCCGGGCTGGAATATTGTCGAAGGACAGCGGCTGGCAACCGGCGCGCACGTCAGCGCGTCGAGCAAGACGGTCCTTGAACAGCAGGACATCAGCTTCGCGGTCATCGTCGGCCCGTTCACGGGAACGCCGAACGCGCTGCTTGACCAGATCAACAACGTGGACGACAAGCTGCGCCAACGCACCAACCTGGGCCCGGCGACCAAACGATCGAACATCAGGACCACCGAAGGCGTGCCCGGGGTCGCTGACTTCTACGCCGGCTTTCAGAACCAGGGCCTCAACGCCGCACTGGTGTACCAGATAGGGGGCGACTCAGTCGGCACCGAAGTGGTAGTACGCGGATCGGATATCGCGCTGACCCGCAATGTGCAGTCGATCACGTCGATGATCTTGAGTATTTCGACGACGGCGAAGGTGCCGTCGTGACCGCCGTACCAGCCGCACAGCTAGCCATCCGGCAGCAGGCGATCGAGGACTCCGGCTGGGGTCGCCCCTTCATCGTGTTTCAACCGCGCAACCTTGCGTTCTGGACCTATCTGCTGGTTTTCGCAATCGGCGTGATGGTCATCTGGCAGAGCTACGGCAGCTCGGCGGACGCCTTCCAGGACGCCATGATTCTGGCGATCGTCGTGTTCGCCATTCTCACGTTCGTTCTCGGCTGGGTCCTGAACCGTCTTGACCGCTTCCAAAGTGTTCCCACCGGACTTCGGCTCGCCGCATTCGGCTGGGGCGGTGTCGCCGCCATCGGCGGAATCGCCCTATACGGCAACAGCGCTCTGCTCGCCCTGTGGAACAAGGGACAGGGCCAGGTCTTCGGCGAGCATTGGGGTGCCGCTTTGACCGCTCCATTCGTGGAAGAGATCGGCAAGGGCTGCGGCATCCTGCTGCTGATCGCCCTGGCGCCCCGACTCATCCGATCGCCGTTCGACGGCTTCATCGTCGGCGGATTCATCGGCCTCGGGTTCCAGATCGTGGAGGACGTCACCTACGGCGTCAGCTCAGCCGCCTCGGCGTTCGGAGCCAACCAGATCGTCAACGGCGGACGGACAATCCTCGTTCGAACAGTTACGGGAATACCGTCGCACTGGATGTTCTCTGCAATCTTCTGCGCCGGCGTGATATGGCTGATCGGTCGTCCGGACAGTCCACGCCGGCCCGGGCTGGGCATCGCTCTCATCCTGCTCGCCATGCTTTTCCACGGCCTCTGGGACGGCCTAAGCGGCTTCGGGTCGATCAACTCCACACTCGGGACCGTGCTGCCCTTCGTCCTTACCGTCCTCATTATCGCCGCGTTCGTGCTCGTCTATAAGGCGACGGTCAAGACCGAGCGCAACTGGATGCGGGAAATCCTCCAGCCTGAGGTCAGTCTCGGCCTGCTCACCGACGCGGAGGTAGGAGCATTGGCGGGCAGCCGCAAACAGCGCCGAACCTACGTCAAAGCGGCGCACGGATACCGCGACCGCCGTGCCGCCAGGCACATCCTCGAAGCCGGAAGCGACCTAGGGCTTCAGCTCGCCAAGGATCGCGGCATGGACACCGCAGCCGTTGTACAGGCCCGCAACGAGCTCTCCCGGATCAGGCCCACGGCCTCTCGGACACCGATTCCGGTGACTACGACAATCGGCAGGCCTTGACGCAAACCTGTAGGAAGGTCCCTGCACACTCAATCTGACGCAGCAGAGCGCAGGCGCGCGATCCGGCACACGCCGGGACGGCGGAAGACGGCCACGTCCGGCTTGGACGGTTGACTTGGTTCTCCGAGCGCGACCGGGAGAACTTCACGTGAGTCGAAACTCTGTCGTCGACCTCCGCGCGTGGGCTTAGATTTTCACGGCGTCTGACGCGCAATTCGGGGATGACCGAAGCTCGTCACCAGTGAGGCGACTCGAACGCGGTGAGCATTGCACCAGTGACCGACAGGAGTACGGCCACAGCAGTGAAATTGAAGAGCGCGGCGATTGGCACGGCGTAGAATTGCACGACAGTAGTAAACATTGACGCGACGAACAGTCCATCCGCGTCGACCGGAGGCCGCTAACCGGGCGGCCAGACATGTACAGGAAAATCCCAATCAAAATCAGGGTGGTCTGCACTGTGGACCCTGTTAGCAGGCAGACCTCTTGTACGCCCGGCAGAGTCGTCGCGCGCAGAAGGTCGATAGCCGTCCCGACGATGACGACGACACTGGCCAGCGCCTGCAGACCCATAAGCGTCTACACCGTCATGCTGACCCAACGCCGGTGGACTGCGTTAAGTGACACGGCACGCAGCGATCCGCAACAAACATGACACGCTCTTCGACGGATCTCCTCCGCTGTACCTGGACGTCCGGCAACTCAATCATCACTTTCACAGCTCGGTCCGGCGTGAGCTCCGCCATTCGCCGACTAATTAGCTCGCGACCAACAACATACGAGTAGATCAGCACTGCGTAAATGATCGCCACGGCAGGGCGAAAGAAGTAGTTCACGTCCTCTGTGACGAACTTGCCCACCTCATCGATAAACAAGCCAAATCCCACGCCCCCACGAGGCTCGCCCAGAATCTGACTGGGCTGGTCAGGGACGTCATCATGATGGCCATCGCAACGCCGAGCAACAGGCCGCCCCACAACACATGAGCAAAGTGCAATCCATGCGAACCACCGACCTGTGGGTACCCAGTCGCCGCCAAGAAAGCCCGGGTGATCACGACCGTGGCCGCCGCAGCGAC
>CAXTNQ010000087.1:0-9670 GCA_964245745.1 uncultured Jatrophihabitantaceae bacterium
GATTGGGTAACCGCCCGGGGTAGGGACTCGACGAGTTGGTGGTCGGGGGCGGCTCCGAGCGCGGCGTTGCCGGTAGCGAATGCCACCCGGCGTGCCACGCCGGGGGGGCTGGCGGAGGGCTGCCCCGCGGTGAGGCCGGCGACCCGGTCCTCGACGGCGTCCCAGATGCGGGCGCCGCGACCGACGAGCGCGGACCACCCGGCGCCGGTACCTCGACCGAAGGCGGCGTCGAAGCGGGCCACCTGTTCGTCGAGGTCGCGTGTCGTGGTCAGCCGCCGGCCGTCCGCGAAGCGATAGGACGCGATCGGGTCGACGGGTCGCAGCGTCAGCTCGGACTCGAGGGGCGCTCCGGTGGCGGTGAAGACGTCGCGCAGCACCGCGGGCCAGGTCAACAGGGACGGCCCGGTGTCGAAGCGGAAGATCCCGGCGGCCGTCCGGCGCTCGAGGCGGCCGAGCTTGCCGCCGACGCTGGCTGCCGCTTCGAGCAGGGTGACGTCGTGCCCCACCGCGGCCAACCGGGCGGCGGCGGCCAGACCACCCACGCCACCACCGACGACCACGACCCGCGCCACGCTCAGACGCTCCGCTGCTTCCAGGCGAGGGTGCCGCGCCGGTGGCCGACGACGGAGCGGGCGGTCAGCGCACCGGCCACGCCGATCGACACCGGGTGCGCCAGGGCGTCGGGCCACGCCCGGCCGCCGGTCACGGCCGCGCTGACCATTCGCCCGGCCACCGCGGCCAGGTATCCTGCCGCTCCGGCCCGGGACCCGGCCAGGGCCGCCATGGGTGGCAGCACGTAGGTCACCACGAGCAGCGCCACTCCCGCCGCCGCGGCCGCCGGAGTGCCGAACGCGGCCCACAGCGACTTGGCGTAGCCGTCGCGCAGGGCCGGCCAGCCGACATACATCCGGCAATCCGCGAGCCCGGTGCCGTCAGCCATGCCGCCGCGGGCTCCCGTGCGCCGCAGCGCGCGCGCCAGCGCCACGTCGTCGAGGACGTCGCCGCGGACGGCAGGGTGACCTCCGGCCCGGTCGTACGCCGCGCGGCGCACCGCGAGGAACTGCCCGTTGGCGATGGCCAGCGACGGTCGGTGCGACCGTTCGGCCAGGCGCAGCGGGACGAGGGTCAGCCACGACCACTGCAGCAGGGGTTGGACGAGCCGCTCGGCGGCGCCGGTGGCCAGCTGCCGCGGATAGGGCGAGACGAAGTCGAGGCCGGCGCGGTCGAGCAGTTCGAGCGCGCCAGAAACGGCATCGGCCCGGAGCTGGACGTCGGCGTCGACGAAGACGAGGACGTCGGACGACGGGACGGCGGCCGCGGCAAGCTGCGCGCAGGCGTGCGGCTTACCCAGCCATCCGGACGGCAGTGGCTGGCCGGAGACCAGACGCACCCTGGGATCGCCGCCCGCGGCGTGCTCGGCGGCGACCGAGGTGTCGTCCGTGGATTCGTCGTCCAGGACGAGGATCTCCAGCTCGCCGGCCGAGTGCTGAGCGCGCAGGGCCGTCACGCAGCCGGCGATGCGCTCCTGCTCGTCACGAGCCGGAACGAGAACACTCACCCGGTGCGGTGTCGCCGGTGCAGGCAGCCGGGGTCGCCGGAGCAACGCGGCGTTGACCACGGTGTGCAGCGTCCCGAGGGCCGAGAGCGCCGCGCCGATCCGCACGAGGTTCGCCCCGAAGGCGCGGCTCACCGCCAGGTCCGGACGGCGAGCGGGATCGCGACGACGCCCATCCCGAGCGCTCCCCAGCAGGCGGCGGCCGGCAGGCCGAGGAACACGGTCAAGCCGAGGACGGACGAGGCGTAGGTCCAGAGGTAGAAAAAGATCATGGGCCGGTCGGCGATCGAGCCGACCCGCGCGCACGCGTGTTGCAGGACGGCCGACACGAGCAGGGAGACGGCGAGCCAGCCGGCGAGATTGCTGAGCGGCACCGCAGCGACGCCCGGGAGATGCGGCGTCGGATCGGCCCATCGCCACCGCCCGGCGTCCACCATCTGCGGGTCGAGGAACAGGTCCCACGACGCGAGCGCCCACGCGCCGACCACGACGCGAGCGAGCGGCCCGGACACCAGCCGGCGAGCGGCCAGTGCCGCCGGCCAGCTGATCATCATCCACGCCGGCGCGATCACCACAGGGACGTCCCACAGCTGCGGGCCGAGCTGGGCGGTGTAGCCGTAATCGCCGAACGGCATCCCGGTGTGTACGCCGACGACCTCGGCCACGAAACCGAGGGCGCCGACGACGAGCAGCGCCGTGACCGGTCCCCGGCCGACCTGCGCCGCGGGTCCGACGGCCGCGGCGGCGGCCAGCCAGACGATCACGACGGTCAACCGGTCCTGCAGGTCGGGTCCGGCGATGGGGTAGGCGATCTGCAGGGCGATCACGATCCCGACGAGGAGCACCGCCACCGTCGGGACGGCCGCAACCCGGACCGGGCGGCTATCCAGCATGCTCGGCGGCCGCCGCGTCCGTCGTGAGAGGCAGGCGGGCACCGAGGACGGCGAAGGGACGCGCGTCACCCGGGAACAGGTAGTCGCGGGCCAGGTCGACGAAGCCCAGCGAACGGTAGAGGTGGAACGCCCGGCTGTCGGTGTCCGGCGTGGACAGCAGCACGGCGCGGTGCGGCAGGTCGCCGGCGAGCGCAGTGAGGACCCGTCGCCCGATGCCGGCGCCTTGGTCTCGCGGCCGGACGTGCAGCTCGGAGAGCTCGAAGGCGGCGCGCAGCCAGTCGTCGGCGACCTCTCGGCTCACCGCCCGGCGGACGAGGTCGTGCCACCACTGTCCGGGCGCGGTCGTGTAGCCGTAGCCGAAGCCGACGAGGGTGTCGTCGGCGAGCAACGCCACCCGGCACGCGAAACCGGGGTTGGCGGTGTGCCGCGACGCCGTGAGCGCGCGCTGGGTCCCGGCCGAGGGCGGGTACTTCATCGCCGCGACGTAGATGTCCATGGCGTCGGTCATCCGGGCCGCGAACTGCCGACCGGACCACATCTCGACCCGCACCTCGGCAGGCAGCGGGCGGACGTCCGCCGCCCTCATCGCCGTATCACCGGCACATCGCCACCGGGTCGTGGCCGGCGATGGTGCCCACGCTGTCGATCAGCGCGAAGCGGGCGAACAGATCCTCGGCGTACCAGCCGACCTCCGCCGTCCGCCGCACCACCGTGCGATGAGCCTGGCCGTCGTAGGCGAACGCCCGCACGGCTTGCGCGTCGCGCCACACGCTGAACGTTCCCTGTACGCCGACCGGCGCTTCCCCGAAGCCGAAGGCGGTGCCGACTCCCGATTGGCGCCGCAGGTCGGTGACCACGTCCGGTACGGCCCGCCAGAAGGTGACCGCCCGGCGTGCCGACAGGCGCGCCCGGGTCAGTACGGCGACCGGTCCGTCCCACGAGCGTGGCGCCGAGGGCAGGAACGGCACGCGTCGCGACCACCGACCGTGCGCGTTCAGCGTGCTCAGCGTGCCGTGCCACGTCTCTACCGCCCGGCCCTGCCAGGCACGCAGCACCGTAGCCTGCTCAGCCTGTCGCGCCGAGGCGACGTCCGCCCAGCTGGCGACGAGCATCCACCGCGTGAGCGTCGCGTCACTGGGACGGAAAGTACGGCCCTGTCCGGTGCCGAGCAGTTTGGCGAAGCGCAGTCCCGGCAGCCCGCGCAGGCGGCGAGGGTCGGCCGCGACGGCCACGAGCGTGCGGGGCACCGCGCTCGCCGGCACCCGCCAGACGTGGACCGTCGCCACGGGGCCGGCGTGACCGGCGTCGGCGACGTCCACCGGTTCAGCGTAGGACTGGCGCAGGAATGCCCATCGTCGGGCCGATCATCGACTCAGGTGTGTAGCCCGCACTCGGTCTTCGTAGTGCCTGTCCACCGGCCGGCTCTCGCATCCTCCGCGGCGACGATCCGCCTGGTGCACGGCGCACACCCAACCGAGCCGTAGCCGTCGAGCAGCAGCGGATTGACCAGCACTCCCCGATCGGCGATGTAGGCGTCAACGTCGTCCTGCGTCCAGGCGGCGATCGGGTTCAGCTTCACCTTGGCGCGGCGGGCGTCCCACTCGACGAGCCGGGTGCCGGCTCGGGTCGGTGCCTCGTCGCGGCGAACCCCGGACGCCCACGCGTCGTAGCCGTCCAAGGCGCCGGCCAGCGGCGCGACCTTGCGCAGCGTGCAACACAGATCGGGATCGCGGGCGTGCAGCCGCGGCCCGTACTGCGCATCCTGCTCAGCCACGCTTCGGGTGGGTCGGACGGTGCGCACCGTGACGGGCAGTGTGGCCGCCACCGCGTCGCGCGTGCCCAGCGTCTCGGCGAAGTGGTACCCGGTGTCCAGGAAGAGCACGTCGACCCTGGGGCGGACCCGGGCGGCGAGGTCGGCCAGCACGGCGTCGGCCATCGACGAGGAGACGCACCATCGGGCGCCGAATCGCTCGTCCGCCCAACGCAGGACGTCAAGGGCGGTCGCGCCCTCCAGGTCGTGCCCGGCGCGCTCGGCCAGCCGCTGCAGGTCTGTGCTCATCGGCGTACGTCCGTCGCCGACGGCGGCGGCTCGACCGTGCTGGACCAGTCGGCGGACAGGCCGACGTAGCCGAGGCGGAAGACGCGTTGACACGCCCCGCAGCGCCATTCGCCGTGCTTGTCGCCGAACATGCGCAGGTTCTCGTCCGCGCAGTACGGGCAGTAGAACGGTGCCGCACGCTCGCCGCCGCTCACGTCTTCACCGAACCCACATCTTCACCGAGCTCACGTCGTCACCGAGCTCACGTCAACCAGGCCTCGTCGGCGCGGACGACGTAGGCCGCGAACGATTCGTCGGGACGCCGACGCTCCTGGTAGCCGCGCAGCACGCGTTCGATGTAGTCGGGCGCGTCGTCGGCCATGACCTTGAGGCCGCGGAACTTGCGGCCGAACGCCGCCTGCGCGCCGAGCTGCCCTCCGAGATGAAGCTGAAAGGCTTCGGCGTCGCGACCGTCCGGATCTCGCGCGATGACGCCCTTGAGCCCGATATCGGCCACCTGGAAGCGGGCACACGAGTTCGGACAACCGTTGACGTTGATCGTGATGGGCGCGTCGAAGTCCGGGAGCCGGCGCTCGAGCTCGGTGCGAATCGTTTCCGCCCGCGCCTTGGTCTCGACGATGGCGAGCTTGCAGAATTCGATGCCGGTGCACGCGATGGTGCCGCGGTGGAAGGCCGAGGGTCGAGCCACGAGACCGAGACCGTCGAGCGCGCGCACCAGTGCGTCGGCGTCCTGCGGCGCGACGTCGAGCACGACGAGCCCCTGCTGCGGAGTGAGCCGCACGCGGCCGGCGCCGTAGCGCTCCGCGAGGGCGGCGACGGCGACCAGGGACGTCCCCGACGTCCGTCCGGCCTGCGTCGTCGTCCCCACGCTCACCCGCTCGTCGCGTTGTCGCTCGACGCCAACGTGGTCGCGTAACGCCGGCGACGGCGCTGGCGGTTCGCCGTCGGGGAGGGCGCGTCCGAGGTACTCCTTCTCGAGCACCTCACGAAACCGATCGGTTCCCCAGTCCGCCACGAGGAACTTCAACCGCGCATGGTTGCGCGAGCGTCGGTAGCCGTAGTCGCGAAAGACCCCGGCGACGGCCGCCCAGACCGCGCTGACCTCATCGGGCGCCACGAACACACCAAGTCGCTGCGCGAACATCGGATTGGTCGACAGGCCGCCCCCGACCCAGACGTCGAATCCGGGGGTGCCGTCGGTTCCGGTCACACCGACGAACGACACATCGTTGATCTCGTGGTTCGTGCAGTGCCGCGCGCAGCCGGAGATGGAGGTCTTGAACTTGCGGGGCAGGTTGGAGAACGCCGGATCCCCGAGATAGCGATCCACCGTGGCGCGCAGCGCGGACGTCGCGTCCACGACGGCGTCCTCCGCGACGCCCTCGAGAGGACAGCCGAGCATGACCCGCGGAGTGTCGCCACACGCCTCGGTAGTAGACAACCCGACCGCCTCGAGCTGTTCCCAGATGGCCGGCACGTCCTCGATGCGAATCCAGTGCAGCTGGACGTTCTGCCGGTCGGTGATGTCCGCGACGTCGCGCCCGTACGTCCTGGCCACGTCGCCGATCACCTGTAGCTGCCGGCTGGTCAGCGCGCCTCCGTCGATGCGAATGCGCAGCATGAAGTACTCGTCCTCGAGGTCTTCGGGCTCGAGCACCGCCGTGCGGCCACCGGGGATGCCGGGCCGGCGCTGCGTGTACAACCCGTACCACCGGAAGCGGCCGCGCAGGTCGGCCGGATCGATGCCGGCGAAGCCGGTGTGTTGGTAGACCTCGATGATGCGTTGCCGAACGAGCAACCCGTCGTCGTCCCGCTTCGTGCGCTCGTTGGGGTTGAGCGGCTCGCGGTAGCCGAGCGCCCACTGACCTTGTGCGTGTTGGCGAGTCGTTGCTGTGCGCGCGACCATGCGCGGGTTCCTTTCGATGCCGACCTGTGAGGTGGGGTCACTCAGCAGGACAGGCGGCCGCCGTCACCCGACGCAGATCGACATGACGCCGCATGGTGAGCGCGGCGCGGATCCGGTGGGGCTGCGGCACCCTTCCAGGGTCGCACACCAGCACGCGATCCCGGCACGTCTGTATGGGCCAAGACCGCACACGTGAGCAGAGACATAGCGGCGCGCCGGTGGCAGCTGTGCGACGATGACTGCGTGTCGTCGACCCGCCTCGTCGCGCGCCTGCATGTCGATCTGCAGCGCGTGTTGAGCGCGGCCTGTCTGTCGCGCTGATCCTCCCGTTCCGCCGATCAGCGCGCGGACGCGTCCGGTTGTGGCGCGACGCGACGACCCCGAGGACGTCCCATGCCGACATCGGCACCTGCTTCCCATCATCCGGGCGACGGCGCGACCTTCTGGTTGACCGGCCTGCCCAGCGCTGGCAAGACCACGCTGGCGCGCGCCGTGGCCGGGCGCCTCGACGGGCGCCGGCCGGTCGAGATCCTCGACGGCGATGAGGTGCGGGCTGCCCTGTCGCCGGAGCTGGGTTATTCCCGGGCCGATCGCGACGCCAATGTCGCCCGCATCGGATGGGTCGCGGCTCGCCTGGCCCGCCACGGCGTGATCGTCTTGGCCCCGGTGGTGTCGCCGTACGCAGCGGCGCGTGACCGGGTGCGCGACGCGCACGCAGCGGACGGGGTGCGCTTCTACGAGATCCACGTTGCGACCCCCGTCGCGGTCTGCGCGCAGCGCGACGCCAAGGGCCTGTACGCGCAGGCGCAAGCGGGCACGCTGCATGGGCTGACCGGCGCCGACGACGCGTACGAGCCGCCCACCGTTCCGGCGCTTCGCCTGGACACCACGGACCGCCCACTCTCCGATGTGGTCGAGGAGCTGCTCGACCTGATGCGCAAAGAGGACCTGCTGTGACCGCGGTTGACATCCGGCCCGTCCTCGACCGGGCGTGGCTCACCGACCTCGAGGACGAGGCGGTGCACATCGTGCGCGAGGTGGCCGGCCAGTTCGAGCGTCCCGTGGTGCTGTTCTCGGGCGGCAAGGACTCGATCGTGCTGCTCCACCTCGCGCGTAAGGCGTTCTGGCCGGCGCGGCTGCCGTTCGCGGTCTTGCACGTGGACACCGGCCACAACTTTCCCGAGGTGATCGACTTCCGGGATCGGCACGTCGCTGCCACCGGTGCGCGGCTGATCGTGGCCAGCGTGCAGCGGTCCATCGACATCGGGCGGGTGCGAGAAACACCCGGGCAGTCCCGCAACGGCCTGCAGACGACCACGCTGCTGGACGCGATCGCCGAGCACCGCTTCGACGCCGTCCTCGGCGGCGCGCGCCGGGACGAGGAGAAGGCGCGGGCCAAGGAGCGCGTCTTCTCGGTACGCGACGACTTCGGGCAGTGGGATCCCCGCAATCAGCGGCCCGAGCTCTGGCAGCTCTACAACGGCCGCCACCGTCCGGGCGAGCACGTCCGCGTGTTCCCGCTGTCGAACTGGACCGAGCTCGACGTGTGGGCCTACATCGAACGCGAGAGCATCGAGGTCCCGAGCCTGTACCTGGCGCACGAGCGTGCGGTGTTCGACCGCGACGGGATGCTGCTCGCGGTGACCCCGTGGACCGTCCCGGCGGACGGCTCCGTGCCGCGCGTCGAGTCCGTCCGGTACCGGACGGTGGGCGACGCCACGTGCACGGGAGCGGTGCGCTCACGGGCCGGGGACGTGGCCGCCGTCATCGCCGAGACCGCAGCCTCGTCGGTGTCTGAGCGCGGAGCCACCCGCGCGGACGACCGGGCCAGCGAAGCGGCGATGGAGGACCGCAAGCGCCAGGGGTACTTCTAGTGCCCGGAGGTCTGCTGCGGGTGGTCACCGCCGGCTCGGTGGACGACGGCAAGTCGACCCTGGTCGGCCGCCTGCTGCACGATGCGCGAGCGGTGCTGTCCGACCAGTTGACCGCGGTCGAGGTGGCCAGCGAGCGACTCGGTTACGACGGCGCCGACCTCGCGCTGCTGGTGGACGGCCTGCGCGCCGAACGCGAGCAGGGCATCACCATCGACGTCGCCTACCGCTACTTCGCGACCGCGCGGCGGACGTTCGTGCTGGCCGACACGCCTGGCCACGTCCAGTACACCCGTAACACCGTCACCGGAGCGTCCACGGCCGACGTCGCCGTGATCCTGGTCGACGCCCGCAGCGGGGTGGTCGAACAGACCAGGCGGCACGCCGCGGTGGCCACGCTGCTGCGCGTCGAGCACCTCGTGCTGGCTATCAACAAGATGGATCTGGTCGACTACGCCGAAGACGTCTTCGACGCCATCGTCGCCGACTTCGCCGGCGCCGTGACGGCACTGGACACCGAGTTCGGCGTCGCGGCCGGACGGCGAGCGGCGTCGTTCACGCCGATCCCCGTGGCTGCTCTGTCCGGTGACAACATCGTCAACCGCTCGGCCCGGATGGGTTGGTATGAAGGGCCGGCACTGCTGCCCCTACTCGAGCAGATCGGACCTCGCACGGCCGACCCGGTTCCGGCGCGGTTTCCCGTACAGACGGTCATCCGGCCACGTCGCGCCGAGTACGCGGACTACCGGGGGTACGCCGGCCGCGTCGAGGGCGGTCCGTTGCGGGAAGGTGATCCGGTGATCGTGCTGCCGTCCGGAGGACGCACCGTCATCGCCGGGATCGACACCCCCGACGGGCCGCTGTCCGAGGCGGCGGCCGGGCGCTCGGTCGTCCTCCGCCTGGCCGCCGACCTGGACGTTGCGCGGGGCGACCTCATCGCCGTCGACCGCGAGCCGCGGCCCGCCGTGGCGCGACGATTCACGGCAACGGTGTGCTGGCTGGCCGACACTCCCTTGCGACCGGGTGACCGCTTCGCCCTACGCCACGCGACGCGTGATGTGCGCGCCGTGGTCGACGACATCGCCAGCCGGCTGGACGTCGGCACCCTTCGCAGCCGCCCGTCACCGGAGCTCGAGCTCAACGACATCGGCACCATTCGCATGCGGACGGCGGAGCCGGTTGCCGTCGACCCGTACGCGCGTAACCGGTCGACCGGAGCGTTCCTGCTCGTCGACGAGAGCACCGGCGCCACGGTGGCGGCCGGGATGATCAGCGACGCGCAGGGCACATGACCGGCCTGCCCATGCTGCTGGACGTGACCGGCCGGCGGGTCCTGGTGGTGAGCGGCGGCGCGGTGGCGACGCGACGTGCCCGCGGGCTGTGCGA
>CAXTNQ010000087.1:9680-11917 GCA_964245745.1 uncultured Jatrophihabitantaceae bacterium
GACGCAGCTGTTCGCCGTCTGCTTCGCCGACCTGGACGGCTTCAAGGCCGTCAACGACCGGCACGGGCACGAGGCCGGCGACCGGCTGCTGCAGATCGCCGGGCAGCGGATCAAAGCGGCCCTTCGCCCCGGCGACGCGCGCGCTGGCGGTGACGCCGGAGCTCGCGGCGATGGGCCTCACGGTGCAGCGGCGCGCCTTCGTTCCCGACGACGTGGACGGGGCGTGGCTGGTCCAGGCCTGTACGGACGATCCGGCGGTGAACGCCGCAGTAGCCCGCGCCGCCGCGAGCCGCCAGATTTTCTGCGTACGCGCCGACGATGCCGGAGCAGGTACGGCGCGTACCCCGGCCGTCCTGCGCCGCGACGAGCTGGTCGTCGCCGTGACCACCGGCGCGGACCCGCGTCGGGCTGCGGCACTGCGCGACGCCATCGGGTGCGCGCTGGACGTGGGTGAGCTACCGGACCGGCCCGTGCGCGACGTCGCCCGCGGGTCGGTGGCCCTGGTGGGCGGCGGCCCCGGCGATCCTGAGCTGATCACGGTTCGTGGGCGGCGCTTGGTCGCCCAGGCCGACGTGGTTGTGGTCGATCGTCTCGCGCCTCGCGACCTGCTGGAGGAGCTGCCGCCCGAGGTGGAGATCGTCGACTGCGGGAAGTCCGCGCATCAGCACAACCTCACTCAGGACGAGATCAATGCGGTGCTGGTCGATCGGGCACGCGCCGGTCGTCGGGTGGTTCGCCTGAAGGGCGGAGACCCGTTCGTGTTCGGTCGGGGCGGTGAGGAACTGCACGCGTGCCTGGCCGCCGGTGTTCCGGTCGAGGTCGTGCCCGGGGTCAGCTCGGTACTCGCTGCCCCTGCGGCCGCCCACATCCCGCTGACCCATCGGCAAGTGGCCGCGGACTTCACCGTGCTGTCCGGTCATCTCGATCCGGGCCGTCCTCCGGATGGCGGCCTCGACTGGTCGGCGCTCGCCCGCGGGACGCAGACGTTGGTGCTGCTCATGGCCGTCGAACGGCTGGCGCCGACCTGTGCGGCACTCATCGCGCATGGTCGTCCCGCGGCCACGCCTGCGGCCGCGGTCCACCGGGCGACGCTGCCCGGACAACGCGTGGTGCGAGCACGGCTGGACGAGCTGGCGCAGGCGGTCGCCGACGCGGGGTTGGGGGCGCCAGCAGTAGTCATCGTCGGCGACGTTGTTGCCCTGGCTGCGCCGCTCGCCCACGTCGGTTGACGCGACCGATGTGTTGCCGAACGACCGTGCCGCTGCTAGCGTCGAACACATGTTCGAAGATGACCGGCTCGCTCGGGTGTCCTTCCCTACCGAAGCAGTACGTCTCGTCGGGCGCAGCCGCCGATTTCTCACCGAAGCCGCACGCACGACGGATCCCGCCGATCGTTTTATCTCCGCGCACCTGTCCGCGCTGCGCACGGCCGCGCTCGTCTTCAGCCTGCGCAGCTCTCCAGAGACGCGTCCTCGCCGGCCGCTCAGCGCTTGGGTGCTGCTGGATGCGGTGGCGCCCGAGCTACGCGACTGGTCCAGGTACTTCGCGGACAGTGCGCCGTTGCGGGCGGCTGTCGATGCCGGTAGCCCGCACGTCGTTTCCCGACGCCAGGCCGATGAGCAGCTGCGTCGCGCGGCCGATTTCCTGGCCGCGGTCGAGGAGACGCTCGGCCTGCGGCCGATGGCGCAGGCCGGCTGAGGTCGTCGACGCGGCGGTCGTTCGACGCGGCGGTCTGGTCGGCCGGCCGCCGCAGATGGGCGGTGGCCGCGTGTCCGGCCCGCGTCGGTGGCCGCGACTATGGTCGGCTGCGTGCCGACCGCCCGCCGTGAGCTGTCCGGGCGCGACCGCGTGCTGTGGCGACTCCTCGACGACGCCGTGGCCGAATCTGCACGTCCGGGCCGCGCGGCTCGAGTCCTGGACTGCGGAGGAGGGACCGGGCGCTACGCGGTGCCGGTGGCGGAGGCGGGTGCCGAAGTGACCGTTGTCGACATCAGCGCGGACGCCCTGGCGACGCTGCGCCGCCGAGCCGCCGAAGCGGGCGTCGCCGAGCGGGTGCGTCCCGTGCAAGGTGAGGTCGAGCGGGTCGACGCTCTGGTCGAGGCGGCGGCCGGCGAGCGCTTTGATCTTGCCTTGTTGCACGGCATTCTCGAGGTCGTCGACGATCCCGCCGTCACCCTGCGAGCGGTGGTGCGGGCGGTGCGGCCCGGCGGCCTGGTCAGTGTGTTGGCCGTCAACCC
>CAXTNQ010000088.1:0-11780 GCA_964245745.1 uncultured Jatrophihabitantaceae bacterium
CTACACACGTCATCCGCGTGACCTGCACGGCGGTCGACGGCGTCACCCGAGTGGACGTCCATCAAGCAGGTGACACGACCGCACTCGCGGTCGACCTAGCGCAACTACGGCGCTTCCTGCGCACCCCCGAGGCGAACGAGGCGTCGACATGAACACCCGTACCGGGTCCTGGCGCCGACTCACGTCCCTGCTTGTCGTCGGAGCGCTCGGCGCCGGACTCGTCAGCGTCGGCGGCACGCCGGCTCGGGCCACTGTGCCGAAGCCCACCGGCACGAACGCCGTGATCACCGTGAAAGCCGGCGGTAGCCGCGGCGCCGGGTCCACCGCCAGTCCCTTGGCCGGTGTCCAACTTGCCCTGTTCGCCAGCCAGACCGACACCCAGCCGGTCGCCGGGTTCGGCACCTGCACCTCGGACAGCGACGGCGACTGCTCGTTCACCGTGCCGAACACCGACGTCGGCGGCGCCAATCGCGGTCGGCGCTTCTGGATCCGACAGCTCGGCGCGCCGACCGGCTGGTCGTCGCTGTCGACCGTGTACGCGAACCAGCAGAGCGGTGGCGGAAACGGTGAGCAGCCGTATCAGTTCCAGACCGGTACCGAGCTGCGCGCGGGGCACACGTACTACTCCGGAAGCGACTTCATGACCGACTCGTTCGGCGACCGTGGCACGGACTCCGGTGGCGTGTGGCCGTCGGTGTTGGACGAGCCATCGGTGAACCAGAACTGCGGTCTGCACGTCGCGCTGCTGCTCGACCTCACGCCCGGCAGATCAGCGTTCGCGGAGCAGACGGCGAACAGCGTGATCGACCAGCTCCTGAGCGGCCCGTCGACGCTGTCGCTGTACCCGTTCGCCACGCAAGCTCCGTCATCCGGCAACATCAATTCGCTGCGCTTGCGAGACGCCGCGTCGGCGCGAAACGCAGTGAGTGCGTTGAAGACGGCGCCGGCCGGCTCGACGAGCGACTGGAACGCGGCATTGCACGCCTTCGCCCAGGGCGGTGAGCAGGTCGACCTCGCCATCCTCGTCACCGGACTAGGACCCACCGGCTCGGATCGGGTCGTACATCCCTCGCCCCCCACCCGGTTCATCGACGTCGAGGGCGCAGTGTTCTCGGCGAACGAGGTCAAGGCGCGCGGCATTCCGCTGATCGGTGTCACCAATCCGGCACCCGGCACCGACAGCGACGCGGACATCGCTGCGGTGACCGGCCCGGGTTCCTACGGCGAGGCCAATCGCTTCCTGCCGGCGTTCCTGAAAGCCAACTCGGGATCGACGTGCCGCAAGACGGTGACGGTGCAGAAAGAGGTCATCCCGTTCGGTGGCTCGACCAGCGACGCCACGCCCGGCGAGGGCTACCCGTTCGACCTGAGCGGCGGCGAGTCGCCCACACCCATCACGCAGGTCACGGACAAGGCCGGCCAGGCCGCGTTCAACCTGACCGTTCCGGTTTCGAACGGTCCGGCGTCGACCTTCACCGAGAGGCCGCCCACGGGGTACACGCTCGTACCCCTGGCCGGCAAGAACGCGGGCTGCTTGGACAAGGAAACCGGTGGCGCACTCCCGGTCACGAACAGCGGCGACTCGGGGTTCTCGCTGACCCTCGTCGGTCCCAACCCGATCACGTGCACGGTGTACGACCAGGCACCGGCACAGCCGGCCTCGCTGACCTTGAGCAAGACGTGGGTGCTCGACGGCACGACGTATCCGCAGGGCCAGCAGCCGTCCGGACTCGTCGCAGCGGGGACGGTCGACGGTTCCGTGGTGGACTGGGGCCAGACACGCTCCTACCAGGCGGGACAACGGGTCGCTATCTCCGAGAAGACGGATCTGCGGGGTCGTCCGTCGTGCCAGCTCGTCAGCTCCACCGTGACGAGCGTGAACGGCCAGCCCACCTCGTCTCCGCTGCCCTACGCAGCCATCCTGGCCGCCGGAAGCAACACCGTGGGCATCAGCAACGCGCTGACCTGCACCGCCCCGAAGCTCACGCTCATCAAGAACGTGAAGAACGGTCAGACCGGCGGCACCGCCAAGTCCGGCGACTGGACGCTGACGGCGACGAACGGCACCTCGGTCATCACCGGCAAGGGCATCGCCTTGGGCGCGGCGGTCGCGGGCACGTACGCGCTCAGCGAGTCCGGTGGCCCGGCCGGGTACACCAGCTCGGGGTGGACGTGCACCGGCGTCTCGGCGTCCACACCAACCTCGGTGACCATCGCGCCCGGCGACGACGCCACCTGCACCATCATCAATACGGCGCAGGCGTCGACCCTGCAACTGATCAAGGTCGTCGACAACACCGGCGGCGGCTCGGCGAGTCCGTCCAGCTGGACGCTGCAGGCCACCCGACCATCGGTCAACGGCCCAGTCGTCGTTGTGTCGGGCACGAGCGGCGTCAAGCAGACCGTCCCGGTCAACAGCTACACCCTGTCCGAGACCGACGGCACGGCCGGATACGACCCGTCGCGGTGGACCTGCGCCGGCGGCACGGTGACCAATGACGTGGTCGACGTTGCTCTTGGTCAGAACGTGATCTGCACGATCACGAACAAGTACGCGCCGGCGCACCTGACGCTGCGCAAGATCGTCGACCCGGGCACCGGCGGGACCACGAAAGTGCCCGCCGACTTCACGTTGACCGCGACGCCGGTGTTCATCACCGATCAGCCGGTGGTCACCGGCAACGGCGACCCGACCAGCGCGGGCGGCGTGAACCGACGCAACGTCCTGCTCGGAAGCTACGACCTGTCCGAGTCCACGCTGCCGGGCTTCGTCGCAGGACCGTGGTCGTGCACCGGGGCCAGCATCACCGGCAGCCGGGTAACCATCGCGGACCAGGGTGACGACGTCACGTGCACCATCACCAACACTGCCGTCGTCGCGAAGCTCACCCTGGTCAAGAAGGTGGACAATGGCACGACCGGTGGTACCGCCACGCCGGCCGACTGGACACTGACCGCGAAGAATGGCGCGTCGGTCATCACCGGCACCACCGGTGTCTCGGGGTCGACCGTCCCGGGGACGTACACGTTGAGCGAGTCCGGCGGGCCGGCGGGGTATGCGAGTCCCGGCTGGGTGTGCACGGGCGCCACATCGTCCACGCCGACGTCGGTCACCGTGGGGTCGACGGACGTCGCCACGTGCACGATCACCAACACCGCGCAGCCCGCCACCATCACCCTGACCAAGCAGGTTGACAACACCGGAGGCGGCACGGCAGGTCCGGACAGTTGGACGTTGCATGCCGCCCAGCAGGTGACCAGCGGCACCCCCGTGGTCGTGGCGGGGAAGAGCGGCACGAGCGGCGTCGTGCCGGTCGGGAGCTACGCGCTGTCGGAGACCGACGGCACGCCGGGTTACGTGGCGTCGCCGTGGACGTGCACCGCTGGCACCGTGACCAACGACGTGGTTGCCGTCGTCCTCGGCCAGCAGGTGGTCTGCACGGTCACCAACACCTACACGCCGGGGCACCTCACGCTGCGCAAGATCGTCGCCGGTACGACCACGAAGGTACCGGCGGACTGGACGCTGACCGCCGCGCCGGTGTTCATCACCGACCAACCCGTGGTCACCGGCAACGGTGACCCCACCAGCGCCGGCGGCGTCAACCGGCGCAACGTCCTCGCCGGTTACTACGACCTCAGCGAGTCCGCCGTCCCTGGCTTCACGCCCGGACCGTGGACGTGCACCGGAGGCACGCTGGTCGGCACCCGCGTCGCGATCGCGAAGCTGGGCGACGACGTCACGTGCACGATCACCAACACCGCCGTCTCGCCGAAGCTCACCCTGATCAAGAAGGTCGACAACGGCACCACCGGCGGCACGGGCCAGCCGGTCGACTGGACGCTGACCGCGCAGAACGGCTCGTCGCTCATCACCGGTACGACCGGCATCTCCGCAGCCGCGAACGTCGGCACCTACGCCCTGAGCGAGTCCGGCGGCCCGCCCGGGTACACATCGACTGGTTACGTCTGCACCGGCGCCGCCTCGGCGACCGCGACCACCGTGACCCTGGCCGAAGGCAACAACGCCACCTGCACGATCACCAACACCGCCACGCTGCCGACGCTCACCCTTGTCAAGCAGGTGACGAACAGTCACGGCGGCACCCACGCCGCCACCGACTGGACCCTGTCCGCCAGCGGGCCGGCATCGCTCAACGGCGCGACCGGAACTCCCGCGGTCACGAAGGTGACCGTGCCGATCGGCGACTACACGCTGAGCGAGCAGGGCCCGGCCGGCTATCACGCGTCGGCCTGGAACTGTGCCGGCGGCGCCCTGACCGGGTCGGTCGTGACCGTCGGATTGGGCGACAACGCCGTCTGCACGATCACCAACACAGACGTGCCTGCGACGCTGACGCTGCGCAAGGTCGTCGACGTCGGACAGACCGGCTCGGGCAAGGTGGCCAGCGACTGGACCCTGACCGCGACCCCAGTCGCCATCCCCGGCCAGCTTCCGGTGTCGGGCAACGGCGATCCCAGCACGCCAGGTGGCGTCAACCAGCGCAGCGCGTTCGCCGGCAATTACAACCTGACGGAGACAGGTCCCGCCGGATTCGCCGCCGGCACGTGGTTGTGCACGGGTGGCGCGCAAGACGGCGTCCATGTGCAGATCCCCAACGGCGGCAGCGTCGTCTGCACGATCACCAATACCGCGGTCCCGCCTCGCCTGACCCTGCACAAGATCGTCGACAACGGCACCAACGGTGGCAGCGCGGTGGCCACCGACTGGACGCTCACCGCGGCCGCCAGCGGCATACCGACGATCACGGGCAAGGACGGCGACAGCGGCATCACCAACGCCTCGGCCCGCGTGACCACCTACGCGTTGTCCGAAGCCGGCGGCCCTAGTGGCTACGCCAGCACGGGATTCGCGTGCACCGGAGCAGCCTCGTCCACCTCGGCGACGGTCACGCTCGCGGAAGGGAACACCGCGACCTGCACGATCACCAACACCGCCCAACCTGCCACGCTCACGTTGATCAAGAAGGTCGTCGGGTCGGCCCAGCCACGACCGGCCACCGACTGGACCCTGACCGCCGCCGGGCCGCAGACCGTTTCCGGTGCTACGGGTACGGCAGCCGTGACGGGCGCGAAGGTCACGCCCGGCACCTACCACCTGCGGGAGTCGGGCCCGTCGGGATACACGGCGTCAGCGTGGACGTGCACGGGTGGCGTCGTCAGCGCCTCGTCCGTGACCGTCGAGCTCGACCACGCCGTGGTCTGCACGATCACGAACACTGAGTCCACCAGTCCCCCGACGCCGCCCACAGCACCGCCGGTCGGGCCACCGGTCGGCCCAGCGCCCCCGGCTAACCCGTCGTCGTCGTTGGCCTTCACCGGTAGCCCGACGTTGTCCTGGCTCGTCGTGGCCCTGACGTTGCTGACAACCGGCTCGCTCGTCCTCTGGCTCGTTCGCCGACGCGGGCGGCACGCCTGAGCTGGACAACGTCGAGCGTCCACGGTTCAGCCGTCCTCAATGCTGAGCTGGGCTGCGCAACTGCATGGAGCGGAACACCTGCGCCGATCCGGTAGCCGCCTGGGCGGCCTTCGGCCTGGGTTGTGTTGTCTGTGAGGTCCGCGAGAGAAGCCGTCCTCCAGATTGACGGACGCGTTCGCTGTGGGCGGTAGCGTGCGGGTCGGCGTGCCGGGAAGTCTGGTCGGCGCCTTCGAGCGCTGCGATCAGAGGACGGGCCCGGATGGGTGAGACGCTTCGCTTCGGCCTGATCGTGCTCCTGGTCGCCGTCGTTGGCCTGGTGGCCGTGCTGTCGAACCGGCTCAGCGAACGGATCAAGGTGCCGGTACCGCTCCTCGTGCTCGCCGGCGTCGCGGTGGCCGTCGAGATCTACCCGCAGTTGAAGGTGCCCTCCGAGCAGACGGTCGAGCGGGTCGTCACGGTCGCACTCGTGGCCATCCTCTTCGACGGCGGCATGCACATCGGCTGGCGTCGGTTGCGCGCGGCGATCGGTCCGATCGCATCGGTCGGAGTGCTCGGCACATTTCTGACCGCGTTCGGCGCGGCGGTCCTGCTACACGTGGGTTTCGGCGTCGATTGGTATATAGCGCTGCTTGTCGCCACGGCGGTCGCGCCGACCGACCCGGCGGTCGTCTTCTCCGTGCTGGGCCGGCGCGAGATCGCCGGCCGCAGCGGCACCATCCTCGAAGGTGAATCTGGCGCGAACGACCCGGTCGGCATCGCGCTGATGATCAGCTTGATTGCGGCCGGCGGGATCGGGACGTCCGCGCTCGGGCAGATCGGCGGCCGGTTTGCGCTTCAGATGAGCGTCGGACTCGCGGTCGGCGTCGTAGGGGGTGGGGCGCTGCTGGCCTTCATGCAACGGGTGCCGTTACCCAGCGAGGCGCTGTACCCGCTGCGCACGCTCGCCAGCGCGTACATCATCTATGGGGCCGCCACCCTTGCCCACGGCTCGGGTTTCTTGGCCGTGTTCGTGGCCGGCATCGCCATCGGCGACGCGCATGCGCCGTACAAGCGGGAGATCGAACGCTTCCAGGCCGCGCTCGCCAGCCTGGCCGAGATCGTGGCCTTCGTCGTCCTGGGCCTGACGGTCGATCTCAGTGCGCTGGCGCATGCGAACGTGTGGGTGCCGGGTCTCGTGCTCGGAGCCGCCCTCGCATTCGTCGTCCGTCCAGTGGTCGTCGGCGCATGTCTGCTTCCGGTGCGACTGCGCAGTAACGAGCGCGCCTTCGTCCTGTTCGCCGGACTGAAGGGCGCCGTGCCGATCCTGCTCGGTGAACTTCTCCGCGCAGCCCACGTGCCGGACGCCGAACGCTGGTACGGCATCGTGGTGATCGTCGTAATTTTCTCGGTACTTGTGCAGGGCAGTCTGATTCCGAGCGTGGCGAACCGGCTGCGCCTTCCTGTGCACACGGTCGAACCGGAACCTTGGGCCCTGGGCGTTCGACTGCGCGACGAACCGAACGGGGTACACCGGCTGACCGTGGCCGCAGGATCGGACGCGGACGGTTGCACGGTCAATGACATCGCCGACCTGATGGGCGAGGCGTGGGTAAGCATCGCCGTCCGCGACAGCGAGCTCGTGCCGATCCGCTCGGACACCCAGCTGCAGGCTGGGGACTACGTGATCGTGCTCGCCGATCCCGATCTCGACCAGCGGCTGACCCGGCTGTTCGGACCGCCCAAGTCTTCCGACGGGCCAAGCTGACAAACGACGTGACTTATCCGTGTTGACAATCGATGTCGATACGGTGTTGTGTAGTGATGGCCAGAAGATGGCGCATTCACATTTGCTCGAACGACCTGTCGGAGACCTTCGCTCATGTCTGCTCGTTTTCGCGTGTGCGTCGCGGTGGTGGCCAGTACGGCGCTCGTGACGACCGCGTGCAGTACGTCGATGAGCGCAACGGCGGGTAGTTCAGGCGCGTCTACGAGCTCGGGGAAGGTGATCACCGCTGCGGCCACGATCGATGCCTGGGGCAGCATCTTGTCCCAGCTCGGTGGGACGCACGTGAAAACGACGGCGATCATCACCAACCCCGACACCGACCCCCACGATTACGAACCGAGTCCGGCGGACGCGAGGGTCATTGCGCGGTCGGCGTTATTCGTGCAGAACGGCATCGGCTACGACACATGGGCCGCCAAAGCCCTGCAGGCGGACCCGAGCTCGAGTCGGCTGGTGATCACGGTCGGCGATCTGGTCGGCGTACCCGAGGGCGGCAATCCGCACCAGTGGTACTCGCCGTCCAGTGTCGAGAAGGTGGCCGACGCCATCACGGCTGACCTCAAGAAGGCCGACCCGGACGACGCCGACTACTTCGACCAGCAACGGTCGGCGTTCGAGAACACCGCCCTCGCGTCGTACCACCAGTTGATCAACGACATCAAGTCGAAGTATTCCGGCGTGCCGGTCGGGGCGAGTGAGAGCATCTTCGCCCCACTGTCCGACGCGCTCGGGCTGAACCTGATCACCCCTGCATCGTTTCTGAAGGCGATCAGCGAGGGCACCGACCCGTCCGCCGCAGACAAGGCGACCATCGACGCGCAGATCGCCGACAAGAAGATCAAGGTGTACGTCTTCAACAGCCAGAACTCGACCCCCGACGTGTCGGCCCAGGTGGCGGCCGCCAAGAAGCAAGGCATCCCGGTGTCGGCGGTGACCGAGACGCTGGCCCCCCAGGGGACGCCGTTCCAGGACTGGCAGTCCAGCCAACTCAAAGCCCTCGAGGACGCGCTGGCGCAAGCCGGTGCCGCCGCCGGATGAGTGTGGACGCGACCTCACAATGTGAGGTCATGAGCCCCGCTCGCACCGACCAGGGCGGCCGGCAAACGGCACCCGTGGTCCAAGTGACCGACGCAGCCGCCCGGATCGGCGGCCGGACGATCTGGTCGCACGTCACGCTGCAGGTTCCGCAGGGAACGTTCACGGCGGTGCTCGGCCCGAACGGGGTGGGCAAATCTACGCTGCTCAAGGCCATTCTCGGTCTACAACCATTGGCCGCAGGTACGGCGATCGTGCTCGGCGCGCTACCGGGGCGCCACAACGACCGCGTTGGATACCTACCGCAGCGACGGGCGTTCGACCCGGCGACTCGCATCCGCGGTGTCGACGTGGTGCGCCTCGGTTGGGACGGCGACCGGTGGGGTGTTCCCCTACCGGCGTGGCTTGATCGCAGCGGACGGGCGGCGCGGCGCCGAGTGGACGAGGTGATCGGACTGGTCGGCGCGCACGAGTACGCACACCGTCCCATCGGCCAGATGTCCGGCGGCGAACAACAACGCCTGCTCATCGCGCAGGCTCTGGTCCGGAGGCCCGAGCTGTTGGTGTTGGACGAGCCGCTGGACAGCCTGGACGTGACCAATCAGGCGAGTATGAGCGCCCTGATCCAGCGGATCTGCCGCGACGAAGACGTTGCCGTGCTGCTGGTCGCGCACGATGTGAATCCGATCTTGCCGTACCTGGACCAGGTGATCTACCTGGCACATGGCGGCGCGGTCCTCGGGCGGCCCGAAGATGTGATCACCGCCGAGACGCTAACCGAGCTGTACGAGACACCGATCGAGGTGTTGCGCGACCGTACCGGCCGTCTGGTCGTGGTCGGTCAACCCGACGCCCCGGCGCAGCACGGCCCGTGAGCCCACGGAGCGACGTGAGTACCAAGCCGGAATCAGCGTCGTGACGTCAGCGGGGTTGTCCTGGAACCTGCTTGACGACGTCCGGGAGTTGCTGAGCTTCCATTTCATGCTCACGGCGTTGCGCGCCGGCACGATCGTCGCCGTCGTCGCGGGCGCGATCGGCTGGTTCATGGTGCTGCGTCGGCAGACCTTCGCCGGACACACGCTGGCCGTAGCGGGATTTCCCGGCGCCGCGGGAGCGACCTGGCTGGGCATCGCGCCCGCTTGGGGTTTATTCGGATTCGCCGTTGGGGGAGCGCTCGTCATCGCCGCCTTGCCGAACAGCGGGCGCGCCGGCTCCGGGGTCGGCGGATACGGCGACGAGTCCGCGGTGATCGGCACGGTGCAGGCCTTCGCCCTAGCCTGCGGATTCCTGTTCGTCAGTCTGTACGGCGGATTCCTGACCGGAGTGAACAGCCTGCTGTTCGGCACGATCACCGGAGTCAGCGACGACCAGGTGCTCGTGCTGCTCGCCGCCGGCGCAGTGTGTCTGTTGGTACTGGCCACGATCGGACGCCGGCTGCTGTTCGCCAGCATCGACCCCGATGTGGCGCGGGCCCGCGGCGTCCCCGTCCGGCTGATCTCCTCGGCCTTCCTCGTGCTGCTCGGTGTTGCATCGGCCGGTACGAGTCAGGTCACCGGCTCGTTGCTGGTCTTCGCGCTGCTCGTCGCCCCGGCGGCGACCGCCACCCGGCTGACCGCTCGCCCGGGCCTGGGTCTCGTACTGTCCGTGGTCATCGCGCTCGCCGTGACCTGGGCCGGAGAGGGCATCGCGTTCTTCACCCCGTACCCGATCGGGTTCTGGGTGACGAGCTTCGCGTTCGGTGCGTATCTGATCGCCAGCGGTTACCGCGCCCTCGCCGACGCGATCGGCCGGCCCAGCACCATCCCGTCGCGGCGCGTCACCCACGACGCCGACGTGCTGGCCGGTCGACCGTGACGAGCCGACCGCTGGCCGTCGATCCGCTCACCGGGATCGCGCACATGCTCGGGCATCCGTTCATTCAGCACGCGCTGCTGGCCGGAACGGCCATCGCGTCCGTGTGCGGTCTGGTCGGCTACTTCGTCGTGCTGCGCGGGCAGGTGTTCGCCGGCGATGCCCTTTCCCACGTGGCGTACGCCGGTGCCCTCGCCGCCCTCGCCGCCGGCGTAGACCTTCGCTTCGGGTTGTTCGCGGCCACGATCGCCGTCGGTGTGGCGCTCGGGTTGCTCGGCGGACGAGGAACTGCCGACGACGTCGTGATCGGGACGACCTTCGCCTGGGTGCTCGGCCTCGGCGTGTTTTTCCTCGCCTACTACACGACCCACGCCAGCACGGGCAATGGCGCGGCGAGCGTCACCGTCCTTTTCGGGTCGATCTTCGGGATCCACGCCGACACCGCCCGCACCGCGGTGATCGTCGCCGCCGCGGTGATCGTCGTCCTTCTGATCATCGGGCGGCCGCTCCTGTTCGCCAGCCTCGACCCCGATGTGGCCACCGCCCGCGGCGTCCCCGTCCGACTCATCGGACCCGTCTTCCTCGGCCTCGTCGGCGTTACCGCCGCGGAAGCCACGCAGGCCGTCGGAGCTCTTCTCCTGCTCGGCCTCCTCGCCGCTCCCGCTGCCGCTGCCCAACGGGTCACCGACCACCCCTGGACGGCGTTGGCCCTCTCCGGTGCCCTCTCAGTCTTCGCGGTCTGGATCGGCCTTGGACTCGCCTACGCCTACCCGGTCCTGCCCGCCAGCTTCGCCATCACCGCCGTAGCCACCGCGCAGTATGCCGGCGCTTTCGCCGTCAGCGCGTGGGCTTGCGGCCGACGGCGGTCACCGCACCGTGTGGCCGCCGCGCACTAGCGGCGAGTGGTCGGTCTGCGGCGACGCCGCGAGTGTTGCGGGCACAATCCGAACACTTCGAGGGTGTGGGTGACGTCGGTGTAGCCGGCGGCTGCGGCGACGTGTTGCGCCCAGGCTTCGACTTCCGGTCCGGACACGGTGACGCTACGGCCGCAGACCCGGCAGACCACGTGGTGGTGATGTTCATCGTCGGGGTCGGTCGCGGGACCGCACAGTCGGTACTGCGTTTCGCCGTCGTCGCGCGTCACCACGTCGACCACGCGCTGTTCGGCGAGCGCGTTGAGGTGCCGGTAGACGGTGGTCAGCCCGACGGGTTCACCGCGCTCGCGCAGGTCGACGTACAGCTCTTGGGCGGTGCGGAATCGGTCAGTGTCGGCTCGCAAGGCCGCGACGACGGTGTCGGCCTGCCGAGTACGCCGGACCTTCGTCGGCCGCGCGTCCAGCTCGTGAGCACGACCAGACGGCGCCGCCGGCCCGTCTGATGCGGGCGATCGCGGCGTCGTCGTGGTCCTCGTGCTCGTCTCGATGTCCCTCGTGTGCGGCGTTCCGGTGCCTGGCGTGGGTTGTTCAACCATACGGATTGGCGGGCTGCGGCACGGTCTCTACCGATGCGGCGTGGACACGTTCGCAAGTTTCACGCGGTGGTCGCCTCGCAGCGAAAGACGGATCTGCCGCAGAGAACGCGCTCGGATCGGTCGGTGCAAGCTGTATGTGGTCAAGCGACCATGAGGGTCAGCGACTGCGCCAACCTGGTTCGTAGTGCTTATCGCCGCCGTAGCTGGCTACCACCCTG
>CAXTNQ010000089.1:0-7824 GCA_964245745.1 uncultured Jatrophihabitantaceae bacterium
CGGCCAGCCCGCCTCGGCCCCGGCGATGTCGAAGCCGACGACGCCCCGGTCGCGGTAGGCCACCGCCAGTTCGGCGATCTCCAGCGAGCGGGCGGCATGTCGCATCGCGGTCACGATCGCGCCGACCAGGATCGGGTGTCCCGCGGCCGCGGCGTTCGCCGATCCGGCGCGGAAGCCCTCGATCACGGCGTCCACGACGTCGTTGAGGGACAACCCGCGTTCGGTGTGCTGCTCGGGAGCCCAACGGACCTCCGCATACACGACGCCGTCCGCCGCCAGGTCCTCCGCGGCCTCGCGGGCGACGCGGCGCAGGGCCTCGGGGGTCTGCATAACGGCCACGGTGTGCGTGAACGTCTCGAGGTAACGCTCCAGTGATCCCGAGTCGCAGGCGGCCCGGAACCACTGCGCGAGCTCGTCGGGGTCGGTGGTCGGCAGACCGTCGTAGCCGGACTCCTCGGCCAGCTCGACGATGGTGCGCGGTCGTAGGCCACCGTCCAGATGGTCGTGCAAGAGGACCTTGGGCGCGGTACGAATCGTCTCGATGTCGAGCGGACGGGGCATCGTCCGACCGTAGCGCTGCGTACGATCCGGCGGCATGAGCGAACCACGTCCGATCGTCGCGGTGCGTGGTTCGGCGACCCGCGCCGCACCGCCGGACTCCTACGCCCTCGCCGTCTCCGTCGAGGCCCGCGGCCCCGACGCGGCGGCCGTGAACCGGGACCTGGCCGAGCGCTTCGCCGAAGTCGACCGTGCGCTCGGTGCGGGATCGGCCGACGTGACCGTGGCGCGCGGCCCGTTGTCCGTGCGGCGCGAGCTGCGACCGTCCGACGGCGAGCCGATTGCGGAGTGGGTGGCGCGCCGCTCGTTGACGCTGACCGGCACCGATCCGCAACGTGCGGGCGACGTCGTCGGCGCTGTCGGCGAACTCGTCGAGCGGGTCACGGGCCTCGGCATCGACGGTCCGTCCTGGCGGCTCGACGACGACAACGCGGTCTACGGCCAGGTGCAGCAGGACGCCGTGGCCGAGGCCCGCCGGCGGGCCGAGCGATACGCGGCCGCAGTCGGCGGCCGGCTCGGGCGGCTCGTCGAGGTGGCGGACGCTGGTACCGGTGGCGCGGTTCGCATGGCGACGTACCTGTCAGCGCCAGGCGGGCTGGGCAGCATGGACTTCACCCCCGAGCCGGTTGAGGTGAGCGCCACCGTGGAAGCCCGGTGGCTCATCGAGCTGTGAGGCGACCTGGCTCGGTTACCAGGGCACCGAGCCGTTGCTGTCGACGAAGGTTCCGGTGGGGCCGTCGGGACCGATCGTCGCCATCCGGACGAGGATCTCCGCGCCTTCCTCCACCGAGTGGCCGGCGCTTCCGGCGGGCGCGAAGTCAGTCGCGGTCAGGCCGGGCGTGACGGAGTTCACCCGCCACCGCGGATAGGCCCGTGCGTACTGGACGGTCAACATGTTCAGCGCCGCCTTGGACATCGGATAGGCCAACAGTGACCACCGGGCATCGGGGCGAGCGTTGAGCGTGAGCGAGCCGACCGCGCTGCTCACGTTGACGACGACCGGTGCGGCGCCGGCCTCGAGAAGCGGGGCCACGGCGGAGAGCACGCATGCGGCGCCGACGACGTTGGTGTCGAACACCCGACGCAGGTCGGCGACCGTCGCCTGCGCCGGTGGTCGTTGGTCGCCGGCGATGCCGGCATTGTTGACCAGCACGTCGAGCGCACCGACGTCGTCGCGGATGCGTTGCGCCGCGGCGAGCACCGACGCGTCGTCGGTGACGTCGATCTGTATCCCGATCGCGCCGAGGTCGGCGGCGGCCTGCGTCCCGCGGTCGAGATCACGCGCGCCCAGGTACACGGTGTGTCCCGCTTCGCACAGCCGACGAGCGGTCTCGTAACCGAGACCGCGGGTCGCGCCGGTGATCAGTGTGGTGGTCATGTCATCCAGCGTGCCTCAGGCGCTCACCCGATCGATCACCAAAGGGGGTGGCCGGTACCCTTCGCCGATCTCGATCGCTCCGTCGAGTGCCGCTAGGGCCGCCGGGAAGCGGGCGGCATCGTCGGTGTGCAGTTCGAGGACGGGCTGACCAGCCACCACGGCGTCACCCGGCTTGGCCAGCACGCGGACGCCGGCCGTGGCCGACACCGGATCTTCCTTGCGGGCGCGGCCCGCCCCGAGTCGCCACGCAGCCACGCCGACGCCGTACGCGTCGAGCCGCCGCAGCACACCCGACTCCGTCGCCGCGACCTCGTGCCGCTCGGCCGCGACGGGCAGCGGGGCGTCGGGACGGCCGTCCTGGGCGCTGACCATGCGCCGCCAGACGTCCATGGCCCGGCCGTCGCGCAGCGCGTCCGCGGGATCGGGGCCGTCCCGTCCGGCCGCGGCCAGCATCTCCCGGGCCAGGACGAGGGTGAGCTCGACCACGTCGGACGGCCCTCCGCCGGCCAGCACCTCGACCGCCTCCGCCACCTCGAGAGCGTTGCCCGCGGTGCGGCCGAGCGGCGTCGACATCTCGGTGAGCAGCGCAACGGTCGTCACGCCATGCGCGGTACCCAACTCGACCATGGCGTGGGCCAGCGCTCGGGCGTCCGACGCCGTCTTCATGAACGCACCCGTGCCGACCTTGACGTCGAGCACGAGCGCCGACGAGCCCTCCGCGATCTTCTTGCTCATGATCGAACTCGCGATCAGCGGGATGGACTCGACGGTCGCCGTGACGTCGCGCAGCGCGTACAGCTTGCGATCGGCCGGCGCCAGGTCGGCGCCCGCCGCACAGATCACGGCGCCGACGTCGCGCAGCTGTCGCAACATCTCGTCGGTACCCAGCGAGGCTCGCCAGCCGGGGATGGCCTCGAGCTTGTCGAGCGTGCCCCCCGTGTGCCCGAGCCCGCGGCCGGACAGCTGAGGCACGGCGACCCCGTGCGCGGCCACCAGCGGCGCGAGCGGCAGCGTGATCTTGTCCCCGACGCCGCCGGTCGAGGGCTTGTCCGCGGTCGGCCCGACGCCCGAAAGGTCCAGCCGTACCCCGGACGCCAGCATGGCGCCCGTCCAGCGCGCCAACTCCGCGGCATCCAGGCCGTTGAGCAGTACGGCCATGGCCAACGCCGCCATCTGCTCCTCGGCCACGGCGTCCCGGGTGTAGGCGTCGATCACCCAGTCGATCTGGTCGTCGGAGAGCCGCTGCCGGTCGCGCTTGGCTCGTATGACGTCGACCGCCGCAAACGGCTCGCTCACCACGAACAGACGCTCTTCGCGCGAGCGCTCATCGCCGCGCTCGCTCCGCTCCTCGCCGCTGCGCGGCTTCGATGCTCGCTCACGCAAGGTCGTCGGGGCCGAAGGCCAGCGGCAGCAGGTCGGTCATCGGCCGCGGCCCGTCGGCGGCGTCGACGAGCAGATCCGGTCCGCCGTGTTCCCACAGCAGTTGCCGGCAGCGTCCGCACGGCATGAGCACCGATCCCTGCCGGTCGACGCACGCGAGCGCGACCAGTCGTCCACCGCCACTGGCGTGTAGCGCGGACACCAGGCCGCACTCGGCGCACAGGCCCAGCCCGTACGACGCGTTCTCGACGTTGCAGCCGACGATCACCCGGCCGTCGTCGACCAGCGCCGCCGCGCCCACGGGGAACTGCGAGTACGGCGCGTACGCGCAACCCATCGCCTCGAGAGCGGCCCGGCGCAGGGCCGGCCAGTCGACGTCCATGCCGTCCTCCCTAGACCGTGACCAGTAGCGCGCGCACACCGCGGATGACGAACTCGGGACGGCGGACCGGCGGCTCGGCCAGCGCCAACCGGGGGAACCGGTCGAGCAGGGTTCGCAACGCGGCCTGCAGTTCGACCCGGGCCAGGGGCGCTCCGACGCAGAAATGGATGCCGGCCCCGAAGCCGAGGTGCGGGTTGTCGGTGCGCGCGACATCCAACCGGTCGGGGTCGGCGAAGACGGCCGGGTCGTGGTTGGCCGCCCCCAGCAGTGCGGCGATCTTCTCGCCGCGCCGGACCACCCCGTCCGCGACCGGCGTGTCCTCGGTCGCCGTGCGCTCGAACAGCTGCAACGGGGCGTCGTAGCGGACGAGCTCCTCGACGGCCGCGGGGACCAGGGACGGGTCGGCACGGAGCCGGTCGAGCTGATCGCGACGGCTGAGCAGCGCGGTCATGCCGTTGCCGACGACGTTCACCGTCGCCTCGTGGCCGGCGTTGAGCAGCAGGGTGCAGGTGGTGACCAACTCGTCCTCGGACAGCCGCGCGCCGTCGGCGTCAGTCTCCGCGATGAGCGAGGAGATGAGGTCCGGCTGCGGACGGGCGCGGCGCTCGACCACGAGGCCGCGTAGGTAGTCGACGAACTCGGCGGACGCCTGCTCGGCCGCGTGCTTCTGCTCGGCGGAGACCGCGTACTCGTACATCTTGACGATCGCGTTCGACCAGGGGCGCAGAAGCGGCCAGTCCGACCGCGGGACACCGAGCAATTCGGCGATGACCTGCACCGGCAGCGGCTCGGCGAAGTGCGCGATGAGGTCGACGGACGTTCCGTCGTCGCCCTCGCGGGCCACGTCGTCGGCCAGGGCGCCCGCGAGCGAGTCGATACGCGGGCGCAGCCGCTCGACGTGGCCGCGGGCGAACGCGGCGGCCACGAGTCGGCGCAGCCGGGTATGCACGGGTGGTTCGTTCTCGAGCAACGAGTTGACGTGGATGAGAGCGAAGGCCGGCATGGGTTCGTCCGGCCAACGCGGCGTCCACACCCGGCCCAGGGTGCGTGCCCGCAATACCTGGTTGGCCGCGGCGTGGCTGAACGTCAACCACATCCCCAGCCCGTCGTGCCACTGCACGGACCCTCGGCGGCGCGCGGCGGCGAAGGACGGGTACGGATCGGCGACGACCGCGGGCGCCGTGAGGTCGAGGTCGGTCGACACCAACGTGTTCACGTGGGGTCCCCGCGGAATCGTGTAGCGCTCCGGGCGGAGCGATTTCGTGGGGTGCTCATGTTCCCTGACCGCGCCGCCACGGCAGGCCGTCCGCGGCCGGTGGTCGTAGCCGTTGAGACGCGAGCGCCAGCACGAGCAGCGTCACGATCTGCGGCGTGTAGGTGACGATCTCGGCGGGGATGCTGGTCGTGGTCTGGTACCAGACGAAGACCAGGACTGCGGCGACACCTGAGGCCAGCGCCGCAGCGCGCCGGCCGCGCCACCACGCGTACGCCCCGACGACGAGCAAGAGGATGGCCACGAACAGCAGGAGGGCGTGCACCGACACCGCACCCTGCCGGGACTGGACCGCATCGGTGTAGCCGAACAAGGCGGAGCCCGCGGCCAGGCCGCCTGGCCGCCAATTGCCGAAGATCATCGCGGCCAGGCCGATGTAGCCACGGCCACCGGTCTGGCCCTCGCGGTAGATGCCGGTGAAGTTGACGAGGAACGCGCCGCCGAGCCCGGCCAGGATGCCGGACATCAGGACAGCCGCGTACTTCATCCGGTACACGCCGACCCCGAGGCTTTCGGCAGCCGCGGGATTCTCACCGCACGACCGCAGCCGCAGGCCGAACGCCGTACGCCACAAGATGAACCAGGTCGCGGGCACGAGCAGGATCGCGATGATCGTGAACGCAGTGAGCGACGTGACGAGGCCCCGCAGCAGGCTGGCGACGTCCGAGACCACGAACCAGTGGTGCTTCTCGACCGTGCCCAGCCAGTCACCCACGCTGCGCCAGGTGAGCGCGGAGAACGTCGGGACCTGCGGGGACTGGGTACGGCCACCGCCCGGCTCGTCCGCGAAGAACACGCCGGACAGATACTGCCCGATGCCCAGCGCGAGGATGTTGATGGCCACGCCGGAGACGATCTGGTCGACGCCGAAGGTGACGGTGGCGATCGCGTGGATCACCCCGCCGATGACGCCCCCGACGATCCCGCCGACGACGCCCATCCACGGACTACCTGACACGTAGGCGAATTCGGCTCCGAACCACGTCCCGAGGATCATCATGCCCTCGAGGCCGATGTTCACGACGCCCGACCGCTCCGACCACAGACCACCCAGTCCGGTCAACATGATCGGCATGGCCAGGTTGATCGTGGCGCCCATCGTCCCGGACGAGGTCAGGTCCTGCGCGTCGGTGATGACCCGCACCAGCGACAGCAGGACGAGAGCCCCGGCCGCGGCCAGCAAGACCATGCGTGCGGTGATGCGGCGCGCCGGCGCGGTCGGGTCGGCGCGCAGCGACGCGAGCCAGCGGTTGGCGGTGGTGTCCTGGACGGTCATGCCAAGACCTCCTCACCGACCGCAGTCGGTGTCGCCACGGCTCGGCCCACGCTGCGTTGTTGCCGGACGAGTGCGGCGCGGCGCACCAGCTCGTACGCCACGACCACGGAGAGCACGACCACGCCCTGCGTGATGTGCACGATCTCCTTGGGGATGTCGTTGATGTCAAGGATGAGCGCCGATTGGTCGAGGAACGCCCACAGGACGGCGGCGAAGGCGATGCCGAGGGGATTGTTCCGTCCCAGCAGGGCAATCGCGATTCCGGTGAAGCCGAGCCCGGCCGGGAAGTCGAGCGAGTACTGGTGCGATGAGCCCAGCAGGTCGGGCATGCCGACCAGGCCGGCCACAGCGCCCGAGATCAACATGGTCGTGAGCACCATGCGTTTGATCTTGACGCCGCTGGCCTGCGCCGCCGATATCGAACGTCCGGTGGCGCGCAGGTCGAAGCCGAACCGCGTGCGGGAGACCAGCACCTGGAAGCCGATGCCGACCGCGACGGCCAGAAGGATGAGTCCGTAGACCTTGGTGTCGGCGCCCGAGACGAGCGACAGGCCTCCGACCTGTCCGGACGGCGGGATGGGTTGTGTCGTCACGTTGTTGCTCGTGATCGGGGCGGCCAACCGCTTGGGGTTCAGCAGGTAGGCGCCGAGACCGGTGGCGACGCCGTTGAGCATGATGCTCGAGATCACTTCGCTGACGCCGCGGGTCACCTTCAGGACGCCGACTAGGCCGGCCCACAGGCCGCCCACGCCCATGGCCACGAGGATCGTGCAGACCTGGCGCAGCCCGGTCGGCAAGGCGACGGCGCCACCGAAGGCCGCGGCCAGCAATGCGGCCAGCCGGTACTGGCCGTCCACCCCGATGTTGAACAGGTTCATGCGAAAGCCGATGGCGACGGCGACCGCCGCCAGGTAGTACGTGGTCGCGCCGTTGAGGATGGACGCGATGCTGTCGGGCTGCGTGCCGTAGTCCCACATCTGGGAGATGGCCGTCCCCGGGCTGTGCCCGGTGATCACCAGGATGATCGAGGTGACGAGCACCGAGAACGCGAGGGCCAGAGCGGCGGCCACCACGTTGAGCCCCAGCCGGTTCAGCCGTTCCCTCACGACGGCGACCCGTCCTCGTCAGAGCCGTCGGTACCGGTTCGCAGGTCCGCGTCGGTCACAGCCAAGTCGGCCGTAGCCGCGCCGGTCATGGCCGCGCCCAACTCCTCGGGAGTGACCGTGCGCGGGTCGACCTCGGCGACCAGCCGTCCCCGCAGGATGACGCGCAGCGAGTCGGACATGCCGATCAGCTCGTCGAGGTCGGCCGAGATCAACAGGACGGCCAACCCGGCGGCCCGGGCGTCGCGCAGGTGATCCCAGATCGCGGCCTGCGCCCCGACGTCGACGCCGCGCGTCGGGTGGGCGGCGATGAGCACCCGAGGCGTGCCGCTCATCTCCCGTCCGACGATCAGCTTCTGCTGGTTGCCGCCGGAGAGGGAGGCAGCCTCCACCTCGATACTCGGTGTACGTACGTCGAACTCGTCGACGATGCGTCGGGTGTCGCGGCGCGACGCGCCCCGGTCGATCCAGGGT
>CAXTNQ010000089.1:7834-11550 GCA_964245745.1 uncultured Jatrophihabitantaceae bacterium
CTGACGCTGCCGATCCTCAGGGATATAACCGATTCCGGCCTCGCGACGAGCGCGGGTCGGCCAGTCGGTGATGTCCTGGTCACCGAGGCAGATGCGCCCGGCGGTCACCGGCAACAGCCCCATGATCGACTCGACGAGCTCGGCCTGCCCGTTACCCTCCACACCCGCCAGACCGACGACCTCGCCGGCGTGGATGGTCAGGCTGACGTCGTCGACGACGGGCCGCCCGTCCTCCGTGCGGACGGTCAGCTGGTCGACGGCCAGCCCGACGACATCAGTGACCGCCGACTCGCGCAGCTCGGGCACCGGCAGTTCGCTGCCCACCATGAGCTCGGCGAGTTGCCGCGCGGTGACCGTTTCGGGATCCACCGTGCGTACGGTCGTGCCGCGCCGGATCACCGTGATCTCGTCGGCGACGGAGAGCACTTCGTCCAGCTTGTGCGAGATGAACAGCACGGTCAGGCCCTCGGACTTGAGCTCGCGCAGGTTGGCGAACAGCTCGTCGACCTCCTGCGGCACGAGCACCGCTGTGGGCTCGTCCAGGATGAGGATCCGCGCGCCGCGGTAGAGCACCTTGGCGATCTCGACCCGTTGCCGGGCGCCCACGCCCAGGTCCTCGACCAGGCGGTCGGGCGCGATGCCCAACCCGTACGCGTCGGAGATCTCGGCGATGCGGCGGCGCGCGGTGCGCACGTCGAGGCGGCCGGCTCGCGTCGGTTCGCTGCCCAGCACGACGTTTTCGAGGACGGTCAGGTTGTCGGCCAACATGAAGTGCTGGTGCACCATGCCGATACCGGCCGCAATGGCGTCGGCCGGCGAGGAGAACGACACGAGGGGTCCGTCGATGCGGATCGTCCCCTCGTCCGGCTTGTGCATGCCGTAGAGGGTCTTCATCAGCGTCGACTTGCCGGCGCCGTTCTCGCCGACGATGGCGTGGACGTCTCCGCGCCGGACCGTGATGTCGATGTCGTGATTGGCGACCACGCCCGGGAAGCGTTTGGTGATGCCGCGTAGTTCGACCGCGACGTCCGTGTCGCCCGTGGTCGGCCGTCCCCCGCTGGCGGCTGCACTTCGCGCAACGATGGCGGACGCTCCCGTGGTCGGCGATGGGAATGAGTCGGGCCCGGGAAGGACGGTATACGTCCCTCCCGGACCCGTCAGCAGGAGCGGCAGACGATCAGGGTGTGGTCGGCACCGTGATCGCCCCGCTGATGATCTTCTGCTTGTAGTCCTCGATCTTCGCCTTGTAGGGATCGATGATCGGGTTGGACGTCGCGTAACCGACGCCGTTGTCCTTCAGGCTGAACCGCGTCGTACCGGCGGTGAACTTGCCGTTGGCGTCATTGACGATGAAGTCGTTGACGGCCACGTCGACGCCCTTGAGCGCCGAGGTCAGGATCAGAGACTTCTCGTCGGCCGGCGCGGACTGGTACTGGTCGGAGTCGACGCCGATGGCCAGCTTGTTCTTCTCCTTGGCCGCCTGGAACAGGCCCGCGCCCGAGCCGCCCGCCGCGTGGTAGACGACGTCGGCGCCGTTGTCGTACATGCCTTCGGCGATGACCTTCGCCTTGGCCGGGTCGTTGAAGCCGGTGAAGTCCGGCGGCTGCGAGATGTACTGCACCTGCACGGTGATGGACGGGTCCACCGCCTTCGCGCCGGCCTGGAAGCCTGCCTGGAACTTCTGGATCAGCGGTTGCTGAACGCCGCCGATGAACCCGAGCTTCTTCGTCTTCGTGGCCTGCGCCGCCGCGACGCCGACCAGGAACGAGCTCTCGTTCTCGGTAAACAGCAGGCTGGACAGGTTCGGCCCCTTGACGCTGTCGTCGTCGATGAGGGCGAAGTTGATGTTCGGGTACTTGGTGATCACCTTGCCGACCGCCGTCGCGTACGCGAAGCCGACGGCGACGATCGGGTTGTAGCCGGACGTGGCGAGCAGCGTCAGCCGGTCCTGCTTCGCCTGGTCGCTCTCGCCGGCGACCGCCGACAGCTCCTTGGTCTGGACGTTCAGCTGAGCCTTGGCCTTCTCGAGGCCCGCGGCGGCGAGATCGTTGAATGACTTGTCGCCCCGGCCGCCGACGTCGTAGGCAAGGCCGACCTTGATGTCCTTCTTCGTGGCGCTGGATGCGCCGGCACTCGCGCTACCGCTTGAGCCGGCGTTGTTCGACTTGCTGCTGCTGCACGCGGCCACGGCGAGCGTCGCCGCCACGGCCACGACGGCCACCTTCACTGCGCGGCGCGCGGTCTTCACCCCTGCGGGCAAGGTCGTTCTCCCCTCGTGTTCACCGGAGGCCGGCGCGGCGGGCGCCGCATGCTCCTCCCTGATGTGGGGTCACGCTAGCGCCACCAGGTAGGGGTGTTAGCACGGACCGTGCGGTCGTCATCGGATCGTTGTCTCGCCGCGTATGTGGCTAGTGCGCCGTGGTGGCCAGTTTGGCGCCGAGCGCCACGAACGAGGCGGCGAAGGCCTGGCGGATACGCCGGACGAGCCGGTGCCGGTCGATCAGGTGCCGGCGTACCGCCGCCGCGAAGACGCCGTAACCGGCGAACACGACGAAGGTCATCGCCATGAAGACGCCGCTGAGAACAAGCATGCTCGGTAGCTGTCCGTCGCGGGCCGGAACGAATTGTGCGAGGAACGCGAAGAAGAACAACGTCAGCTTCGGGTTCAGCAGGTTCACCAGCACAGCCGAAGTCACCACCCGCGCCGGCGATCTCGGTGTCTGAGAGCCGGTCACGAGCAACGGCGTCCGGTCGCGCCAGGTCGCCCAGACCATATAGAGCAGATAGCCGACGCCCAACACCTTGACGGTCTCGAAGGCCACCCGCTGGCGTGCAGCAACGCGGCCGTCCCCGTCATCGCCGCCGTCAGGTGCGGGACGATGCCCAGCGTGCAACCGGCAGCGGCCACCACGCTCGCCCGCGCCCCGCGCGACAGCCCGGCCGAAACCGGGAACAGCGCGCCGGTGCCGGGTGTCACCACGATGATCAGTGACGTGATCACGAACGCCCAACTCACCAAACGCCTCCCTGCCGGGTGATCTCGAACGCTACCGACGCATCAGCGAACGCGAGGCGCTCAGCGGCGGGGCCGTAACAGAATCGTGAGCGCGACCGCGCGCCTCGGCCGCAATTGTTGTCGGACCCCCGCTTTAGAATCGGTCACGTGTTCGAGGATGACGGCGGGGACGAGGGGTGGTTGTCGCGGGAGCCGCCGGCGTGGCTGAACGATGCGGCGGCGGCCTCGGCGCCGGTGTCGGCGGCGGATGCGGTGTTCGACCCGTCGTCGGCCGCGGCGGCGCTGGCCGTCACTGCGCCGGGAGCCCGGTCAACGGCGGCGGTCGCGGCCCTGGATCTGGGGCGCCTGGATGCGGCGGGGCGGATCGACGCCCTGGTGGCGGTGGAGCGGCAGCTGGGCTGGTTGCAGGCCATCCAGCAGCGGGTGCTCGCGGCGATTGCCGATGACCTCCCCGACGGTCTCGGCGCGGTCCCGACCGCGACGCGGGCGTCGACGATCGGGCAGGTCAGTTGCGCGTTGCGCCTGGCTCCGGTCACGGCCGCCTCCCGGCTGGGCGCCGCCCGGTTGTTGCGCGACCGGCTGCCGGCCACGCTGACGGCGCTGCAGGAGGGCCGGGTCGGTGGGCGGCACGCCCGGATGCTGGTCGACGCGACCGTGGTCCTCGACGACGACGCCACCCGACAGGTCGAGGCCGCCGTGT
>CAXTNQ010000090.1:0-4939 GCA_964245745.1 uncultured Jatrophihabitantaceae bacterium
GGCGGCTGGTGACGTGCGCGATCACCTCGGTCTCGTGCAGGCCGTTGGCGCGCAGCGTGCCGCCTGTCTGCACGAGATCTACGATGAGCCGCGCGAGGCCGAGACCCGGGGCCAGTTCCATGGCGCCGTTGAGATGGACGACTTCCGCCTGGATGCCGCGCCGGGCGAAGTGTTGCCGGGCGATATTAGGATACTTCGTCGCCACGCGCACGCGGGACCAGCGCGAAGGATCGTCGCCCCGCGCGCCGACCGGCGTGTACAGCCAGCCCAGGACCTCGTCGTAGGCCGTGCGCCCGGACGCGCGCAGCGCCCGGCTCCGCCGCGCGAACCCGGCGAGCAGCCGGGCGGGGTTCTGGGAGCGGCGTCGACGGAGGACGCCGTGAGCGAGGGCGCCGACCCACATGCCGGACGGACGGCTGCGGCCGCCGGTACTCCCGCGGCTGGTTCCGCATCCCTGAGCGGCGTGCTGGCCGGATGGCTGCTCCATCCGCGCAAGCCCGCGCGCTCGTCCCGGTCGGCACGACGGCCGTCCGTATCCTGAGGACGTGCGCAAAACCGACGCCCTGGCTCCGATCGGCATGGTGGATTCGGGCGTCGGAGGGCTGACGGTCGCCCGCGCCGTCCTCGACCAGTTGCCGCACGAAGCCCTGCACTTCGTCGGCGACACCGCGCACAGCCCGTACGGTCCGAAGCCGCTCGCCGACGTCCGGCGGTACGCCCTCGACCTCATGGACGAGCTCGTCGACTCGGGCGTCAAGGCGCTGGTCATCGCGTGCAACAGCGCGTCCGCGGCGTGCCTGCGCGACGCGCGGGAGCGCTACGACGTCCCGGTGATCGAGGTGATCCTGCCGGCGGTGCGGCGCGCCGTCGCGGCCACCCGCAGCGGACGGGTGGGCGTCATCGGGACGGTCGCCACGATTACCAGCGGCGCGTACGAGGACGCGTTCGCCGCGGCGCCCGACGTCGAGGTGTTCACCGCGGCGTGTCCGCGACTCGTCGAGTACGTCGAGCGTGGGGTGACCAGCGGCCGGCAACTGCTCGGGTTGACCGAGTCCTACTTGGCGCCGTTGAACGGCGCGGGCGTCGACACTCTGGTGCTCGGCTGCACGCATTACCCGCTGCTCACCGGGCTGTTCTCGGTGGTCATGGGCGATGCGGTGACTCTGGTGTCCAGTGCCGAGGAGACGGCGAAGGACGTGTACCGGGTGCTGCTGCAAGCGGGGTTGCTCCGGCCGGACGACGGCCCGCCACCGCAGCATCGCTTCCGAGCCACCGGCGACGCCGCCCGCTTCGCCCGGCTCACGCAGCGCTTCCTGGGGCCGGGCGTGGTGGACCTCGTCGGACCGGCACGCCGTGGCGTCGGGCCGGCGCTGGGCGTCGCGTGAAGCTGACCGTCCTGGGCTGCTCGGGCAGCCTGCCCGGACCGGACTCGCCGGCGTCCGGCTATCTGGTCGAGGCGGACGAGTTCCGTGTACTGCTCGACTGCGGCAACGGTGTGCTGGGTGCGCTGCAGCGGCACGTGGCGCCTCGCGACGTCGACGCCATCGTGCTCAGCCACCTGCACCCTGACCACTGCGTAGACATGGCGGCGTACCACGTCATGCTGGCCTACGGACCGGCCCGACCGGCGGCGCGCATCCCGCTGATCGCGCCGTCGGGCGCACGAGACCGGCTAGAGGCGATCATCGAACCGCTGCCGCGCAAGCACTTTCTGCAGGACGTCTTCGAGTTCTTGACCCCGACGAGCCGCGAGCTGGGGCCCTTTGCCGTGTCGTTCGCTGCCGTCAATCACCCGGTGCCGGCATACGCGGTGCGCCTGACGACAGGCGACCGCACGCTGGTCTACTCAGGCGACACCGGCGAGAGCGATGCGCTGGTGTCCCTGGCTCGGGACGCCGACGTGTTGCTCTGCGAGGCCTCCTTCGGGCCGGACGAGCCCTACCGTCCCAACCTGCACCTCACCGGCCGGCAGGCCGGTGAGCACGCCGCCCGAGCCGGGGTGGACCGGCTGGTCATCACGCATGTCCCGCCCTGGGGTTCGCGCGAGACGGCAGTGGCCGAAGCGGCCAAGGCGTTCTCGGGGGCGGTCGAGGCGGCCATCCCGAACGGCGAGTACCGGGTCTGACGATTCCGGCCGGCGCCGACTGTGGTCGACTACGGCTCGTGAGCCTTTCCGGTGGTGACGTCGCGCTCCTGGTGCGCGAGGCGGTGGATCGCATCAGCCCCGACGCGGACGTGCGCATCGAGCCGGCCGACCCTGTCGATCCCTACCGCTGGGAAACCGCCGCGTGGACCGTGCGCGTTGGCGCCCGCAGCAGCTACCTCGTTGCCTCCATGACCCGAGAAGAGGCGCTCGACAAGCTGGCCCGCGACCTGAGTCCTTGACCTCGTGGTGGCAGGCGGACGTCTCCGCTCGTCGTCTGCGACATGTCCTGCTGTAGCGGAAGGTCGTGCGTCTCAGGCTCGGTAGGCGTCGGCTCGTCCTCGTACGTCGAGCGCCACGATGACCTGCTGCACGTCATCGATCCGATACCGAACCCGGTAGCTGCTGCGGCGAGCCACCCACTGGCCTTCGTACAGGGGGCGCAGAGGTTTACCGAGGCGCCGAGGACTCTCGCGGAGTGGACCGGAGATCGGTTCCCATGCGGCCGCGGCCACCGGTACGAGCAGTTCGTCGGTCAGAGCACGACGAGCGGGTCGGGCAAGCTCGACGCTGTAGGTCACGCCGCGCCGGAGGCGCGACGAACTCGCTCGGCGAGCAGGCGGCTCATGTCCTCGCCGCTCGTCACGTCACCGTCATGGACTGACCGCTCAGCCTCAGCGAGGCGCTCTTGGTCGACCGGATCGTTGAGCAGGGCCAGTGTCTCGACCATCGACTCGTAGTCGTCGACGGAAAGGACGACGACCGTCGGCGTTCCGTTTCGAGTGACGGTGAGTGTGTCGTGGGTCCGTGCCACCTCGTCTACGAGCGACGACAAGCGGTCGCGCACGGTCGCCAACGGCAAGGTCTTCATAGCCAAGATTGTTGCCAACAGGACTCGGACATGGTCGCGTTCCGATCCGCCCGGCCTCACTGCCTGAGTCAGCGGCGTTGCCGACCGGCGCTCGCGCTACGGCGTGAATCAGCTGCGCGCCGACATCCTGGCCACGCGCAGCGTGGACTGACACGATCACGAAACGGGCCGCTGCGAGGATGGCCGCGTGAGCGCCGCCGAGTCGTCGACCCGTTCCATCGGAATCGTGCTGTTCGACGGCGTCGAGGAGCTTGACGCGGTAGGACCGTGGGAGGTCCTCGCGCACTGGACGCAGATCTATCCCCAGGACGGATACACGGTCAGCTGCCTGTCCCCGGACGGAGGACCGGTCACCGCCGCCAAAGGCCTGGTGCTCGGCGCCCACGCCGCCTACCATGACGCCCCGCCGCTGTCGGTGCTCCTGCACCCCGGCGGGCACGGCACACGCCGGTTGCTACGCGACCCGGCCCACCTCGACTGGATCCGCGGCCAGCGCACCACCGTTGCGCTGATGACCAGCGTCTGCACCGGTGCGCTCGTCTACGCCGCGGCGGGGCTGCTGACCGGTCGTCCTGCCACGACGTACTGGGGAGCGCTGGACGAACTGCGTCAGCTCGACGCCAGCGTGCAAGTCCGCGACGGTGACCGATGGGTCGATGACGGTGATGTGATCACCTCAGCCGGCGTCTCCGCGGGCATCGACATGGCGCTGCATGTGGTGCGCCGCCTGGCCGGCGAGCAGCGCGCCCGACAGGTGCGCCGCGGCATCCAGTACGACCCTGATCCGCCGGTCTGACGTACCCGATCAGCCGGCGAGGAAGCTGAGCCGAACGGTCCGCTCGGCGTTGTCGACGTTGGTGTCGACGAGGCAGATGGACTGCCAGGTGCCGAGCTGCAGCCGTCCTCCCACGACCGGCACGGTCATGGACGGAGAGATGAAGGCCGGCAGTACATGATCGCGGCCGTGGCCGGGCGTGCCGTGCCGATGTCGCCACCCGGCGTCGCGCGGCAACAACCGGTCGATAGCGCTCAGCAGGTCGTCGTCGCTGCCCGCACCGGTCTCCAGCACGGCCACGCCGGCCGTGGCGTGCGGCACGAACACATTGAGCAACCCGTCGTCGGCGTCGCGCACGAAGCGGGCACACTCGTCGGTGAGGTCAGCCACGACCGGTCGATCGCCGGTCCGGACGGTCAGTGTCGTGGTCCGCACGCCGAACATTCTTCCGCCGTTTGCGACAGTGGACGGGTGCAGGTGGGCATCCTCGGGCCGCTCGAGGTGATCGACGCCGGGCGTCCGGTCGAGGTCGCCGGATTGCGGTTGCGCCGGCTGCTCGTCCGCCTGGCCCTCGACGCGGGGCGACCGGTCCGTCCGGCCGAACTGGTCGATGCGGTGTGGGGTGAGGGTCCGCCGGCCGAGGCCGGCAATGCCCTGCAGTCGCTCGTGTCCCGGCTACGGCGGGCGCTCGGCGACGCGACCCGGATCGAGCAGTCGGCCAAGGGTTATCGGCTGGCCGTCGATCCCGACGACGTCGACATGCACCGTTTTGAGGTGCTGGCTCGAGCCGGAGCGGCGGCCTTGCGGCGCGGCAATCCGAGCGAGGCCGGGGCAACGCTCGAGCGCGCGGCGCGGCTGTGGCGGGGACCGGCCCTCGCCGACGCCGACGGCGCACCGTTCGCCGTCGCCGACGTGGCGCGGCTCGAAGACCTGCGCCTCACCGCCACGGCGGATCGGATCGAAGCGGACCTCAGCGTGGGGCGGGCACCGGAGGTCGTGGCCGAGCTGGAAGCGCTGGTCGTCGCCCATCCCCTGGACGAGCGCGTGGCCGGGCTGCACATGACGGCGTTGCGCGATACCGGTCGCCAGTCCGACGCGCTTGCCGCCTACGAACGGATCCGCGTGGCGCTGGCCGACGAGCTCGGCGTGG
>CAXTNQ010000090.1:4949-11394 GCA_964245745.1 uncultured Jatrophihabitantaceae bacterium
ACCTCGAGCTTCTGCGGACGACCGCCGCCCCGATCCGTCGCACGAACCTGCCGGCACCGCTCACCAGCTTCGTGGGCCGGCAGGAGGAGCTCACCCGCATCGTCAAGTTGGTGGACGAGAGTCGGCTCGTGACCTTGGTCGGTCCGGGCGGCGCTGGCAAGACACGGCTGGCCACCGAAGCGGCGGCCACGCTGGTCGACCAGGGCGGCGACGGGGTGTGGTTCGTCGAGCTGGCGCCGATCACCGATCCCGCCGAGGTCGCCCAGGCCGTCCTCGCGGCGGTGGTCCGGCGCGAATCCCTACTCATCGGCGACCGGCGTACGCCGCGTCCACCGCGCGAGGCCGAGGGGCAGCTCCTGGACGTCCTCGGAGGTCGGCGCACGCTGCTGGTGATCGACAACTGCGAGCACCTGCTCGACGCGACCGCCCAGCTGGTGGACCTGCTGCTCGCCGGCTGTCCGCAGCTGGCGGTGCTGGCCACCAGCCGGGAACCGCTGGGCATCACCGGGGAGGCTCTGGTCGTGCTCGCGCCGCTGGCGACGCCGGGCCGCGACGGGCCGACCGAGGAGGCGCTGGCCAGCCCTGCCGTACGGCTGTTCGCCGACCGCGCCGCCGACGCCCGTCCCGGGTTCACCGTCGACGACCACACGGTGGCCGACGTCGTGGAGATCGTCCGACGGCTGGACGGTCTGCCGCTCGCCATCGAACTGGCGGCCGCGCGGCTACGCACGCTGCCGCTCGCCGAGGTCGCGTCCCGACTCTCCGATCGCTTCCGGCTACTGACCGGAGGCAGCCGGACCGCGCTGCCGCGCCACCGCACGCTGCGCGCCGTGGTGGAGTGGAGCTGGGACCTGCTGACGCCGGCGGAAAGGGTGCTGGCGGATCGCCTGGCCGCGTTTCCGTCCGGCGCGAACGTTGAAAGCGCGATCGCGGTCGGCGCCGGCGAGGGAGTGGCGGCCGCCGACGTTCCCGACCTGCTCGCTGCGTTGGTCGACAAGTCCCTGCTGCAGCTGGACGAGCGGACTCCCGCCGGTTCGCGTTACCGGATGCTCGAGACCATTCGCGAGTTCGGTACCGACCGGCTGGCGGAACGGGGGACGCTCGCCGAGGTCCGGCGGGCGCACGTCCGCTACTTCGTCGAGCTGGCCGCACGCACCGAACCTCGCCTGCGCGGACCGGAACAGCTCGACGCCCTGGCCGAGCTGGACACCGAGCACGACAACGTCGTGGCCGCGCTGCGCTACCTGTGCGATGTGGGCGACAAGCCGACTGCCGCGCAGCTCGCGCTGAACCTCGGGTGGTACTGGTCGATGCTCAGCCGGCACAGCGAGGCGGCGACCTGGTTCGCCTTGGTGCGTGACGTTCCGGGGACGCTCGACGAATCGACCGATCTGATCCTGCAGGCGATGAACACGATGAACGCCATGGCCGGAGCGCGGTTTGAGCCGCTGGTCAGCGACCCACGCGGCGACATGGTCCGGCTCGGCCGGCGGCTGCGCAGCCTTGACCCGGCCGGACGACCCGTGCTCGCCATCCTTGCGCCGCTGCTGCTGTTCTTCGGCAACGAGACGGACGAGTCCGCGGACGCGATGACGGACGCCCTGGCCAGCGCCGACCCCTGGACCCAGGCTATGTTGCTCGGCCTGCGCGCCCGCCTGCGCGAGAACGAAGGCGACGTGAGCGGCATGCTCGCCGACGCGGACGCGTCCTACCAGCAGTTCCGCGCTCTGGGGGATCGTTGGGGTCAGGCGTCGCTCCTGCCGATGATCGCGCAGCGACAGGTCTACGACGGCCAGCTGGACGAAGCCCTGCGCACGCTGGTCTCCGCGCGCACGCTGCTCGTAGAGTCCGTACCCCTCGACCTCGACGATCAGCTGTTCATCGCCCTGCAGGAAGCCGATCTACACCTGCGGCTCGGCGACGCCGGGGCGGCCGACCGGCGGCTCGCCGAGGCGGGTCGGCTGGCCGAGTCGTCCGGCGCGGTGGAGATCCGGGCGATCGTCCTGGCCATGGCCGCGACGGTCCGATACGTCCGGGGCGACGCCGAGTCGGCTCGCCAGCTGTTGACGGACGCCGAGCGGCTACTGCCGGCCGGCGCGCCGCACAGCTTCCTGCTCGGCCACGGGATCACGATCGTGCAAGCCTCGGCCGCCCACCTCGATCTCGAAGGGGGCGACCTCGACGCGGCGCGGCACCGGGTGCGGACCGCGCTGGCCACGGGACGCGAGACCCACGACCGCCCGGTCATGGCCATCGCTCTGGTCAGCGCGGCGGCGTGCGCGCAGGCCGACGGCCGTCCGCAGGACGCCGTCCGGTTGCTGGGCGCTGCCGCGCGTCTGCGCGGGTCCGACGATCCGACCAACGTGCAGATCGCGCGCGTCGCTGCTCTGGCCCGAGCCGCCCTGGGCGACGCGGCCTTCGGTACGGCCTGGCGCTCCGGTTGGGCGCTCAGCGAGGACGAGGCCCTCGCCGCCGCCGTGGTCGCGGTGCGCTGATCATGTCCGGCGGCGGTACGCCCGCATCGCCAGCGGAACGAAGACTGCGAGCAGGGCGGCCATCCACAATGCCGTCCAACCCAAGGGTCCGGCCACCGGACCGCCCAGCATGAGACCGCGCACGACGTCGACCAGATGCGTGATCGGGTTGACGTGGACGAAGGCCTGCAACCATCCCGGCAGAGTGGACGCCCGGACGAAGGTGTTGCTGCCGAACGACAGCGGGAGCACGAGCAAGAACATGATGCCCTGCACCGCGCCCGGCGTACGCGCCAACATGCCCACCCACACCGAAATCCAGCAGAAGCACAGCGCGAAGGCTATGGAGATCGCCACGGCGGCGGTCGCGGCCAGAGCGTTGGTCTCGATGCGGAAGCCCAGCAGGTAGCCGAAGCCCAGGGAGACGACGCACAGGATCAGGTAGCGACCGACGTCGGCCAGCACGCCACCGACCAGCGGAGCGGACCGCGCAATGGGCAGGGACCGGAACCGGTCGAACACGCCTTTCTCGATGTCGGCGTTCAGGTTCTGGCCGAGCGCGATACCGGCGAGGGCGATGGTCTGGCCGAGCAGGCCCGGCAGCAGGAACTGCAGGTACTCGTGTCGGGAGCCGCCGGCGATAGCGCCACCGAAGATGTAGGTGAACAGCAGCAGGAAGATCGCCGGCTGCAAGGTCACATCGATCAGCGCCTCGGGCGTGCGCCAGGTCTTGATCAGGCTGCGCCGGGCGAGCACGAGGCTGTGCCGGATCAGTCCGAACGGACGTGGACTGGTGCCAGCCGACCCGGCCGCGGCTTGGGTGGACGGCGGAAGGGTGAGGGTGGCACTCATGCGGCGGTCTCCGAATCGGTGTCGGCGGTGCGGTGGCCGGTGAGGGTGAAGAACACCTCGTCCAGGCTGGGTAGGTGCAGGGAGAGCTCTGTGACCGGGATGCCCTCGTTGACGAGTCGCGTGACGGTGGTGGCTAATGCCGCGTCACCGTCGACGGGGACGGTCAGCGTCCCGCGGCCGCGAAGTTCCGGACGCGCCTGACCCACGTCCGCCAAGATCGTCTCGACCTCGGGGAGGCGGGACGCGTCGACGGGCCGGACTTCGAGGGTCTGGCCGCCGACGATGCGCTTGAGGCCGTCGGGGGTGTCGTGGGCGATGACCCGCCCCTGGTCGACCACGGTGATCTCGTCGGCCAGCGCGTCCGCTTCGTCGAGGTACTGCGTGGTCAGCAGGACGGTCGAGCCGTCGGTGACGAGCCGCCGGACGACGTCCCACATGTCCTCGCGCTTCGCCGGGTCGAGGCCGGTGGTCGGCTCGTCGAGGAACACGACGGCCGGACGTCCCACGAGCGAGGCGGCCAGGTCGAGCCGGCGCCGCATGCCTCCTGAGTAGGTCTTCGCCTGCCGGCCGGCGGCGTCCGCGAGGTCGAACCAGTCGAGCAGTTCCCGTGCTCGGGCCTTCGCCTCGCGGCCGGTCAGGTCGAGCAGCTGGCCGATGAGCACGAGGTTCTGCGTGCCGGTGAGGTCCTCGTCCACCGACGCGTACTGACCGGTCAGGCCGATCAGCCGCCGGACCTTCGCCGGCTCGCGGGCCACGTCGAAGCCGGCGACCCGGGCCGTACCGGAGTCAGCCGCGATCAGCGTGGCCAGGATGCGTACGGCGGTGGTCTTGCCCGCGCCGTTCGGACCGAGGACGCCGAGCACCCGCCCTTCGGGGGTGACCAGGTCGATGCCGTCCAGCGCCTGCGTCGCGCCGAAGCGCTTGCTGAGGCCGTGTGCCTCGATCGCGTTCGTCATGGTGTCGATAGTCCGCGACCCGGCTGACAGGCCGCTGGCATGTCGCGCACACGACGCTGGCGTGGACCGCATCTACCGATGCGCGGCGCGACTAGGGTTGTCCGACATGCCCCGCCCCGACGGTCGTGCGCCCGACCAGCTGAGACCGGTGACCATCACCCGGGACTGGCAGAAGTACGCCGAGGGATCGGCGCTGGTCGAGTTCGGTGACACCAAGGTTCTGTGCGCCGCGTCGGTCGTGCAGGGCGTGCCACGGTGGCGCAAGGGCAGCGGGCTCGGCTGGGTGACCGCCGAGTACGCGATGCTGCCGCGGGCGACGCTCACCCGCAACGACCGGGAGTCGGTGAAGGGACGTATCGGCGGACGTACGCACGAGATCTCCCGACTGGTCGGGCGATCCCTGCGTGCCGCGATCGACCTGTCCGCCTTGGGGGAGAACTCGATCTCGATCGACTGTGACGTCCTGCAGGCCGACGGGGGGACGCGGACGGCGGCGATCACCGGCGCCTACGTGGCTCTGGCCGACGCGGTGGGGTGGCTGGCCGACCGTCAGGCGTTGGCCCGGCCTCAGGCGCTGATGGGGTCGGTGGCCGCCGTGTCGGTGGGCGTGATCGACGGGGAGCCGCGGCTCGACCTCATGTACGAAGAGGACGTGCGCGCCGAGACGGACATGAATGTGGTGCTCACCGGTGACGGCACCTTCGTCGAGGTGCAGGGGACGGCCGAAGGGACGCCGTTCGACCGCGCCGAGCTCGACGCTCTGCTCGACCTCGCCGTGGCCGGTTGCGCCACCCTGGCCAAGATCCAGGCCGAAGCCTTGGACGGATGACCAAGCTGCTGTTGGCCAGCCGCAATCTCGGAAAGCTGGCCGAGTTGCGGCGTATCGTGGCCGGCCTGGTCGATGTCGATGTCCTCGGTCTCGATGACGTCGCCCCGTATCCCGAGGTACGAGAGACCGGCGCGACCTTCGCCGACAACGCTCTGCTCAAGGCACACGCCGGCGCTGCCCACACCGGATTGCCCACAGTCGCGGACGATTCCGGTCTGGCCGTCGACGCCCTGAACGGCATGCCCGGTGTCCTGTCGGCGCGCTGGTCGGGCGGCGGAGGGGACGACGCGAACCTTCGTCTCGTCCTGGCCCAACTGGCGGACACGCCGGACGAGCGTCTGGGCGCCGAGTTCGTGTGCGCGGCGGCGCTGGTGACGCCGTCCGGCACCGAAGTGGCCACCGAAGGGCGCATGAGCGGACGGCTCGTGCGGGTCCCGCGCGGCCCCTTCGGATTCGGTTACGACCCGATCTTCGTGCCAGAGGGCTACGAGGCGACCAGCGCGGAGTTGACGCCCGAGGTCAAGGACGCGATCAGCCACCGCGGTCGCGCTCTGCGCGCGCTCGCACCGCACCTGGTCGAGATGATCAGCAGTGGCTGAATTCGCCGGAATGGAGGACGCCCGGTCCTTCGCTCGCGACGTCCTGACCGGCGAGCGGGTGCGGCTGCGTGGGCTGCGCGACGGGGACTTACCGTCCCTGGTCGGCTGGTACAACGATCCCGCTTTCGACATCACCGACACCGGGTTCGTCATGCCCAAGTCGGAGGCCGCCCGCCGCAACCAGATGGCCGACTGGACCGCCAACCAGCGTGACGACGTCGGCTTCGTGATCGAGACGCTGGACGATCCGCCGGTGGTGATCGGGCAACTAGGCCTGTGGGGTGCTCGGCCCAAGGACCGCTGCGGGACGCTCGGCATCGGCATCGGCTTGGAGCACACTGGACGCGGTTACGGCACGGACGCCGTCCGAGTCCTCGTGGGGTACGGGTTCCGTGAGTTCGGCCTGCACCGCATCCAGCTCACGCTGGCCGCGTTCAACGTGGCCGGCCTACGCGCCTACGCCAAGGTCGGGTTTGTTGAGGAGGGACGCCGCCGGTCGGCCGTCTTCCACGACGGGCACTGGTACGACGAGATCCTGATGTCGATCCTGCACGACGAGTGGGCCGACAGCCGATCCTGACGCCGCCGCCTGGCCGACACACCGACCACCCAACCAACAGCGTCACATGTGTCGGTGCATCATGTCGCCGACACGAGTCGGCTTGCCGGGCACCGGGCCGTCGACCGCTGCATGAGAGGGCGCCTGCGCAGGTTAAGGGGTCGCCCGTGCGGGAT
>CAXTNQ010000091.1:0-1655 GCA_964245745.1 uncultured Jatrophihabitantaceae bacterium
GGCGTGGAAGACGATGTTGTCCTTGCCCATGCAGTAGTAGCCGCGCGCGTCCGGGGACTGCCAGAACGGGCGCCACGCTTCCGGATCTCCGGTCCGCGACGCCCATTCGATGGACGCGGACAGGTACCCGATGACGGCGTCGAACCAGACGTAGAGCCGCTTGTCGGTGCGGTCGCGCCACGCGGGCAGCGGCACCGGCACGCCCCAGTCCAGGTCACGGGTGATGGCTCGCGGCTTGAGGTCGTCGAGCAGGTTGAGCGCGAACTTCTGGACGTTCGGCCGCCAGTGGTCCTGGTCGCGCAGCCACCCGCCGAGCACGTCGGCAAACGCCCCGAGGTCGAGGAAGTACTGCTCGGTCTCGACGAAACGCGGCGTCTCCCCGTCGATCCGGCTGCGCGGGTCGATGAGGTCGGTGGGATCAAGCTGGTTGCCGCAGTTGTCGCACTGGTCGCCGCGGGCGTGCGGGTACCCGCAGATTGGACAGGTGCCCTCGATGTACCGGTCGGGCAGCGTCCGTCCGGTCGACGGGCTGATCGCGCCGAGTTGGGTCTCGGCGAACACGTAGTCGTTCTTGAGCAACCCCAGGAAGATCTCCTGCGTGACCGCGTAGGGGTTGCCAGTCGTGGTCCGGGTGAACAGGTCGTAGGACAGGCCGAGGTTCTTCAGGTCGGTCGCGATCACCTGGTTGTAGCGGTCGGCCAGCTCGCGCGGCGACACACCCTCCCGGTCGGCCTGGACGAGGATCGGGGTGCCGTGCTCATCCGTGCCGCTGACCATGAGCACCTGGTTGCCCGCCATCCGCTGGTAGCGGCTGAACACGTCGGACGGGACGCCGAAGCCGGCGACGTGGCCGATGTGGCGCGGGCCGTTGGCGTACGGCCACGCCACCGCGGTCAGGATGTGCTCGTTCACGCAATTCCTTTCGTGACGGCTCGAGCCTAGTGAGGCGAGCGGTCCGCTTTACGGGCCACGACGGCGTCGAACACCTCTCGTTTGGGGACGCCCCTCTGAGCCGCAATCTCGGCAATAGCGTCCTTGCGGCTGCGTCCGGCCGCCTCGCGCTCCGCGACGAGCGCAGCCAGCTCCGGGCCGGCCATCGTCGACGGGTCCACCCGCGCACCACCGACGACGACCGTGATCTCGCCCCGAACCTCGCCGGTCGCCCAGGCGGCCAACTCGCCCAGCGGCCCGCGCCGGACCTCCTCGTAGGTCTTGGTCAGCTCCCGGCACACCGCGGCCGGACGGTCGGCACCGAACACGTCCGCGGCGTCGGCCAGCATCGCCGCGAGCCGGTGCGGAGCCTCGAACAGGACGACGGTGCGCGGGTCGCCCGCCAACGCCGCCAGCGCCTTGCGCCGGGCACCGGCCTTGCGGGGCAGGAAGCCTTCGAAGCAGAAGCGGTCCACGGGCAGGCCCGACACGGCCAGGGCCGCCGTCGCCGCCGACGGACCAGGCAGGACGGTCACCGCGATGCCCGCCGCGACCGCAGCATCCACGAGACGAAAGCCCGGGTCGGACACCGACGGCAAGCCGGCGTCGGTCACGACGAGCACGTCCTCGCCGCCCGTCAGCGCCGCGACCAGCTCGGGCGTCCGGCTCGCCTCGTTGGCGTCGAAGAACGACACCACCCGGCCGGACGGCACGACACCGAGGTC
>CAXTNQ010000091.1:1665-11256 GCA_964245745.1 uncultured Jatrophihabitantaceae bacterium
CGGCGCACAGCCGACGTAGCCGCCGGGTGTCCTCGGCGGCGATCACTGGCGTATCGGCCAGGGCGGCGACCAGGCGCGCCGAGGCGTCGCCCACGTTGCCCAGTGGCGTCGCTGCCAGTACCACCCGACCGATCACCGCTCTTCGCACGAGCGCACATGCACCCCACGAAACCGCTGCACGTTCCCGCGGGGACCCCGCTCATCGCCCGCTCGTTCCGCTCCGTGTCTCCAGCGACAGCTTGCCGCCGCTAGCGATGTTCGCTCGCTCACGCTCCGACCCTACGATCGGCCGTGTGACGGCCACCCTCGAGTCCCGCCGGGTGCCGGACGAGGTGCAGCCGCTCGACGATCAGCCGCCGGCGCCGGGCGAGGTGCCACCGTCGCTGCGCAGCTGGCGCGACCCGTCGCCACGGGTGGGTTGGCTGGTCACGCTGTTGACCACGGGCATCGCCGCGTTCACCCGACTCTGGGCACTTGGCTGGCCACCGACCAAGCTCTTCGACGAGGCGTACTACGTGCCGGAGTCGCAGGAACTGCTGCGCTTCGGTTACGAGGACAACCGCGGCTACAAGTTCATCGTCCACCCAGCGCTCGGCAAGTGGCTGATCGCCATCCCGCAGTGGATATTCGACAACCACAGCGCGTTCGCGTACCGGCTAGGGCCGGCCGTCGCCGGGATCGTCAGCGTCACGCTGATCACGCGGATCGCGCGACGGATGTTCCGGTCCAACCTGTTCGGCGCGATCGCGGGCCTGCTGCTCGCGCTGGACGGCTTGTCCTTGGTCGTCTCACGGACGGCCCTGCTCGACATCTTCCTGCAGCTGTTCGTGCTCGCCGGCTTCGGCGCGTTGGTACTCGACCGCGACCAGATGCGGGCGCGCCTGGCTGCCCTGCTGGCCGACGGCGCGGACCTCAGCGGGGGTGTCCCCTCGTTGGGTCCGCGCCCGTGGCGGCTGATCGCCGGAGTCATGCTGGCCGCGGCGTGTGCGGTGAAGTGGTCGGCGCTGTCCTTCTACGTCGTGTTCGTGATCCTGTCCCTGGTGTGGGACCGCGGTGCGTTCAAGGCGGCCGGTGTACGCACGTCGTGGCGGACGGCCGCCCGGCGGTCCTGGCTGGGCGCGATCGGCTCGTTGGTCGTCGCGCCGATCGCCGTGTACCTGCTGACCTGGTTCGGGTGGTTCGCCGGCGAGAATTCCTGGAACCGCCACTGGGCCGACACCCACAGCGGTCGCGCCACGCTCAACCTCCCGTTCGGCATCCACGTGCCGTTCCACTGGGGATGGCTACCGGACGCGCTGCGCTCCCTGGGTGACTACCACCTCGACGCCTACCGCTTCCACGAGACGCTGTACTCGCCCCACCCCTTCGGCTCGAAGCCGTGGAGCTGGCTCATCCTGGGTCGCCCGGTGAGCTTCTACTACCAGGGGGACGGCCTGCACGGCTGCGGCGCCGCGGCGTGCTCGCAACAGGTCCTGCTCATCGGAACGCCCTTGCTGTGGTGGGGTTTCCTGCCCGCGCTGGTGTGGCTGGCCTGGCACTGGGTCACGACTCGGGACTGGCGGGCCGCCGCCGTATGGGTCGCCTTTCTCGCGGGTTGGGTCGTGTGGCTGCAGGACATCCGCCGGACGATGTTCCTCTTCTACATGACGCCGCTCGTGCCGTTCCTGATCCTCGGGCTGACCCTGGCGCTCGGCACCATGCTCGGTCCCGCCGTGCCCGCGGATACTGCAGATCCGCAGTATCCGGCCGCCGCCCGCCGACGGCGTTGGGGTACCTGGGCCGTTACCGGCTACCTCGGCGTCGTGGTCGCCGACTTCATCTGGATGTGGCCGCTGTTCACCGGTGGGCTGCTGACCTACGACCAGTGGCACCTGCACATGTGGTTCCCGTCCTGGGTCTGACTATCCGCGGGCGGATAGCAACGGGACGAGCAGTTCGTCGTCGGTCAGGGCGCCGTGGTGTCCGCGTAGGGCCGCGGATCGAGCCTCGACGCGTCGCCGCACGACCGCGGTCGGCGTGTGCGCGACCACGACGAGGTCGCCGATCCGGCGCCGGGCCACGTCGGTGACCACGGGACCGAACCAACCACGCTCGATCGCCTCCTCGCGGGCCAGTACGTCCATGCGGTCGCCGAGCCGCTCGTCCCACGCGGCACGTACGTCGTCGAACGCGCCGTCCTCCACGTGCACGTAACGCGCCCGAGATTCGCCGGCCAGGGCGCGGACGCCGCCCTGCAACTCGGGGGACGAGTCGTAATCGATCTTGCCGTCCTCCGGCACCGTCGCCATCCCGTGATCGGCGGTCACGAGCAACGTGGTGCCCGCTGCCAACCCCTCGAACAACTCGCGCACGAAGGCGTCGACGAGCCGCAGCTGGGCTCGCCACGACGGCGAATCCGAGCCACGGACGTGCCCGACGATGTCGAGCTCGGAGACGTAGGCGTACACGAGAGACCGCTCGTCGGCCGCCGATACCTCCGCTGCGCACGCCGCGACGTCCCCGGGCGCCACCGTGCCGACGTAGCGCGCCCCGCGCAGTGCCGCCTGCGTGAGGCCGCTGCCTTCGAGATTGGACGCCGAGACGACGGAGGTGGCCACGCCGGCCGCCGCGGCCCGCTCGAACGCCGTGGGATGCGGCTGGGCCTGCTCGGGCGACAGCTGATCGCGCACGCTGACGCCGTCCGTCACCCGACGCCAGCCCAGCCAATTCACCACGGCCGACACCTCGTCGAGGTAGCAGCTGTAGCCCATGACGCCGTGTTGGCCGGGCGGCAGCCCGGTACCGAGCGACGTCAGGCTGGTCGCCGTCGTCGAGGGAAAGCCCACGGTCAGGGTGGTCTCGTCCATGGCGCTCAGAAAGGGCGCCGCTGCCCGGGCCCGCTCGAGACCTCGGGCGCCGAGCCCGTCGACCATGACGACTACGGCTCGGCGGGTGTGGTCGAGACCGAAGGGGTCGCGTTCACCGGGCACGTCGAGGGCGTCAAGGACGGCCGGCAGCACGTCCGAGACCGAGGCAGATCCGTAGCGCACGACTGAGGTCACGCGCTCCAGTATTTCGACTCCAAACCGGTGACCGGCGTCACGATGATCAGGTGCCGTCCGTCACATTAGAGCTGCTTCGCGAGTCGGACCGCGAGCCGCTGGCCAACCAGCTGTACGCCCCGGTTACTGGCGGGTAGGACATGATCGCAACGGACGGTGACGACTGTGCGGCCGCTGACCACTGGCTGTGACGGTTGGTGGCAACGCAATGTGGCCGTTATGCAGACTGCCGACCCATGCCCAAGTACACCCCGCGACACGCCGTCCCGGAGCGGTCCCGCTCCCGACGGCGGGCCGTGCAGGCGGTAGGCGCCGCCACGGCCCTCATCACCGCCGGAACGGCAACGACCGGCCTGGCCACGGCGTCCGCGACGACGCCGTCTACCGCACCCCGCAGTGCGGCCAACGCAGCCGCGTTGGCCGCCCATAACACCTACGGCTCGGTCACCCGGTCGATGTCCGGCCTGACGCTCAACCTGCGCGGGAACGCGCACGATCCGGACGTGCCGTGGCACAGCGTCCGCGTCGTCGTGACCGACGGCAACCGGCTGCTCGCGAGCACCGGAACGGTCGGCGCCCACGCGCAGGCCTTCAGCGCACGTGTGCATCTCGCGCCGGGCCGTCACTACATCCGGGTGATCGCGCAGAACATCGGCGCCGGCTCGTCCGACCGCGCCCTGGCCACCTGGGCCATGTTGATCGGTGGCGGAGGCCGCTCGACCGGTCGCAGCGCGCCGGTCGCCGTCGGTTCCTACAGTGGCAACCAGCGCATCGCCGCCGCCATGCTCTCGGCGTACAGCTGGGGCCAGGACCAGATGCCTTACCTCGTGAAGTTGTGGAACCACGAATCCGGCTGGAACGCGTCCGCGGCCAACCGGTCGTCAGGCGCCTACGGCATCCCGCAGGCGTTGCCGGGCGGCAAGATGGCGTCCGCCGGCGCAGACTGGCGGACCAACCCCGCGACGCAGATTCGCTGGGGTCTCGGCTACATCAAGAGCCGCTTCGGTTCACCGGCCGCGGCGTGGTCCCACGAGGTCGCCTACAACTGGTACTGATCGACATCCACCCGTCTGCTCTTCCAGCGGCCGGCATCCGCCACGAGCGGATGCCGGCCGTTCTCGTCACCCCTCGAACGAGGAAGCGGCGGGACGCTCGGGTAGTCGAGCGGCGAGGAGACACACGTCGTCGTCGGACGCTTCGGCGGCTACCGACGCGGTGAGCCGTTCACAGAGGTCAGGCAGCGTGACCTCGGGTCCGGCCGCGGCCAGGATCGAGTGCACGGCCTGCAGTCCGGCGTCGAGGTCGCGACCTCGGTGCTCGACCAGCCCATCGGTGTAGAAGAGCAGCGTGCTGCCGGCGGGCATGTCGACCTCTGCCGTGTCGCGGCTTCCCTCCGGGACCCGGTCCGCGATCCCCAGCACGGTGCCGTGTCCGGCCGTCAGCCACTGCACCGAACCGTCCGGCGTACGTAGCAACGGCGGAGGGTGGCCGGCGTTAGCCCACGACAGGCGCGCCGGGCGGTCTGCATTGCCGGGCTCGATCCGCGCATACACACATGTGGCGAGGGGCGTCATGCTCAGGGCCGTGACCAGACGGTCAAGTCGCGCGAGGGCTTTACCCGGGGGGTCGCCCTCCCACGCGTAGGACCTCAGCACCGAACGCACCTGGCCCATGGCCGCCGCAGCCGCCATGTCGTGCCCCATGACGTCGCCGATGGCCAGTCCCGTGGCGCCGTCGGCGAGGGGTAACACGTCGTACCAGTCCCCGCCGACCTCGGCGTAGCGCGAGCCCGGGACGTAGCTGGCCGACAACTCGAGCCCAGGCACGTCCGGCAGGTTGGGCAACAGGCTGCGTTGCAAGGCGAGCGCGGTGCGGTGCTCGACCGCGTAGAGCCGGGCGTTTTCCAGGGCCAGGCCGGCCCGTCGGGCCAGGTCGGTCGCGAATTCGACGTCGGCGGCGTCGTAGTCGCGCCCCGCGGCCACGCGGACGACCGTCAGACAGCCGATCAGCTCGCGGCGACCGGCCAGTGGGACGACGATGCACGAACGCATCCCGAGCCGTCGCCACGCCGCCACGAGCTCGTCGTCGGACGTGGCCTCGGATATATAGCTATCGTCGACGTGCTCGAGCAGGATCGGCACGCCGGTACGCAGCACCTCGGCCTGTGGTGTCTTGTCGTCGACCCGCGGCTGGTAGATCTCGAGCACGCGGCCCACGACCGGCCGCAGGTCCGGGTCGCGGTGCGTGAGCGTCATCCGTACCCGATCGATGTCCGCGTCGGCGAGGGACGGGTCGACGACCAGCACGCTGCACCAGTCGGCGAACGCCGGGACGACGAGGTCGGCCAGCCGGGACAGCGTGACGTCCGTGTCCAGCGACTCGCCCAGGACGGACGTCGCCTGCGTCAGCAGCCGCACCGTGGCCCGCGCCTCCCGAGCTTCGCTGCGGGCCGCGTCGCGCTGCTGGTCGGCGGTCACCCGGTCCGTGACGTCGGTCTGGACGCCGACGAAGTGCGTGATCTCCCCGGACTCGCCCAGTACCGGAGAGATCGCGACCCGGTTCCACCACGTCGTCCCGTCCGGCCGATAGTTCAGCATCGTCTCGACGACGGGCCGGCCACCGGCGATCGCGTCCCGGATCCGCGCGGGGCAGGCGGGGTCCGTCTCGGCGCCCTGCAGGAACCGGCAGTTGCGGCCGAGGACGGCCGACGCGGCGTAACCCGTCACCTGTTCGAAGGCCGGGTTCACCCAGACGAGTGGATTATCCGGCAGCCGGGGATCGGTGATCGCGAAAGCGTGCCCACTCGCGACCAGCGCCTGGTGGACGTCGACCGGCTCGTCCCCGCTTCGCCGTACGGGCGCGGCGCCGCTGTCCATCCAGGCACCTTAGACAACAGCGCCCGTGCTCGCGTAGCGGGCGCCTCGGGCGAGCAGGTGGCGTACTGACTCGCGCAGCTGAGTTAGAGCAGGAAGACGGCGATTGCCGTGTACTGGCATGCGGCCGCGGCGGCGACCAGCACGTGGAAGACCTCGTGGTAGCCGAAAACCGACGGAGCCGGGTCCGGACGTCGGCAGTGGTAGCAGATGGCACCGAGGGTGTACAGCACACCGCCGGCGACCAGGAGCAGGGCCGGTGCCACGCCGGCCCCCACCCACACCGCGGGGATCGCGGCGGCGGCCGCCCAGCCGAGGCCGAGGAACATCGCGCCGACCAGTCGCTCCGGTGCGCTCAGCCACGTCAGCCGGATGATGGCCGCGGTTGCGGCCAGCGCCCAGACCGCCGACACCGCGATCAGCGCGCCCGGCAACGGCAGGCACAACAACAGCGGTGGGGTGCTCGTCCCCGCGATGAGCGCGAGGATCATCACCTGGTCCAGGCGTTCCAGCCACCGCCGGGCACGCGCCGACCACCGTCCCCGGTGGTACAGCGCGCTCGCGCCGAACAGTCCGCTGACCGCGCCGGCGTAGACCGACGCAGCGACCGTCTGCCGGACACCCTGGGCGGTCGCGATCAACAGCGTGCCGATGACCAACGATGCTTCGAAGCAGGCCAGGTGCAACCAGCCGCGCCACCGAGGTCGCACGTAGCTCAAGCCGCGGCGGACGTCGTGCAGGTCAGCCTCCGGCACCGGTCCCATTGCCGCCGCGAGGCCCGTGGTCATGCGAGCAGAGTATGGCCGGACGATGAGAACTGGGCAGGTTGCGGTCGCCGTGGGTACACAGTTGGCATGACGAGCCACCCCTACGGCGTCGACCCCCGTGCGCTCAGTGATGACGACGTGCGACGCGAGGTTGCGCATCTGCACGAGACGCGGCACGAAACGTTCCTGGCCGGAAGCGAAGACGCTCTGCAGGCCCACACCGAACGCATGCTCGCCCTCGAGCAGGAGTTCCTGCGCCGTTTCGCGCAGGAGAGCGCCCCTGATCCGATGCGCACGCGGGCGGGCAGCCGCCGGGCCGCCGGTCAGGACCCGGTCTGACCTTCGCGGCCGACCGCATACGAACGGTCGCTAGGTACGGCGATTAAGTCGCGCGTTGGCGCGTTGTAATGCCCGGGTGCTCGCGGCCGTCGGATTGCGGTGTTCCGCCGCCGACGTAATCCGCCGCAGTAGGAGGCGCGCAACCGGTACGGCAACGACGAGCAAGAGCCACGCGCGTAGCCGGCGGGACAGGAAGATCCACATAAGCGACTCTCAACCACTCGAGAACGTCCGACGGGCCCAACGTCAGCGGTGCCCGGCATCGTGTTCGGACACCGTAGCCGGACGTCCGGCCGCGAACGATAGCGCCGCTTGCCTTGCGCGCGACGGCAAGGACGCCGACCGGGCTCGCGTACCTTGTCCGGTAACTGTCCGCACGCTTGAAGGTCACGTCGTGGAGATCACGCCCGATCAGCCCGGTCTGCCGCTGCCGCATCAGCCGGCACCGGAAACGGATGTGCCGCAGTGGGATCCGTCGCTGGATGACGAGACGCAGGCGCGCCTCACCGGTGAGGACGACGATCTGCGGGCCAGCCTGACGGCCCTCGCTGGCCTGGCTACGTCTCAGATGGAATTGCCCGCGGTCCTGACTCGGGTGGCCGAGTTCGCCGTCGCGGCCATCCCGGGCGCCGACGGCGCCGGTCTGACCCTCGAGGAGAGCGGACGCAGAGACACGGTTGTCGCCAGCGCGCCGTTCGTCGGTCAGGTCGATGCCATCCAGTACACCCTTGGCGAAGGGCCTTGCCTCACCGCGGCGGCACAGGCGCGCACCGTGCGGTCGGGCAACCTGGGCACCGACGACCGGTGGGCTCGATTCGGTCCGCGCGTCCAGCGTCTCGGGGTGCACAGCGTGTTGTCGTTGCCGCTCGTGACTGCGGACCGAGTGCTGGGAGCGATGAACGTGTACGCCCACGCACCAGAGGCGTTCGACGACCGGGCAGCCCTGATCGGCGAGCTGTTCGCGGAGCCGGCCGCCATCGCCGTGCAGAACGCGCAGGTCCTTGCCCAGACCAAGCGACTCGCAGCACAGCTGCAGACGGCGCTCACCAGCCGGTCCACGATCGACCAGGCGCTGGGCATCGTGATGAGCCGAGTCGGCTGTGACGCCGACGAAGCGTTCCACCGGCTCCGCAACATCAGTCAACGCGAGAACCGCAAGTTGTCCTCGGTGGCGCAGCACATGGTCGACGCGGCCGTGCGCGTGGCTCGGGCGCGGCACACCAAGTCCTAAGACATCGCCTGGCGCAGCTTCGCTCGACGCCGCGGTCGGACGTCGGCGCGTACGCCTGACCCTCGCATCGGCGTAGAGTTCAGACCCTGGCGCTACGGATCCGGGACCCGACCCGTGTTTGGCGGCGGAACCGAACTGCGGCGATTTGCCGCCGGTCGGCCGGGCATGCACGACGAGCGATCGGGACGCCGGAGCTTCCCGGTGGAGATCCCCGCAGCGCTGAGGACCGACCTGGCATCCTTGACGCAGGCCTTCGACGACCCTGACATCGATCTCGACGTCGAGCTCAGCCGACTCACTGATAATTTGCGCGCCGCCGTGTCGTCCTACCTCGGCCTGACCCTGACTTTGGGCGTGGCGGAGCGCACGGTGACCTTCAACGTCAGCGCGGGCCGTCGTTCGAACGGCGCTCCACACGTTGTCCGAGCGTCCCTCATGCTCCGGTTGGCTGCCCTGGACGGGCGCCACGTCGACAACACGTTGGTGCTGTACGCCGCCACGCCCGGCGCCTTTGTCGACCTGACCGCGGACCTGACTTTCGCGCTACGGCTGGATGGGTCAGCGCTCGTGCTGGATGCTCACCTCGTCCCGCTCGAGACGGCCGCAGCTGGGACAAGCGGTCTGGCTGACCTGTCCACGGTCGAGCGAGCCGTCGGCGTACTAATCGCGCAGGCCTTCACCCCGGAGTTAGCCCGCGCGGAACTGACGCGGCGGGCCGCCGCGGACGGTTGTAGCGTCACGACGACCGCTGAGCACCTCCTCGCCGAGGTCACTCGGCAGGTGAACTCCGGTTCGAGGACCATTGACCCCGCGTGATCAGGACGTCGCCCGCAGCGGCTGGCCGAGCCGGTGCAGATGGCTCAGGGCCGCCCGGTAGGACTCGAACAGTGACACCTCGCTGTACGTCAAGCACAGTCGAGCACAGTGCTCGCGAACCAGCTGTCGCGCGTGGCGCAGAGACGCCCGCGGCATGCTTGGGAACAGGTGGTGTTCGATCTGGTAGTTCAGGCCGCCCAGGAGCAGGTCCGTGAGCCACCCGCCCCGTACGTTGCGCGAGGTCGAGACCTGACGACGGAAGTAGTCGACGTCCTCGTCTGGGCCGATGATGGGCATGCCCTTGTGGTTGGGAGCGAAAGAGCAGCCCATGTACAGCCCCCAGACCGCTTTGTGAACGACGACGAACACCAACGCGGTGAGCGGAGACATGACCAGAAGCAAGGCACCAAGGTAGGCCGACACGTGGACGGTCAACAGCAGGGCTTCCGATCCGCGGGATCCACCGCGGTGGCTGCGCAGCGCCCCCGGGCCCCACCCAGCCCCCCAGGGGGCGAGGAACATGA
>CAXTNQ010000092.1:0-10978 GCA_964245745.1 uncultured Jatrophihabitantaceae bacterium
GTCGAGCACGGCGGTGATGCGCGCGTCTCGATGGCGACGGTCCGCGTCCGGGCCGCTCGCGTCGAGCAGCGCGAGGTTGCGCGCGCCCGACAGGTGGCCGTACGCGGCCGGCCCCTCGATGAGCGAACCGACGTGCGGAAGCACCCGCCGGCCGGCCCGGGGCATGGCCTGGCCGAGCAGCTCGATACGTCCGGACGTCGCGAGGACCAGCCCGAGGAGCATGCGTACCGTCGTCGTCTTGCCCGACCCGTTCGCGCCTAGAAATCCGTAGATGTCGCCGGTCCGCACGTCGAGGTCGAGCCCGTCGACCGCGAGGACCGACCCGTAGCGCTTGGTCAGCTGATGCGTGACGATCATCGGCCGCGGTCCAGCGAAGGGACCTGCGTGGCGGCGGTGGCGAGGGTCTGCGCGGTCACCGTGCCGGTCAGCAACCACGCCCGCCCGTCGTCGTCCGGCGTGGTGAGGAAGACCGACACCGGGTTCACCGTGAAGCCGATACCGGCGTCGCTCTTGGTCACGCCGATGAGCTTGCCCACCTGATCGTTCAGCGGGCCGGCCACACTCGCCGGTAACGGGATGGCCACCAGGACGGTCAGCCCGCGCCCGTACACCCCGACCGACCCGCCCGGCGAGACGCCGGCGTCCGTCGACAGCCCGGCGAGGGTCGACGGCGGGCGGACCCGCGCGGCGCGGTCGGCCAGCGCGACGACGTCCGGGGCGTTCTGGGTGCGGATGCGGGCTCCGCTCGGCGGCGTGAAGCCGGTGACGGTCGGGCGGGGCGTACTCGTCGACAAGTCCTGGAAGGCCGTGGTGAAGACCGCGCCGGACGTGCCCTTTCCGTAGGCCGCGACTCGGACGGGCAGGCCGGAGCTGGCCAGCGCCCAGACGTCCACGTGATCGATGCTCGACTGTGGGCTGGACGGCACGAGGCGCAAGCCGGCCGCCTGGTGCCCGGCGATGCGCGCGACCGGAAGCCGGCGTACCTCGCTCGGCTCGGCCTGGCTGAGCAACCGGCGGCCGAGGGACGCAGGCACGAGGTCGCGGGCCTGCGGCAGGCGGATCTGGTCGTCGCTGCGGGTGAAGACCACCGAGTTGGCCTCGTAGTCCCAGCTCCAGGTACCGCCGGTGGTGCCGTGCAGGTCGTGCTCGCCGGTCAGGTCGACGGTGTCCACCCGCCAGTCGGTCGGGCCGCGCCACCACACGCGTAGCCGGGTGGTGCTCGACAGCAGGTCGCTGACCTCGCTGATTTGGCTGGTCGTCACCGGAAGGGACAGGCTGCCCGCGGACTCGGCGTAGCCCTCGTAGGCGACGCCGGAGGATGCCTGGATGCGACGGAGCAAGTCACTCGCGGAGACGGCGCTCGACGACGTCGGCCACCGGCTGACCACCGAAGGTAGGGCGACCAGCAGGGCGACACCGAGCGTCACGACGCCCCACCGGCGCCACGAGGTCATTCCACAGGCTACGACGCTCCGTGTGGGCGTGGGCTGTGCGCCGGATAGCCTGGTCACGCCGGTCGATCGCCCGGCCCTCGTAGCTCAGGGGATAGAGCGCCGGACTCCTAAGCCGGGCGTCGCAGGTTCGAATCCTGCCGGGGGCACCCCGTGCGTGTAGTAGTTCCGCTGATGCTTGACAGGTCGTCTTCGGTTGATGGGCGACAGTGTTTCGGTTGATGGTTGACGGTTACTTCGGCTGATCCTTGACACGCCTCGATGAGAGTGAAACCCCGCCGGCTTTCGTGGGGAGAGAGAAGAGCTGTAGGCGGTGGCGGCAACGGTGGCACCGTGGCCGCGGCTACTGTCGCCGGCATGGAGCTCGCACACGTCGACGCGTCCGGCGCGGCGCGAATGGTCGACGTGTCCGGCAAGGACGTCACGGTGCGAGAGGCCGAGGCGGCGGGACGTCTGGTGACCACGGCCGAGGTCCTCGACCTGCTGCGCGCCGACGGGCTACCTAAGGGGGACGCGCTCGGTGTGGCCCGGGTGGCCGGAATCGCTGGGGCGAAGCGGACTCCGGACCTCGTGCCGTTGTGTCACCCGGTCGCGTTGCACGCGGTGACCGTCGAACTGACGCTCACCGAGCGCACCGTCGAGATCACCGCGCGCACCCGGACGGCCGACCGTACCGGCGTGGAGATGGAGGCACTGACCGCAGTGGTGTGCGCCGGTTTGTCCCTTTACGACATGGTGAAGGCGGTCGACCGATCGGCGGTGCTGACCGACGTGCGGCTCGTCGCCAAGTCCGGTGGTCAATCGGGCCGGTGGACCGCGGCGTGAGGTGCGCCGTCGTCACCTGCTCGAACCGAGCCGCGTCCGGCGTCCGGCCCGACCAGTCCGGAGCGCTGCTCGCGTCGCTGCTGACGGACGGCGGACACGTGGTCGTCGGACGGCTGCTCGTCCCGGACGAGATCGCGGCCATTCGTGGGGCGATCGCCGACGCGATCGACGCCGGTGCGCAGGCTGTGCTCACCACTGGGGGCACCGGGTTGGCGCCGTCGGACGTCACTCCCGAGGCTGTCCGGCCAATGCTCGAGCGTGAGGTGCCGGGGATCGCCGAGGCGGTACGGCTGGCCGGGCGGGAGCAGGTGCCGACATCGGTGCTGTCCCGGGGGGTGGCCGGCTCGATCGGCACCGTCCTGGTGATCACCCTTCCCGGCTCCCCGGGAGGCGTGCGCGACGGGATGGGCGTCGTGGCGCCGCTGCTGTCGCACGCCGTAGAACAGCTGTCCGGCGGGGACCACCGGGCGGGTGGTGGCGTGTGACCGCCACGGCTCGCCGGCTCGTCGCCGTCAGCGAGCACCCGCTCGACGTGGCGGCGCACGAACGCGCCGTGAGTCACTCGTCCGGCGGAGCGCAGGTGGTGTTCTGCGGCGTCGTGCGAGACGCGGACGACGGCCGGTCGGTGGTGTCGTTGGAGTACGAGGCGCACCCCTCGGCCGAGGACGTCCTGCGCTCCCTCGTCGACCGCCACGCTGTGCAGACCGAGGTGTTGACCATCGCGGCCAGTCACCGCGTCGGCGTGCTGGGCGTGGGCGACGTGGCGATCGTGGTCGCGGTCAGCACAGCCCACCGGGCTCGGGCGTTCGAGGTGTGTGCACAGCTCGTCGACGACATCAAGCGGGAGCTGCCGGTGTGGAAGCGGCAGGTCTTCGCGGACGGCTCCGACGAGTGGGTCAACTGCCCCTGATCAGCGGCCGGACGGAACGGCCGCCGATCGGTCGCCGGAGCTGAACCGCGGCGGGTCAGCCGCCGGCGAACGGAGGCAACACGTCGACCACGGCACCGTCGGGCAACACTGTCTGCTCGTCGGCGGCTTGTCCGTCGACGAGCAGCGTGGACACCATGAGCACTGATCTCAAGGACGGCCGCTCACCGAGCTGACCTCGCAACTGCCGCAGGGTGGACGCGGTGGTGGTCAGCTCGGCCAGGCCGGCCGCCCGGCGCGCGCCCGCCCAAAACCGTACGGTGACGGCCGCCTGGCCACTCAGGGCGTCGACGTCCCTGACGTTCGGCCCTCGGTCCCGCCAGACGGCTCACCCGGGGCTGACGGCTCTCCGGCCTCGGAGGACGGGTGGCTCGGCTCGTCGAAGTCCGGCGCAGGCGCCAGCGGGAAGCCGCCGACGGGATCTACCAGCGGCGGCGGCGGGAGGTGAACCTCGGCACCGACCGGCGTGGCCGCCGACGCTGCCGGTCCAGCCGCAGCAGGCGACTCGGACGCCGCGGCTCCAGCCGACGCCGCGGTTCCGGTCACCGGCGTCGTGGCGGCGCCTTCAGCTCGACGGGTGCTGTCGTCCGGATCGAGCATGTGCGACAACTTGTCGCTCACCGACTTGATCTTGTCGCTCCACCGTCCCTTGGTGGCCTCGTCGAGTTTGGCGGCAGCTACGGTGACGCCGCTCGCCGCCATGTCGCCCGCCTTCTCGGCGTACTCGCCGGCCTTCTTGCCGGCCTGCTCCGCAGCTGGACGAGCCTTCTCGGCGTACTCGCCGGCCTTCTCCCGCGCCTGGTCGGCCAGGGGGCCCGCCTTCTCCTTCAACTCGCCGTAGCGAACCTTGGCCTGGTCAGCGAGGTCGGACGCGCGCTGGTTGGCTTTCCCGGTCATGTCTCCGTCGCTGCCGCTATTCGTGGCGGTGGTGGTGCTCATAGCCACTGCCTCCTTCGGCGCTGTCCCGCGGCGGGCGCGCATTCCCGTTATCCAAGCACTCGCGGTCCCACTGCGGCAGACTGCCCGCGTGGCCACCGCCGAGTCCGAACCGTCACCGGGTCGAGGCCCTGATGTGTCCGCTCGGCCCACGGATTCCGCCGCACCGCCTGCGGACAGTCCCGCGGTCCCCGACCGTTCCGACGACGAGCAGCCCGCGGGTTGGGGAGATGCCGCCGACCAACGGTCGATCGACTGGTACCGCGGTGAGCGGCCGCCCCACCATGACTGAGTTCGTCGCTCGCCACGAACCTGCGGCCGAGGTTACGGCTGGTTGATCGATGCCGACCGGCCCTGCTGGGCCTCGAGCAGGTCGCGGATCTCTCGCAGGGTGATCAGCTCGTCGCTGGGCACGGTGGCGTCGGCCGGGGCGTCGCCGGCCGCGAAGCGGCGCAGGCGCAGCTCGTTGAGCTTCTGCACCGGCACGATGACGACGAAGTAGACGGCCGCCGCGATGAGCAGAAAGCTGACCACCGCGTTGATGAACGAGCCGTACTTGAAGGTCGACCCGTTGATCGTCCACTGCAGCTGGCTGAAGTCGGGCTTGCCGACAATGGCCGCGATGAACGGCGTCAGGATGTCCTCGACGAGTGCAGTGACCATGGCGGTGAACGCCGTCCCGATCACCACTGCGACGGCGAGGTCGAGAACGTTGCCGCGCGTGACGAAGTCGCGGAAACCCTTCAGCATGCTGCTACCTCCGGCGCCAAATAAGGAAGATCACGGCCAAAGCGATCCTAAGGGGGCGCCCGCAGGGTGACCAGCAACGCCGCCCCGGACCGGCTGGCGAGCCGTAGCGCCGTCGGCCGGTCGACGGCCACGACGACAGGTGTGTTGTCGGTCGATGTCGCAGCGCCTCCCGCGGCGACCGACACCACCGCGAGCACTCGGACGTTGTCGGCCAGCGGTACGGCCGTGGGCGCGGCGGAGGACGACGAACCGTCGGGTAGCCCGTCGACGGTCGACGCCGAGACGGGGGCCAGCAGATCGACCCACTGGCCGGCGTGCACGATGCCCGCGGCGGCACCTCCCGCCAACGTCACCGGAACCGCAACGAAGCCGCTGGGTAGACCGGCCGTCACATCACCGTCGAGCAGCCGCACGCCAGTGATCGCTTCGCCGGCACGGACCGGGCCTGCGAGGCGCCGGCCGACCAGCGGCGCCGTATCGGCGAACGCGCCCGACGGACGCAGGCCCTCCGGCCAGGACGCGATCCGGAGATCGGCGGAAGCGAGCGTGGTGCCGGAGGCCAGGTCGCGTGCCGCGATCGAGAGAGGAGCTTCGCTCGTGCGCCGAACCGGGCTCGCGCGAGCGGATAGTGCGCTGCCCGCGGCCAGTACGAGGCAGAGCACAGCGGCGATGCGTCGCGGCCACCCGGCGAGGCGGTCGACGAGGGTGGAAAGCGCCGAGGACTTGGGCACGCCGGCGACGCTAAGCGGGCCGGGTCAGGCGTGGGTGTCCGTGCCGAAAGGTGTGGACGGTGTGGACCGCCTGTGGACGAATCCCGGGGCGATCAGGACGCCGTAGCGGCCGCCGGCGCCGTCGCCGCCGAAGACGAGCCAGAACCAGAAGAGCCAGAACCAGAACCGCCGGACGAGGAGCCAGCGGACCCGGACGAGGACGATCCGGCGGGCGCTGCGTCGGTCGCCTTGGCCGCCCCGTCCTTCTTGGCCGACTTGTCCCCCGACTCCGAACCTGCACCGGACTCGCCGGACCCGTCGCGCTTCGCCCCGGACCGGGCGTCCGCGCGGCTGTCCGTCCGGTAGAACCCGGAGCCCTTGAACACGACGCCGACGGAGCCGTAGACCTTGCGGACGCGCTCCGCGCACACCGGGCAGCTCGACGCCGCCGGCTCAGTGAACGTCTGCACCAGCTCGAAGCGGTTGCCGCAATCGGGGTTGGTACAGGCGTACTGATACGTGGGCATGACCGGCGGTCCTCCGAAGCACTAACTAGCACTCGACTACTACGACTGCCAACCATCGTGCCGGACCCTGCTATTCCCCGTCCACCCGTGGCAGGTCGTGCCAACCGTCCGGCGTGACCACCGCCGTCACCGGGACGTCCCACGCGTCGACCGGCAGTACCGGCCCGAACTCGTCGGCGAACAGCAGCGCGATGATCGGAACGCCCGGCCGCACCCGTCGCAACGCGCGGTCGTACGACCCGCCACCCCGTCCGAGTCGGTGGCCGTACCCATCGACCGCCAGCGCCGGCACGACGACCGCATCGACGCCGGCGATCGCCTCGTGTCCCAACAGGCGGTCCGGCCCGCGCCACCGCGTCCAGTCCAGATCGCGGTCGGTGCGCAGCACGGGGACGAGGGGCGGCGTGGCCAACGCGTCCAGCAGCTCGAACGAACCGGGCTCGGTAGCGAGCGGCTCGTACGCGGCGACCGACCCCCACGACGCCGACCGTTCGAGCACGCGCCGGCACACGGCGGCCCGTGCGACGGCGAGGTCCTCGCGCGAGCGTTCCCTACGGCGGCGGAGCACAACGGCCCGCAGGTCCGTCTTACGCGGCGTCTGGTCGCCCACGGCCGCTAGTGTCCCGTGCCATGTCCGGTCCGTCCCCCGTGAGCAAAGCTGTCGTGCCCGCCGCCGGCCGAGGCACGCGTTTCCTGCCGGTGACCAAGACGGTGCCCAAGGAGTTGCTGCCGATCGTCAACGTCCCGGGCCTGCAGCTCGTGGTGGCCGAGGCCGCGGCGCACGGTATCTCCGACGTGTTGCTGGTGACGAGCCGCGACAAGCCCGGGTTGGTCGAGTATTTCGCCCCCGACCCCGAGCTCGACGCGGCGCTGGCCAACAAGCCGCAGGCGCGCGAATCCGTGCACCGGGCGCAGGAGCTCGCACGCATCCACGAGGCCATTCAGCCTGCGCCGCGGGGGCTGGGCGACGCGATCGCCCAAGCGGCCGTCTTCGCCGGCAAAGATCCGTTCGCGGTCCTGCTGCCGGACGACCTGATCGATGACCGGGACGACCTGCTCGGACCGATGCTCGCGGTGCAGGCCGAGCGAGGGGGGGCAGTGGTGGCCCTGCTCGACGTTCCCCGCGAACAGATCAGTGCGTACGGCAGCATCTGGCCGGTCGACGGCGCGGACCTGTCCGCTGACGTCGTCCCGGTCGCCGACCTCATCGAGAAGCCCCCGGCCGACGAGGCGCCGACGACGCTGGCGGTCATCGGGCGGTACGTGCTGCCCCCGGAGATCTTCGACGCGCTACGCAACACCGAGCCCGGAGCGCTGGGCGAAATCCAGATCACCGATGCGATCAGCCGCCTCGCCCGCGGCGACGTGCCCGTGCACGGTGTGGTGTTCCATGGACGCAGGTACGACACCGGCAACCCGCTGAACTACCTGCAGGCCCTCGTGCAGCTGGCCCGACGGGATCCCGAGGTCGGAGCGCAGTTCGACGCGTGGCTGCGTAGTTACTTGTCGAGCGAGAGGAGCGACGTGGGTGCCGCCGACGACTGACGGCCTGCGCACGGTCGACGAACAGCTCGGCATCGTGCTGGCCGGGCTCGGTTCTCTCGATCCGATCGAGCTGACCCTGCTGGACGCTCAGGGTTTGCTCCTCGCCGAAGAGGTTGCCGCGGACGTCTCGCTTCCGGGTTTCGACAACTCGGCGATGGACGGCTATGCGGTGCGGGCGATCGACACCCGCAACGCGAGTGCGGACGAGCCGACGGTGTTGCCCGTGGTCGGGGACGTGGTGGCGGGGACGCGCAAGCAGTCCGGCATGGGACCGACCCTCGCCATGCGGATCATGACGGGAGCGCCGATCCCCGCCGGTGCCGACGCGGTCATCCCGCTCGAGGACACCGACCGTGGCCTGGCCCGGGTGGCCATCCGTCGCCCGGTACGCAGTGGCGAGTGCGTGCGGCGCGCCGGCGAGGACATCGCGCTCGGTGCGTCCGCGCTGGGTGCCGGAGTCGCCCTCGGTCCGCAGCAACTGGCGCTGCTCGCAGCGATCGGCCGCGAACGGGTGACGGTCCAGCCGCGTCCCCGCGTCATCGTCATCTCGACCGGCAGTGAGCTCGTCGACGTCGGTCTCAAGCCGGGCTTCGGGGAGGTGACCGACGCCAACTCCTACCTGCTGACCGCGGCCGCGCGCGACGCGGGTGCGGACGCGTACCGGGTCGGCATCGTGCCCGACGACCACGCCGCCCTGCTCGACGTGCTCGAGAGCCAACTGCTGCGCGCCGACATCCTAGTGACCAGCGGCGGCGTGAGCATGGGTGCGTTCGATGTCGTCAAGCAGGCGCTGAGCGAGATCGGCACCGTCGAGTTCACCAAGGTGGCCATGCAACCCGGGCGGCCGCAAGGGTTCGGTCACCTCGGTGACAACGTGCCGATCTTCTGCCTGCCCGGCAACCCGGTCAGTGCTCTCGTGTCCTTCGAGGTCTTCGTACGGCCGGCGATTCGCAAGCTGTTGGGCAAGCGCGCCATTCAGCGCACCGCCGTGCGGGCGACGTCGCTCGAGCGCGTCCAGAGCCCGCGCGGCATCCGGCAGTACCGGCGCGGTGTCCTGCACCGGGAGGCGAGTGGCGGCTACAGCGTGTCGCTCGTGGGTGGCGCGGGATCGCATCTGGTCGCCGCGCTCGCTGCGGCCAACTGCCTCGTCGTCCTCGAGGAGGACGTGGCGGAGATCAACGCCGGTTCGCGGGTGGACGTGATCCCGTTGCTGCTTTCGTCCCGATGAACCCGTCTGGAGGCCGGAGGTGAGCGATCGTCCCGGCTGGCCGGCGCACCTGGTGGCCGGCCCGGTCGAACTGCGTCCGCCGCGACTGCGCGACGGACGGGCGTGGAGCGAGGTCCGGCTACGCAATCAGCCGTGGCTCGCGCCGTGGGAGCCGACGTCGCAGCTGGGCTGGGCCGACCGGCACATCATGTCGGCGTGGCCGCCGGTTCACGCCGCGCTGCGGCGGGCCGCGCGCAACGGCACCATGTTGCCGTTCGTCGTGAACTACGGCGGGCGCTTCGTCGGACAGGTGAACGTGTCCAACATCGTCCACGGAGCGCTGCAGTCCTGCACGATCGGTTACTGGATCGACTCGGCGGTCGCCGGCCGCGGAGTCACGCCGACGGCCGTGGCCCTGGTCATCGACCACTGCCTGACGACCGCGGGTCTGCACCGCGTCGAGATCGACATCCGGCCCGAGAACAAGGCCAGCCTGCGCGTGGTCGAGAAGCTGGGCCTGCGTCGTGAGGCGTACTACGAGCGGTTCCTCAACATCGACGGTGGCTGGCGCGACCACGTGGCCTTCGCCATCACCACTGAGGAGCGCAGCCGGCCGGTGTTGTCGCGCCTGCCGGACTTGCCAGCTCCGCCGATAGCGGCGACATCTTCCGCCTAGTCGGCCGCCTCGCGCGAGCGCGAGTTCGCGGCGGGAGCGGTGACTGGGCGACGATAGAGACAGGAGTTAGCTGCCTCGTCGGTTCCCCCCTGTTCGACACGCCGTCGCGCCTGCCCTGAGCAACCCGGACGCGCCATTACCGTCGTGTGACTTGTGTGGCTGATGTGACGAGAGGAGACCTGGCGATGCCGTCCCCGATGATCACCGTCGCTGGGCTCGCGGTGCTCTGGATGCTGGTCGTTGTGCCGATGATCGTGCAACGACCGGCCGGACTGCCCCGGGGACGTCTCTCGCGACGAGCCGTTCGTTCGACCAACCTGACCGGCGTGGCGAGTCGCCGCCGTGGTCCGCGACTCCGGGAGGGAACCGTGGCCAGAGACGAGACCGCATCGGCGGAGACGTCCGATGCCCGACGAAGCATGATGACGCGCCGCCGTCGCGCGCTCACGCTGTTGATCGGCGGTTGCGTGGTGACCCTGGCCTGGGCGGTCCTGCGAGGCGGCGTCGGGTGGGCGCTGGCTGTCGCGTTCGTGGCCGCTCTGGCCGGCTACCTGTGGTCCCTACGCGTGCGGGCCCGTCGCGACCAGGTACGACGGCAGGCTCGTGAGACGCGGACGACGACTCGTCATCCGCGTCCGCGGGCCATGCCGCCCGCTCGCGACGAGGACGACGCGCACGACTCGGTGGTGCGGATCGACGACGAGGACCTGGCTCTGCAAGCGATGGATACTGTCGACCTGTCCGGGCTCTACGAACCGGACGAGCTGCGGCGCCGGGCCAGCTGAGGGACCAGCCCTGCTAGGGTGAGGCCTCCGGTTTGGGGCTGTAGCGCAGTCCGGTAGCGCACCTCGTTCGCATCGAGGGGGTCCGGGGTTCAAATCCCCGCAGCTCCACCAAGAATCGTCTGCGATCGCAAGCGATTCTCTATCGTCCTTGATCTGCACTCAGCCTCGTCGGCAATTTTTTGTCACTGCACAAGCGTTCCGTCGAGGTGAAATACGCGGTAGGGCAACGTCTCAGCGTTGTCGAGGTGTTCGGCGGTTCGGACCGCGACGCCTCAGGCCTGCCACGCTCGGTGAGACGGTCGCAGATCGCCGAAAATGCGCCGGGCCTCTTACCCGCCCCGTGGTGAGACGCCGTTGGATATGCGCGGCTGCGACAATTAGGTTCGCCTGCCTCAGCTTCGCAGCTGTACGCCTCGGCCGTGGCGCTGGGCGTAGGCGGTGCCGCAGCGTCAATCGACGCCAGGGATGTCGGCTGTAGCCCTCAAGTATCCGGCTCGCAGGGCTGACTGCGCTCATGGATTGCCGTAGTGGGTCGGTGTCGAGACGCCGAGGCGAACGCCGCTATGGGGTTTCGGCTGGTGCGAGTGGCTGGGGGTCGACGGGACGGAGATTGTCGGTGACGTCGCGCGGCGTACGTA
>CAXTNQ010000093.1:0-1617 GCA_964245745.1 uncultured Jatrophihabitantaceae bacterium
GTTCTGACGACGTATCACGGGACCAGCGCGTGCCGTCGTCGCGCATCTCGCGGTGAAGTCGCGCGCTGGCGCGCCTCTCACCGACGTCCTCGTCGCCGACACCGCGCACGGGCATGCTTAACCAATGGTGGCGACGGTTGCGGTGCTGTCCGACATCCATGGCGTCTTACCGGTCCTGGACGCCGTGCTGGCCGAGCCGGTCGTCGAGCAGGCGGACGTCATCGTGGTGACCGGCGATCATGCGTCAGGCCCGCAGCCTCGCCAAGTTCTCGCCAGGCTGCGTGAGCTCGGCGACCAGGTTCGGCTCGTGCGCGGCAACGCAGACCGTGAGCTTGTCGCACTTGCGCGTGGCGAACCCATCGAGATACCGGACGAGATCACGCCGTGGGCCGCGCAGCAGCTCTCCGGCAACGACGTCAGTTTCCTGGCCGCTTTACCGCATCCGATTATCCTGCCCATCGAGGGATTCGGACCGACGGTGTTCTGTCACGGCAGCCCGCGCGCCGACGACGAGGTGGTTCTCGTCGACAGTCGCCTGCCACGCTGGACGGAGGTCTTCGCCGGCCTGCCCGATGCCGTGACCACCGTCGTCTGCGGACACACCCACATGCCGTTCGTTCGGTTGGTCGACCGGCGGCTCGTGATCAACTCCGGCAGCATCGGAATGCCCTACGGCCGCGCTGGCGGCAATTGGGCCTTGCTGCACGAGGGCGACGTGACTGTGCACCACACCGCTATCGACGTAGACGCCGCCGTCGCCGCGATCGTCGCCGACTCGACCTACCCGCAGGCGGCCGAGTGGGCCGACTACTACGTTCGAGGACGAGCCAGCGATGTCGACGCCCTTACCGCGTTCGGACCCCGCGACGGCCGCCCGTCTGCATAGGCGTGACGGCTGCCCGTCTGCACAAGACAGAGGCGGACTCAGCGCAGCGAGGACGCGCGCAGCGGATCGCCAGCCGCGGCCACTGCCATCACGGCGCCGATGGCGACGAGTTGAGCGGCGGCAGAAACGTGCAGGCCGATCGGGACAGTAACCAGGCACACCACCGCGCACCCGGCGCGTCCCCACGGTGACGCGAAGCGCAGCGACCGGCGGAACGCAGCCGCGCCGGCCAGATAGATCCCGCCGCCGATGCCGAGCAGCCACGCGCTGGACCCGGACGCCGGTGCGCCGGTGAGGTGCGTCGCCGACAGCCGCGCACCGGCGGCCAACGTGACCACGCCGAAGATCATGATCAGGTGCGCCACGAAGTAGGCGGCGATCGCCAGCATGGGCCGACGGCCGTCGGGAGCGGCCTCCATCGCCTGGGCGGCCCGCTCGTCGTCGCCCACGAAGTACACCCACCACATCGCGGCGAGGGCCACTAGTCCCGCCACGATCCCGCCCACCACCGGGAGCGTCACCCGCTCGTGCTCGCCGGACACGCCGATGCTGACGAGGGATTCGCCGAGCACGATGAGGATGACCAACCCGTGACGTTCGGCGAAGTGCGCGACGCTCACGTGAAAGCCATCGCGATCCGCCGTCAGGCGCGGCGTCACGAACTGCACGGCGATGGCCGCCAGCCACAGCACCCAGTCGGCCGTCCCGTGCGTCCACCCGGCGATCAGGAC
>CAXTNQ010000093.1:1627-10960 GCA_964245745.1 uncultured Jatrophihabitantaceae bacterium
GGACGAGGCTGGCGCTCACCAGGTTGAACGCCAGCAACCGTCCGATGGCCGGGAGATTGCCCCGTCCGTAAACGATGAAGCCGACGCTGTGCACGATGTTGATCACTATGTACGCCACACCGAACGCAATGCCGTTCGTGCCGAACGCATCCGGCACACACAGCGCGACGACGAAGAACGCCGCCATAGCGACGAGCAACACCAGTCGCTGCGGGAAGGTTGTCGGACTGTGCACGTTGGTCAGCCACGCGTATCCGCCGTACATCCAGAAGATCACCGATAGTTCGACAGCCGCCCGAGCGACGCCCGCGCCGTCCGGTGAATCGATGATCACCGTGGACACCTGAGTGATCGTGAAGGCGAAGACGAGGTCGAAGAACAACTCGAGCGTCGATACTCGCTGCGGCGCAGCGAGCCGGGCCGCGAAGGTCACCGGCTCATCGTGCCGGACGGCGGTGCGGGGGCCGGAATTCCGGCCGACGCCAGGGACTTAGAACGGTATGGCGCAGGACCTTCCGCTGGGCGTACTGGATTTCGTCGGCATCGAGTACGGCGAATCGGCGACGGCGTCGATCCGCGGGGCGGTCGAGCTCGCACAGGCGGCCGAAGCTGCCGGATACCGGCGTTACTGGGTGTCCGAGCACCACAACATGACGAGCCTGGCCTGCAGCGCTCCGGAGCTGCTGACCGCGCACCTCGGCGCCCACACCGAGCGGATCCGGATCGGCGCCGGCGGCATCATGCTGCCCAACCACGCCCCGTTCAAAGTGGCCGAGACGTTCCGCACGCTGCTCGCCATGTACCCGGGACGCGTCGACCTCGCCCTCGGACGCGCGCCGGGGACCGACCCGCTGACCGCGTACGTCCTGCGACGTGGCATGACCACCGATCCTGCGGCCGAGTTCCCGGCCCAGGTCGGCGAGCTGCTCGGCTTCCTCGGCTTCGAGTCCAGCGCCTTCCCGCCCGACCACCCGTACGCCGGCCTGACCGTCGCCCCGCAGGTGCCCGATCAGCCCGAGCTGTTCGTCCTCGGCTCGAGCCCGTACGGCCCACGGTTCGCCGCAGTGAACGGTATGCGCGCGGTTTTCGCCCACCACATGAGCCCGGACCTCGCGGTCGAGGCCTTGCGCGACTACCGCCGGGACTTCACGCCGCATGAGGACGGAGCCGAGCCGTACTCGGCCATTTCCGTACTGGCCTTCGCGAGCGACGACGACGACGCGGTCCGCACGTTCGAAGCGGGCTGGACGCTCACCATCGCGAACCTGCGCCGCGGGATCCGCGAGCCGCTGCGTCCGGAGGACGTCGACGAGTTCGCGCGGTCGGCCGCGTTCCGCACCGCTCGGGCCCGCGACGACCGCATGATTACCGGTGAACCGAAGCTCGTCGCGGAACGACTGCGCCAGCTCAAGGACGCGGCTCAGGCCGACGAGGTCATCGTCGTGACGCCGGGACTGCACCGGGCTCGCCGCCGCGACAGCTACGTCGCCCTCGCCGACGCCTGGCGCGAGGCCGCCTGACGGCGGCCGCAACGCAAGCAGGCAGACGGGTCAGGCCAGCGGGACGATCTCCGGCGCGTCCAACCGGGCCGCGTCCGCGGTGGCGTCGTCGGGCTGGTCCTGGGACGCGCGCTCGGCGGCCACCCGCGCCAGGTAGTGCTCGACCTCGCGTACCTGCTGCTCGTCGTCCCACCCGAGCGGGCCGCTCATCAGCGCGGCCACGACCGGCGCGGCGGCGATCCCCCGGTCCCACGCCTCGATGGAGATCCGGGTGCGCCGAGCCAGGACGTCGTCCAGGTGTCGCGCGCCCTCGTGCGTGACCGCGTAGCGGACCTCGACCTGCAGATAGTCGTCGGCACCGGGTAGCGGCGTCGAGAGCGCGGGATCCATGCGTAGGGCGTCGAGCACCTCGTGGATCAGCGAACCGTAGCGACGCAGAAGGTGTTCGATGCGCACCACGTGCAGCCCGGACGCGGCGGCGAGGCGCTGCCGCTGGTTCCACAGTGCCGCGAAGCCGTCGGCGCCGACCAGCGGCGTGCGGTCGGTGCACGAGGGTGGCACGCGCTGGTCCATGCCGCGGACGGCCTCGTCCACGGCATCGGCGGCCATCACGCGGTAGGTGGTGTACTTGCCGCCGGCCACGACGACCAACCCGGGCACCGGATGGTTGACGACGTGCTCGCGCGACAGCTCCGACGTCGACTCGGACTCGCCCTGCAGCAGGGGACGCAAGCCCGCGTAGACACCCTCGACGTCCGCGCGGGTGAGCGGCGAGGTCAGCACAGTGTTGACGTGCTCGAGCAGGTAGTCGATGTCGCCGGCACTGGCCGCGGGATGCGCCTTGTCGAGCGCCCAGTCGGTGTCAGTGGTGCCGATGATCCAGTGCCGGCCCCACGGGATCACGAACAGCACCGACTTCTCGGTGCGCAAGATGATGCCGGTGGACGACCGCAGCCGGTCACGCGGCACCACGAGGTGCACACCCTTCGACGCCCGCACGTGGATCTGCCCTCGGGTGTCGGCCAACTCCTGCGTGTCGTCCGTCCACACGCCGGTGGCGTTGATCACCTGCTTGGCGCGCACCACCACCGGCTGGCCGGTCTCGAGGTCGACCGCCGAGACGCCGGTGACCCGTCCCGCCTCGCGTTCGAAGTCGAGCACCCGGACGCGGTTGGCGGCCAGCGCGCCGTAGGACGCGGCCGTGCGGACGAGCATCATGGTGTGCCGGGCGTCGTCGACCTGCGCGTCCCAGTACTGCACGGCTCCGGTCAGCGCCGACTTCTTCAGCCCCGGCACCTCGCGTAGCGCACGCCGCCGGCTCAGGTGCCGGTGATGCGGCAGCCCGCCGCCGTCCTCGGACGTGCGGCTGAGCACGTCGTAGAGCAGCACGCCTGCGCCGACGTAGGGCCGCTCCCAACCACGGTGTTGCAGCGGGTACAGGAACGGCACGGGCCGAACGAGATGCGGAGCCAGCCGCTGCAGCAGAAGACTGCGTTCACGCAGGGCCTCGCGCACCAGGCCGAAGTCGAGCATCTCCAGGTAGCGCAGGCCGCCGTGGATCAGCTTGCTCGACCGGCTGGACGTCCCGCTCGCCCAGTCCCGCGCCTCGACGATGCCGGTGGACAGGCCGCGGGTCACCGCATCCAGCGCCGCACCGGCCCCGACCACTCCGCCGCCGACGACCAGTACATCGAGTTCGGGCGTGTCGACCATCCGCCGGATCGCGTCCGCCCGAGCCTGCGGCGACAACTGTAGGTCGGCCACGCGTCCTCCGGTCAGTCACGAGTCAGTCGTCCGTCCAGTCCAGTGTGCGGGTGACGGCCTTGCGCCAGCCCGCGTACCCCCGTTCGCGCGCCGCCTCGTCCCACTGCGGGTCCCAATGCCGACCCTCCCGCCACATGCGTCGCAGCGCCTCCGGACCGGACCACATTCCGACCCCGAGGCCGGCGGTGTAGGCGGCGCCCAGCGCCGTCGTCTCGGCGATCACCGGACGGCTGACCGGAACACCCAGCACGTCGGCCTGCAGCTGCATGCACAGGTCGTTCGCCGTCACGCCACCGTCCACCCGCAGCACGTCGAGGGAGAGGTTGGCGTCCGCCGTCATGGCTTCGGCCACGTCGCGGGTCTGGTAGCAGATGGCTTCCAACGTGGCCCGGGCCAGGTGGGCGTTGGTGTTGTATCGCGACAGTCCGACGATGGCACCACGCGCGTCGCTGCGCCAGTACGGCGCGAACAGGCCGGAGAACGCCGGGACGAAGTACACGCCACCGTTGTCCGCGACCTGGCCGGCCAGCGACTCGATCTCGGCCGCCCCGGAGATGATGCCGAGCTGGTCGCGCAACCACTGGACGGCGGAGCCGGTGACGGCGCTCGAACCTTCGAGGGCGTACGCCGGAGGCTGCACGCCGAGCTGGTAGGCGACGGTGGTCAGCAGTCCGTGCTGGCTGCGCACGATGGTGTTGCCGGTGTTCAGTAAGAGGAAATTGCCTGTGCCGTAGGTGTTCTTGGCCTCGCCGGCCGCGAAGCAGGTCTGGCCGACCATGGCCGCGTGCTGGTCACCGAGCACGCCGGCGATCGGCACGCCGGCGAGTGTCGACGGCCGGCGGACCGTAGCGAACGGCTCGGACGGCGCGGACGGACGGATCACCGGCAACATGCCGCGGGGCACCTCGAACAGGTCGAGCAGGTCGTCGTCCCAGTCGAGGGTCTCGAGGTTCATGAGCATCGTGCGGCTGGCGTTGGTCACGTCGGTGAGGTGTTCGCCGCCGGTCAGGTTCCACACCAGCCAGCTGTCGACCGTGCCGAACAGGGCGTCGCCTCGCTCGGCGTCCGCCCGCAGGCCGTCCAGGTGTTCGAGCAGCCAATGCAGCTTGCCGGCCGCGAAGTAGGTGGCGGGTACCAGCCCGGTACGCGACCGGATCAGGTCACCGTGGCCGTCCTCGTCGAGCGCTCGCATGGCCGCGGCGGTACGGGTGTCCTGCCAGACGATCGCGTTGCCGTAGGGACGTCCGGTGCGGCGGTTCCAGACCAGCGTCGTTTCGCGCTGGTTGGTGATGCCCAGGGCCGCGACGTCGGACGCCCTCAGTCGGCGTTGATCCAGGGCGATCTGCAGTACGGCGCTCGTTCGCTCCCAGATCTCGACCGGGTTGTGCTCGACCCAACCGGCTCGGGGCAGCAGCTGCGTGTGCTCGAGCTGGTGCCTGGCCACCTCGGTGCCGGCACGGTCGAAGATCATGCATCGCGTGCTGGTCGTGCCCTGGTCGACCGCAGCGACGAAGTCGGCCACCCTTCAGTTCCGGCGCAGCCGGTGGCCGATCCAAGCCGTCGCCGCCGCGCCCACCGCAAAGCCGGCCCCGACGAGCGACGACGCGACCGCGGACGGCGAGATACCCGGCGTTGGCCGGCCGGCGCCGCGTGCCCCGTTCGAAGTCCCGACGAGTTCGGCCAGCGCAGCTTCGCTCGCCGCCGGCGATACCGGGGCGGCCACCGCGGTCGCCGTCCAGGCCGTGCAGAACAACAGGTAGCGGGCCACGAGGTACACCCAGACCAGGATGCCGACGACGCTGCCGAACGGTCCCGCGGTCGGGCTCTTGGTCACGTTGGCGATGTAGGCCGTGCCGATGAGCTTGAGTACCTCGAAGCCGATCGCGGCCAGCAGCGCACCCCGCAGCACGACACCGAACGGTGCGGTCACGCGCGGCAGCCGGACGATGAGCCATCCGAAGATCAGCACGTCGCCGGCGATCGCGAGCGCGATGCCGATCACCGCGGCCAGTGTGCCGGCCCCGACGAAGTGCACGTCGACGGCGTCGAGTATCCGGCCGGCGAGCGCGGTGCCCACCGTGGTCAGGCCGACGGACACCAGAACACCCACGCCGAGGCCGACCAACACGCCGAGGTCGAGCAGCTTGGTCATGACGATGTTGCGCTTGGGACGTTGCACACCCCACACCGCGTTCGTCGCGGCCCGCAGGTTGGCGACCCAGCCGAGTCCGGTGAGCAGGATGCCGGCGAGCGCGATGATGCCGACGCTCGTCCGGTGGTCGATCGCCGTTTGCACCGATTGCTTCACGGTGTCGCCGAAACCGCCCGGCAGCCCGGAGCTGATCTTGTCGAAGAGGTCCTGCTCGCGTTTGGCGTTCCCGGCCAGGACGAAGCCGACGATCGACACGCCGAGCAGGATGAGCGGGAACAGCGCGAGGAAGCTGAAGTAAGTCAGGGCGGCCGCGTACTGGCCGCCGTTGTTGCTCTGGAAGCGCCCCCACGCCGCGACGAGATGGCGCAGCCAGTAGTGCCGTTCCTTCGCCTGCCGCCACCTCCGGCCCGCGCCGTCCCGGGCCTTGGAGACGATGCCACTCACTGTCGGCCCCTCTGGGCTACCGCCGCGAACTCGCGCGGCGCGCGAGCACGGCCGACTAGTCCCACCCGTCCCCCAGCTCGTACTCGCGCCGGATGTGCCAGGTACCCCTCTCGTCACGCTCGAAGGCGGCGAAGCGCTCGACGGTGAAGCGCGCGAGGAATCCCGACAGGCCCTCGTACACGTCGTCGAGCGCATCGTCGGACACGCCTTGGGCCACGGTGACGTGCGGGTGGTACGGAAAGTCGAGATCCCGGTAGAGCGGGCCGGCGCGCACCGTCTTCTCCAGCAGTTCGCAGTCGGCGACCCCGCGGGCCACCTGCACGTACACCACCGGCGACACCGGACGGAATGTGCCCGTGCCGGACAGGTGCATCACGAACGGCGCTCCGGCCGCCGCGACGTCGGTGAGGTGGGCGTCGACCTTGCGCAGGTCGTGACGGTCGATCGGCGTCGGCGGGAGCAGCGTGACGTGCGGCCAGATGAGGTCGGCCTGCGGGTCGGCCGCCCGGTGCCGCCACCCGGTGAGGACGGCGGCGTACGGCTCGGGAATGGCGATAGCCACTCCGAGCATGGCCCCGTCTGCCCCCGCGGCGGTGATCATGCCGGTGCTGCCGGCAAGAACCCGACGCGGTCGTACGCCGTCTGCAGCGTGGTAGCGGCGACCGCGTGTGCCCGCTCGGCGCCGACCGCGAGCAGGCGGTCGAGCTCGGCCGGGTCGTCGAGCAGCTCGGCCGTGCGCTTCGCGAACGGCTCGGCGAACGCTGCCACCGCGTCGGCGACGGCAGATTTCAGTGCGCCGTACCCGCTGCCGGCAAAGTTCTCGGCTACGCGAGACGGCTCGTCGTCGGTAACCGCCGCGAGGATGATCAAGAGGTTGGACACCCCGGGCTTGGCGTCCGGGTCGAAGCGCACGTCGGTGTCCGTATCGGTGACCGCGCGCCGGAACTTGCGGGCCAGCACGGTCGGGTCGTCGAGCAGGAACACGGTGCCTGCCTCGCCGGCCGACTTGCTCATCTTGGCCGACGGGTCCTGCAGATCGAGGATCTTGGCCGTCTCCCGCGGGATGTACGCGTCGGGGACGACGAAGGTGGTGCCGTACCGCGCGTTGAACCGCTCGGCGAGGGTGCGGGTCAGCTCGAGATGCTGGCGCTGGTCCTCGCCGACGGGGACGAGGTCGGCCTGGTACAGCAGGATGTCGGCGGCCTGCAGCGTGGGATAGGTCAGCAGTCCGACCGACACCCGCTCGCCACGCGCCGACTTGTCCTTGAACTGGATCATCCGACTGGCCTCGCCGTGACCGGTCAGGCACTCCAGCACCCACGACAGCCGCGGATGTTCGGGCACCTGACTCTGCACGAACAACGTGCACCGATCAGGGTCGAGACCGGCCGCGAGCAACTGGGCGGCGGCCACTCTCGTCCGGTGCCGAAGATCATCGGGTGCCGGCGGCTCGAGGGTCAGCGCGTGCAGATCGACGATGCCGTAGAACGCGTCGTGAGTGTCCTGCAGCGCGACCCACTGCCGCACGGCGCCCAGGTAGTTACCGAGATGGAACGAGGCCGCGGTGGGCTGAATACCGGAGAACACCCGCGCGGTCGCGCGCTCACCGGTCGGCATGAAGCTGATTCTGACAGGACGTCCTACATCGTCAATCGACGGCCACCGGCACCGGTTCGGACGGCGTCGGCGGAGTCACGCGCAGCCGGGCGGCGCGCAGCCCTTCGACCGCCGTGACGGCAATGCGGTAGCCGTCGAACTCGACGTCGTCGCCCAGCGCCGGGAGCCGCCCGAGCGACGCCATGACGTAGCCGGCCGCCGTCTCGTACGGGCCTTCGGGCAACACGAGGCCGGTCAACTCGGACAGCTCGTCCAGGTTGACCCGCCCGTCCAGATCGACGACTCCGCCGACGAGCCGACGCGGCCCGGTCCCGGTCCGGTCGTACTCGTCGCGGATGTCGCCGATCACTTCTTCGATGACGTCCTCGAGCGTGACGATGCCGTCGGTCCCGCCGTACTCGTCGACGACGATCGCCATGTGTTGCCCCTCGCGGCGCATCTCCGACAGCGCGGCCAGCACGTTCTTCGAGCCGGGCACGCGTTTGACCTCGCGCATGACCTCCCGCACGGTCCGATGGCGGTCAGGGGGATCGTCGGCGAGCACGAGGTCGCGGATGTGCACGAAGCCGAGGACGTCGTCCGGGTCCTGGCCGATCACCGGGTAGCGCGAGTGTGGCGAGTCCCCCGCCCGCTTGGCCGCCGTGGCCACCGGAGTGATGGCGTCCAGGAAGATCACTTCGGTCCGCGGCACCATGACCTCGCTGACCGTCCGCTCACCGGCCGCGAACACCTCGTCGATGAGCCGGCGCTCGTCGTTGGTCAGGGACTCGTGTGCGGCCACCAGCCCGCGGAGCTCGTCCTCGGTGATCGGTTCGCGCCCGGTGGCCGGATCGCCACCGAACAACCGCACCAGGCCGTTCGTGCACTTGGAGAGCAGCCAGATGAAGGGACGAGCCGCCGCCGCGAGCCGGTTGAGCGTGGGGCTGAACGCCTGGGCCACCCCTTCCGGGCGCTGCAGGGCCAGCCGCTTGGGGACCAGTTCGCCGATGACCAGGGTGACGAAGGAGATGACGACAGTGACGCCGATGAAGCCGAGAACGGCGGCGAGGCCGTCCGACATGCCGGCCCCCACCAGGGCTTCCTTCGCCTGATCGGACAGCGTCACCGCCCCGAAGGCGCTGGACAGCAGCGACGTGAGGGTGACGCCGATCTGGACGGTGGCCAGGAAGCGGTTGGGGTCGCTGGCCAGCCGGGCCACGGCGGCCCCCCGCCGACCGGTTTCGGCCAACGCCTGGACCTGGCTGTCGCGCAGCGAAACCAGGGCGATCTCGGAGGCGACGAACAGGGCCTCGAGCAGGATCAGCGCGAAGACGATCGCGATGTTGATCAGCGTGGTGCTCATGGGCGACTATGCGCAGTCAGCCGCTACCGGCAAGCTATCCCCACTCACCGCATCGATTGTAGGGCGCATGGACGTAACCGACGTGGTCGAGCTGCGCGTCCACGGGGTGTCCGGGACGCCGCCGCAGGACCTGCTCGATCGACCCCTCGTCACCCAGGTCGCCGGCGACGGCATCGCCGGCTTCTACCGCCCCCGGCTGCTGGCCGAGCGGGACGACGTCGCCGGACCGTCCGCCGAGCGGACCGACGCCGGCACGGGAGCCCCGCTCGAAGGCTACGTGTGGGGCGGCCTGACCTCCGGCTCGCCGGGGCGGGCGCTCTGGCTGGTGCTGCTGCCGTTCACGCTGATCAACGTGGCGGCCCGGCTCCGGCCGGCGGCGCCTGGCGAACGTCTGCTGGCCGCCTGGTGGTACCTCAGCCGGCTGCTGGCCCTCGGCTTGACCCTGTTGCTGGTACTGGCGTCCTGCGGCGTCGGGCTCGACCTGCTCGGCTGGCAGTGCGCGGCCCCGTCCCATC